>NZ_JBIVKZ010000008.1:243462-393322 GCF_044751025.1 Streptomyces sp. NPDC088747
ACCCCCACAACCAACACCCCCACCCGCCCCCCCCACCCCCCCCCCCCGTGTTCCCGCTTTACCCCGGGGGCCCCGCCGCCGGGGGCGCCCCCGCCACACCGCCGCGTTCAGTAGCGCGTCGGAGGTTGCTCGACAGGTAGCCGAGTACGCGCTTAGCCCGTCCCCCCGTCGGGCACCCTCACCCCCATGCGGCCGCGATGGAAGCGCGCGGGACTGGTGACCGGGCTCGTCCTGGTGGTGTGTGGTTACTTTCTGCTGCTTTGGCAAGGGCCCTGGTGGCTGGACGGGCGGCATCTGCGGACCGAGGATCTGGAACCCGCGGACGCTGTCGTCGTGACGGGTGTTCGTACGGCTCTCGTCGCTCTGGGGGCGGGAGCGGTCGCGGCGGCCGGTCTCTACTACACGGACCGCAGCTTGCGGCACACGCGGGAGCGGGACCGCGAGCAGGCGGAGCTCTCGCGAGAGGCGCAGGTGAACGACCGCTACGTCGAGGCCATCAAGCTGCTGGCGTCGGATCGTACGGTTGAGCGCCTGGGCGGCATATACGCCCTCGAACGCATCATGCGCGACTCCCCCAAGGATCACCTGACGGTCGTCGAGGTGCTCGCGGCGTTCATCAGGGAGCACACGCTCCTGGGCACGGAGGGAGAAGCGCGGGTTCGGACCGACCCACATCCGACGGAGTACGTGCAGGCCGCGTTGACCGTGCTGGGGCGGCGCCCGGTGACGCACGAACCCTTCCGCATCGATCTGCGGCAGACCGATCTGAGGGGCGCCGACCTCAAGCAGGCCCGGCTGGACCGGATCCGGCTGGGCAGCGCGGAGTTGAACGGCTCGGATCTCACCGAGGCGCGGCTGGAGGACGCCTGGTTGCAGGAGACCTGCCTCGAAGGCGTCTGGCTGGACCGGGCGTACCTGGGCGAGGCCAATCTGCGCGCGGCCGACCTGCGAGGGGCCAGTCTCGTGGACGCCGATCTGTCGAACGCCAGGCTGATCGGGACAGATCTGGCGACGGCGCGGGGCTGTACGGCGGAGCAGGTCGGGGCGGCGGCCGTGATCGACGAGGCGACGAAGCTGCCTCCCGGCATCACGGCCGAGCCGGAATCCGGTCGGGCCACCTGACGACCTCGTGCACGGTTGGCCGTGTTTCAGGTAGCGGGTGACTCCCGGGCGGACAGTTCTTCGGCCAGTTCCATACAGCGCAGGCGGGCTGGGGAGAAGTCGTAGGGCATCTTGCCGGTGGCTTCGAACGCGCTCATGGAGTCAGCCTCCCGCCTGCCGGAGCTGAGGTCGGCCTCGTCCTCGCCGTCATCGGCGGTAGCAGGGTGCGAAGTGTCCCAGGCGTCGAAGAGGGCATCGTCGTCCTTCCTCAGTCCGGAATCCTCGATGACCGCCTGCAGGGCGCTTTCGAACGCGTGCCGCTCGACGGCCACCTGAGCCACCCGTGGGTCATCGACGGCGACGCTGTCATCGAGTGCCTCCTCGGCGTCATCGATGCGGTCGGAGTCCTCCCGCAGAGCGGGATGCGTGGCCAGGACGACGAAACGGCTGGTCTGGACGGCCGCGCCGAGCGGGCCGAAGATCCGCTCAGTGACCAGCAGACTGTCCAGGTCCGCCTGACGCAGGGAGTCCTCGGGCAGGCTCTTGAGACGGTCGGTGACGAAGTCGGAGAGCAGGCCCAACCGGCTGCCTTCGGTGCGCATCCGCTGCACAGCGGTCCGCTGCCGCCGCAGTTCCGCCTCCCGCTCGGCGAGGGTTTCCTCCAACCGCTCCAGGATGCCCGCGATACCGTCTCCGCCGTCCGCACCGGCGGAAGCCGTGCCGGTGGTCAAGGCGTCACGGATGTCGTCCAGGGTGATTCCGGCGTCGGCCATCTTGCGAATCCACAGAAGTCGGATCATGTCCTCGTACCCGTAGCGGCGGCGGTCGTCGCCGCCGCGCTCGGGCTCGGGGAGCAGGCCGATCTCGTGGTAATGGCGAATCGCCCGCGGCGTGGTGCCGGCGAAGACCGCCGCGTCACCGATCTTGACCTGGCGGGGTGGCATGAAGGACGAATGCATGAGCAGGGACCTTTCCCCGAGGGACCGGGACGTAAGTCCACCGGACCACATGCCGCTACGGAAGGTGCAACCCATACACACCGCCCGGCGCCAACCCCGAATCGCCGCGGTCTGAACCCGAATCCGAACCTGGAGCACGGCTCAGGACTGAGTAGGAGCCGGTGTCGGGGTCGGGAGGGCTGGGGTTGTTTGTTCGCTGGTCAGGGCTTTGGTGAGTTTTTGGGCCAGGAGGGGGTCCCCTGGGAGTACGTGGGAGGCGAACCAGCGGGCCGCTTCCGGGGACGGGGAGGGTTCTACGAACTCGGGGCCCGCGTAGTCGTCGAGCGGAGGGTCGTAGACGTAGCCGGTGACCACGCCGTGGCGGATCAGCCGGGTGATGAGGGTGTCGCGGTCCCGGACCAGGAGCGGGGCCCGGAAGAGAGGGAGCGGGGCGTCGCCCACCGGCATCCGGTCGCGTAGTACCGGGGAGGCCCAGGGGGTCTCCGAGAGGTGGGCCACACCGGCGCTGCGTTTGGTCAGGTTGGTGTCGAGGGCGGCCATGCGCAGCTCCAACTGGGCTCGGACCAGGGCTCCGTGGCGGGACCGGAAGCCATGCAGGTCCACGCGCACCCAGGGTTCGTACGCGTCGAGGCTCGGGGGTTCGAGCCCGCGGGCGGAGAGGCGTGGCCTGTGCAGGGGCATGCGGTAGGCGTCGCGTTCCAGCAGGCCCAGGCGTTGCAGGGTCCGCCAGACGGGGCGCACCAGGTGGAGGGTGCGTACGGTGGACCGCGCCAGGGGGCGAAGGGTCGCGGTGAGGTCGTCGCGGAGGCGGCGCGGTGCCAGGAGTTCGTCGCGCAGGGTCTCCAACTCCCGTCGTGCGCCCGCGTTTTCGACGGCGAGGAAGCCACCGGCTGTCGACGCCGCGTGCTTGGAGAGGCTGAACGCCGCGGCCTTCCCGAACGTCCCTATCGGCTGCCCGTCCACCCTCGTGCCGATCGCGTGCGCCGCGTCCTCGAACAGCGGGATGCCCAACTCGTCGCAGCGGCGCCGCAGTTCCACGACCCGGTCGGGGATCCCGTACAGGTTGGTGGTCAGGACGGCGTCCACGTTCCGCCAGGTCGACTCCGGTATGGCGGCCGGGTCGATGTTGCCGTCCCACACCGACACCGGGGCCTGCACCGGGCGCAGTCCGGCGGCGAGGACGACGAAGAGGATCACGTCGTCGTTCACCGGCGACATCAGCACCCGTGCGCCGGGCGCGCACCAGCGGCGTAATGCCAGGTAGAGGGCCAGTCTGGCCGACGGGGTGTAGACGCATTCCCGTCCGAGCCGCCGTGACATCGTCTCGGCGAGCCGCGCTCCGTACGACATCGTCACCCCGTTCCGTTCGCGTCCGTCGTTCCGTCGTTCCGTCGGGAATCACCGGTGCCATGGGGCTACCACGGGTTCCACGTGAGGTGGGGAGGTGGGGAGGGAGATGAAGGGGGATCGTCGGCGGGCTCAGCGGGGTCAGCGGGCTCCGGGGTCCGTACGGGTCGTTCCCGGGCGGGCCGAGGTGCGCAGGGCGCCGGCCGTTCTCAGCAGGCGGTCGGCCGGTTCGCGCAGCCTGGGATGGGCCAGGACCGTGTTACGCAGGCCGCGGACCGGTCTGCGCCACATCCGGTGTGCCGCCGCCACCGGGCTGGGGCGGGTCGCGAACCCCTCGCCCACGCGCAGCTCGCGGGTCTTGAGCCAGTCCTTGTACTCCTTGTCACCGCGCCCCATGTCCATGAGCCGCACGCCCTGCCGGCCGGCCGCCTCGGCCATCCGGAGGTGCATGATCAACCCGGGTGAGTAGTAGCGGAGTTCGGGGTCGTACGCCGTGAACCAGGCCGCGAACACCGTGCGCGAGGCCGGTCCGAAGTGCGCGGCCACCGGCCGGTCACCGGCGTAGACGACGGACAGCATGCCGGTGAAGTGTTCCTCGCGGACGTGGAAGAAGTGGTCGACCAGATCCACGATCCAGGGCCGCGCGAAGCGGTCCATCCGTCCCGTCCTGCGGTACTGGGCGGACTTCCACTCCATGAGCCGGCGCAGCATCCGCGGGTCGCGCTCGTCGAAGACGAACCGCATCTCGCCCAGGTCCCGGCCCAGGCGGCGTTCCTTCTTCAGGGTCGTCTTGGCCAGCCCCGGGTACGCGCCGCGCAGCCACTCCGCGTAGCCGCCCTCGCCGACCTTCAGGTCGAGTACCGGTGAGGCGAACGTCCCCGTCACGTATCTGCCGAAGGGTCTCTGCTCCTCGACCAGGTGGTCGAACTCGAAGACGGACAACCCGCAGGCCTTCAGCAGCCGTTGGGTGTCCCAGGTGACTCCGGGTCGGTGCACGAGGGCCTGGCAGTCGGAGAGCCCGAGGCCGATGGCCCGGCCGACGCCGAAGGCGTTGCGCTCGTACGGGAGGAAGCCGACGGGCTCCCCGTGCTCGTGCAGGACCGCGACCCGCGCGCCGCCGCGGTGCCTGCCGACTCCGGCCGCGAACTCCGGTGCCAGGAACGGGTTGGCGTAGTGGGGGGACTCCTCCATCGCCCGGTGCCAGGCCTGGATCAGCGAGGGGCTCAGCTCCTGGGGCCGGTGGACCGTGATGTCCGTGGCAGCGGACCGGGCCGCCTCGACGGTCCCCTCGGCGCTGCCTGACCGACTCCGGCCTGACGGATCTGACTGACCTGACCGTGCGGATTGCCTGGATCGCATGGGCGACCGCTCCCCCGATTCCCCCGTGACGCGCCGTCCGCGTCCTGTCACTTCCTTGGCCACGTCCCTGGTCGGCTGCCAACTGTTCGGCGAGGCTCAAACGTCGCGAAAGGTACGCACGCTGTCAAGGGTGCCTGTCGTAACGGAAGTACGCGGATCGGGTGGCACGGTCGCCCATTTCCGGCAGGTCCGGCGGCGAAGTCCTCTCGTCGGAGAGCCGGAAGGTCCGCCCTCAGAAAGTCACTTCCGCCGTGTCCGTGGTCCTCCCGAGCCGGCCCGGTGCCCGCTGT
Organism: Streptomyces sp. NPDC088747; assembly: GCF_044751025.1. Taxonomy (NCBI): domain Bacteria; kingdom Bacillati; phylum Actinomycetota; class Actinomycetes; order Kitasatosporales; family Streptomycetaceae; genus Streptomyces; species Streptomyces sp. NPDC088747. The sequence goes on from NZ_JBIVKZ010000008.1 coordinate 248,519, forward strand.
TCCTGCCAGTAGAGGTTGGTGTGGGCGATGACCTGGGCCGGGGGCGGTGCGCCGTACGCCGTGAGGTCTTCCGTGGTGTGGGCGTCGGCGACCAGCGTCACGTCATAACCGCGGACGAAGGCTCCGTGCAGGGTCGAGCGGATGCACGCGTCGGTCTGGGCACCCGTGACGACGAGCCGGCCCACACCGCGTTCGGCGAGCAGCGTCTCCAGCTCGGTGTCCTCGAAGGAGTCGCCGTAGAGCTTGTGGACGAGCGGCTCCGCGTCGGCCCGGACCAGCTCCGCCACGTACTGCCAGCTCTCGCTGTCCCGCTTGAGCTGGTCGTCGGAGTGCTGCACCCACACCACGGGTACCTCCTCCGAACGGGCCTTGTCGAGCAGGGTGTTGATGTTCGCGATCACGCCGTCGCGGTCGTGGACGTCCGTCATCGCGCCGTTCTGCACGTCGATCACGAGCAGCGCGGTGTTCGGCCTGTCGGGCAGGGTCGTCATGGGAGCCTCTCCGTTCGCTGGTCCCACCACACTAGGACGGGCCACTGACAACGGCCCGGGATCGCGCGAACGACCGTGGCCGAGCCCCGGTTCCCGGCGGCTCCTTGGGCTCCGGCGTGACCACGCTGTGCGCTCGCTGTGAGTTCCCTGATTCTCACTCTTCCCTCAGTACGGGCTCACCGACGCCCCAGACAGGGTTGCGACGTTCGTCTCCCAGTCGCCCCCTCTCCAACCCTGGAGTGCGTGTCATGACGACCCTCGCCCCGCCGACCCGTGACGAGCCGACCCTTGACGAGCCAACCTGTGACAAAGAGGGCCGACGGCGCCCGCACCGGGCCGGGCCGCCCGCCGACGGAGGTGTCGGGCCCCGCCTGCGCAGGCTGTTCACCGGGCCGCCGGACGATCCGCGCTGGGCCAGGCCCGCGCTCTGGGCGATCCTGGTCCTGGCCGTCGGGCTGTACGCCTGGAACGTCTCCTCCGTCACCGGCAACAGCTTCTACAACGCCGCCGTCTACAGCGGCACCAAGAGCTGGAAGGCGTTTTTCTTCGGCGCCCTGGACTCGGGCAGTTTCATCACCGTCGACAAGCCGCCGTTCGCGCTGTGGGTGATGGGCCTCTCGGCTCGCGTGTTCGGCTTCGGTGCCGGGCAGTTGGCGCTGCCGATGGTCGCGGCGGGCACGGGATCGGTGGCGCTCCTGTACCGCATGGTCAAGCGGGACTTCGGCGCGATGGCGGCGACCGTCGCCGCGCTGGCGCTCACGCTGACGCCGATCACGGTCGCCATCAACCGGGACACCAACCCCGACCCGGTCCTCGTCCTCCTGATGCTCCTCGGCGCGGCCGGGCTGATGAAGGCCGTACGGGGCGGGCGGCCGGCGCCACTTGTGTGGTCGGCGGTCGCGATCGGGTTCGCGTTCAACACGAAGATGATGCAGGCGTACGTCGTCCTGCCGGTCTTCCTCCTCACCTACCTCTGGGCCGCCGACGCCCCGCTGGGCAGGCGGATCCGCAACCTCGCCGTCGCCTCGGTCGCGCTCGTCGTCTCCAGTGCCTGGTGGATGGTGGTCGTCGACCTGTGGCCCGCGTCCTCGCGCCCCTACATCGGCGGTTCGACCGACAACACCGTCTGGGACCTCGTCATCGGCTACAACGGCTTCGGCCGTGTCTTCGGGGCGAGTTCGTCGACGGGCGGCGCGGGGAACGGCGCGAGTTTCGGCGGATCCGCCTCCGTGCTGCGCCTGTTCAACGACATCATGGGCGGCCAGATCTCCTGGCTCATCCCCTTCGCCGCCGTCGCCCTCGTCGGCGGTCCGGTGCTGCGCGGACGGGCTCCGCGCACCGACGCCAAGCGTGCGGCGCTGCTCCTGTGGGGCGGCTGGTCCGTCCTGCACTACCTGACCTTCGCCCTCGCGGAGGGCACCTTCCATCCGTACTACGTCACCGCCATGGCACCCGGCATCGCGGCCCTGGCCGGTATCGGCGGGGTGATGCTCTACCGGGCGTTCCGTGACGGCCCGGCGGCGAAGTGGGGCTGGGTGCTGCCGCTGGCCGTCGCGGTCAGCACGGTCTGGGCGGTCGTCCTGCTCCAGCGGGTGTCGGGCTCCGGGACGCTCTACACCGTCGCCGAGTTCGTGGCCGGAATCACGGGTGCTGCCTCCGTACTCGGGCTGCTCGTCGGCCGGTTCACCCGTCGGCGGCGGCTGCTGGGCCTCGCGGCGCTGACGGCGGTGGTCGCCCTGCTGGCCGGTCCGACGGCGTACTCCCTCGCCGCGGCCACGAGCACCTCCAGCAACGGCACCAACCCGACGGCCGGTCCGAGCACGGGTGGCGGGCCGGGTGGCGGCGCGCCCACCGGCACCGGCACCAGCACCGGTCCCGACACCGCCGGCAAGAGCGGCAGCGCGCCCACCGGCAACCCGCCGACGGGCGGCGGCACTGGTGGCGGTACAAGTGGCGGTACGGGTGGCGGCGATACCGAGGTCGACTCCGAGATGATCACGTATCTGGAGGAGAACCAGGACGGCGCCACCTGGCTGGTCGCGGTGGCCACCGACCAGACGGCGGCCTCGATCATCCTGGAGTCCGGCGAGCCCGTCATCTCCATGGGCGGCTGGTCGGGCACGGACGAAGCCATGACCCTCGCCAAGCTCAAGTCCCTGGTGAAGTCCGGCCAGTTGCACTACATCGTCATCAGCGGCGACGGCGGCGGCCAGGGCACGGACTCCGAGATCACCACCTGGGTCGAGGCGCACGGCACCGCCGTCGACGCCGGTTCCAGTAGCGGTCTCTACCGCCTGGACGCCTCCGACGTCGGCTGAGCGGCCCGCCCGGTTCACCCGTACGGATTCCGTTGTACGGGTGTGCTGGGGTGAACGTACGCCCCCGAGTGGGGAGTTCGTCACCGTGAACAGCGGGAGCGGCAAGGGCCGTAGGAAGAACGCGTCAGCCATGAAGATGGTGGGGGCGCTGATCGGGGTGTTCCGGCGGACGGCCGGGTACACCCAGCGGGAGCTGGCCGAGCGGCTGATGGTGGACGAGCAGACCCTCGCCTCCATCGAGCAGGGCAGACGGTCCCTGAGAGCGGAGTACGCCGAGTTCCTCGACGAACTTCTCGACACCAAGGGGGTTGTCCGTGGCCGTGGCCAACATGCCCGAGGTGGATCTGTTTCCCCGGTGGGCCGAGGAGTACATCGACCTGGAGCGGGAGGCGCTCGCGCTGTCCTCGTACCAGAACCAGGCCCTTCCGGGGCTTCTTCAGACCAAGGAGTACGCCCGCGCGGTCTTCCGGAACGATGTCCCCGTTCTCTCCGGGGACGAGATCGAGCAGCGAGCCGCCGCGCGAATGGAGCGGCAGGAGGTCCTGCGCCGAGAGAGCCCGACGACTGCCAGCTTCGTCATCTCCGAGGCGGCGCTCAAAGACCGGCTCGGCGGCGACGAGGTCTACGCCGAGCAGCTTCTCCGCCTCCACGAGTGGGCGGGTCTGCCCGGAGTCACGGTCCAGGTCATGCCGCTGGGACGCGATTTCCATGCCGGGCTCTCCGGTCCGTTCGTGCTCGTCGAGACCGCGGACCATCAGCGCGTCGCCTACGTCGAAGGGCAGCTCAACGGCAGGCTCATTGCCGACCCCGACGAGGTATCCGTCCTCGAACGCAAGTATGCGATGCTGCGGACACAGGCTCTCAACCCTCAGGAGACCAAGAGCCTGTTGGGCCGTTTGCTAGGAGAGCAATGAGCACCGCATTGCAGTGGTTCAAGTCCAGCTACAGCACCGAGCAGGGCGGTGACTGCCTAGAGGTCGCCTCCTCACCGCACGCCGTCCACGTCCGGGACTCCAAGAACGCCGACGGCGGCCCCGCCCTCGCCGTCGCCCCCGCCAGCTGGACGGCGTTCCTGACGCTTGCCCGCGGCTGAGAGCGTCGCGGTCACCGCGAGGGATGTCGCCGCCATCAGGGTCATCGCCGTTCCCGGCGAGGTGAGTTGAGCCACCGACCCCGCCAGCGCCGCGCTCACGCCCTGCATGGTGAGCATTCCTGAGGAGTGCAGGCCCAGGGCGTGGCCGCTCAGCTTCTCGGGGGTGAGGGCCATCAGGCGTTCCTGCTGGATCAGGCTCGCGCCGAAGCCGACGGAGGCGAGGGCGACGCAGGCCGCCGCGATCGCCGTACCGGGGCGGAGGGCGAAGAGCAGGTAGGGCCCGGCCAGGAGCAGCAGGAACGGGATGCCCAGCCGGCGGCGGACCGGCGGCGGCAGGAAGCGGCCCGTCGTCACGTCGCCCACGAACATCCCGAACGCGCCGCAGGCGAAGAGCAGGCCCGCCCGGTCGGGGGCGTAGGACACGTACAGGGACTCGCAGCCGACGACGAGGCCGTTCGGGATCCACAGGAGCAGGTACGTCGTGCGGCGCGGGGGCGAGGACCACAGCAGGGCGTTCGTACGCCAGGTCTGCGCGACGGACGGGCGGCCCTCGGCGCGTGGCGGGCGCCTGGTCAGGCCGAGCCGGGTGACCAGGGCGGCGGCCACGTACAGAGCGACCGCGACCGCCAGTGTGGCCCTCGGTGACAGCACCGCCATCAGCGCGCCGCCGGTCGCGAAGCCCGCGATCTGGGTGAGGCCGTTCGCCATGTTGAAGACCGAACGGCCCAGCAGATAGCCGTCCTTGGACAGGATCTCGTTCAGCAGGCCCCAGCGGACGCCGCCGCCGAGCGAGGAGATCAGGCCGAGCAGCGCGATGACGGCGAAGAGCGCCCACAGGGGCAGGCCGGGCATCGCCATCACCGCCGTACCGACGGCGAAGGACAGGGCGATGCCCGTCATCGTCGAGCGGGGCGGCAGCCGGTCCGCCGCCGACAGCAGCGTGGTCGCGCCGACCACCTGGGCCAGCTGCGGCCCGAACATGCTCACCGCGGACAGCAGAGGCGACTCGGTCGCCCTGAACACCAGTGTCCCGATGGCCAGCGCGCCGATCGTGGACGCCGCCGAGTGCAGCGAGGAGGAGAGGAAGAGAGGAGTGAACTCCCGGGTGCGGAAGAGGTCGGAGTAGCTGCGCATGCGCGGAGTCTGGGGTGCGGTGCGCGGCGGTCGTTATTGTTTCGCGCAGGAGCGAAACGTCAGGCGGGTTGGCGTCGCGGAAGCGGAACATCGAGAGGTGGGAGGGGGGCGTTCGCGTGGGCTGGTGGCAGGTCAACGCCGACACGCTCGCCGGGAGCCGCTTCGTGCTGTCGCCGCTCGCCGAGACCTTCGCGAGCCTGAAGCTGCTGCACGCGGCAGCCGCCTCGCACCCCGGCGAACAGGCCTGGCTGCGTGCCCATCTCCCTTCCTACCGGCGGTACTTGGCCGCCGAGCCCGTCACCGCGCTGCTCATCCGCTCCGGGCTCGGCCGGGACTGGATCGCCGACTTCCTCACGCCGACCCCGCACGAGGAACCGACCGCCTTCGAGGACGAGGTGGCGCGGGTGCGCGCGGTCTCCCCCGCTGAGTCGCGGGCCCACCTCACGCTCTCCCTGCGCGGCCCGCTCCCCGCCCGCCTGGACCGCGACGACCTCCCGGAGCGCGCCGCGGACCTCCTCACCCACGTGTGGGAGGACGCCGTACGCCCGTACTGGGCCCGGCGGCGGCGCGTCCTGGAGGCCGATGTCGTCGCGCGCACCGCGCAGTTGAGCCAGGGCGGCTGGGCGGCGGCGCTCGACGCGCTGCGGCCGGGGATGCGGTGGCTCGGCGACAACCGGCTCCAGGTGAACGCCCACGAGTACCCGCCCCGTGAGATCTCCGGGGCGCGGCTCTTCTTCGTGCCGGTCACTCCGCAGCGCGTCGGGTGGGTCTCCTGGGAGGAGCCGCACCGGTACGCGGTGATCTACCCGTGCGCGGGCGCGCTGGCCGGCGATCCGGGCGAGGCGGCGGTGCCCGCGAGCCTGGGCGCGCTGCTGGGGCCGGCCCGCGCGGCCGTCCTCGTACTCCTCGACTCCCCGCTGTCCACCACCCAGCTGGTCGCCGTGACCGGGCAGCGGCTGGGGTCCGTCGGGCGGCACCTGAGGGTGCTGCTGGACGCGCGGCTCGTGGAGCGGCGGCGGGCGGGACGGTCGGTGCTGTACTCGCGGACGGCCACCGGTGAGGTGCTCGTCACAGCCCAGCGGGGCGAGCGGACGGGGGAGCCCTTCACCCACCGGAGTTAGGCTCCGTTTCATGACTACTGACAACTCCGTGCTCGATGTCGAGATCGATTCCCTCCAGGGTGGTTCCGCGGACCTCGCGCAGTACCGGGACAAGGCGGTACTCATCGTGAACGTGGCCTCCAAGTGCGGCCTGACCCCGCAGTACGCGGGCCTCGAACGGCTCCAGGAGCGGTACGCCGCCCAGGGCTTCACCGTCCTCGGGGTGCCCTGCAACCAGTTCATGGGCCAGGAGCCCGGGACCTCCGAGGAGATCGCCGAGTTCTGCTCGGCGACGTACGGCGTGACCTTCCCGCTGACCGAAAAGGTCGACGTGAACGGGGACGCGCGGCACGGGCTCTACGAGCGGCTGGTGACCACCGAGGACGCCGAGGGGCACAGCGGGGACATCCGCTGGAACTTCGAGAAGTTCCTCGTCGGACGCGACGGCACGGTACTTGCGCGCTTCTCGCCGCAGACCGAGCCGGAGTCGGCGGAGGTCGTCGCCGCGGTGGAGAAGGCCGTCCTGCGCTAGGGCCTGTCGTCCACGGAGGCCTGCGGCCGTCGCGTTGACCTTGCCCTTGGGGCAGGGGCCATCGTCCTTGTCACCGGGCGGAAGGCGCCCGGTGACGGAGGATGGGCCAGTGGACCAGAACCTGCTCACGATCGGCGCGTTCGCCGCCCGTTCGCGGCTCTCGCCCAAGGCGCTGCGGCTGTACGACCGGCTCGGGCTGCTGGCCCCGGCGTACGTCGACGAGGTCAGTGGCTACCGCTACTACCGCGCCGACCAGGCCGAACGCGCCCGTACGGTCGCGCTGCTGCGCCAACTCGACATGCCCCTGGCGCGTATCGCCGAGGTCGTGGCGGCCGAGGGTTCCTCGGCCGCCGCGCTCCTCACGGCGTACTGGGCGGACGCGGAGGCTCGGTTCGCCTCGCAGCGGACGCTCGCCGAGTTCCTCCGTGGACGGCTTTCGGGAAGGAGCTCCGAGATGTACGGGAAGTTCGTGGTCGAGACGGTCGAGGTGCCCGAGGTTGTGGTGCTGACGGAGACGCGGCACACCCTCGCCGCCGAGTTGCCGGCGTGGATTCCGGCGTCGCTCGGGCGGCTGGAGGAGGGGGCGCGGGCCTGTGGCGGGGTGAGCGCGGCGCCCTTCGTCGTCTACCACTCCGAGGTGTCCCAGGAGAGCGACGGGCCCGCCGAGTCGTGCGTGCCCGTCGCCGACGGGGCGGCCGCGCGGGCGTGGGCCGACGGCCCGGGGCGGGCCCGGGAGACGCGCGTGCGGGTCGAACCCGCCCGGCGGCTCGCCTACACCCGGATCACCAAGGCGCAGGTCGCCCATCCGCAGATCCTGGCCGCGTTCGAGGCGGTCGAGGCGTGGGTCGCGGAGCAGGGGCTGACGCTCGACGGTCCCTGCCGGGAGGTGTACTTCACGGACTGGGACTCGGCGGGGCCGGAGGACGCGGTGTGCGATGTGGCGTTTCCGGTGAGGTGAGGTGAGGTGACGTGAGGTGAGGTGAGGTGACGGCGGTGGGGGGTCGGGGGGTGAGTTTTTCGCCCCCTCCGCCCCTTCCCGTCCCATTCCTGGGGCTCCGCCCCAGACCCCGCTCCTCAGACCCCGCTCCTCAGACGCCGGAGGGCTGAGAGTGCTTACCTCAGCTCCTCCGGGCACGGGGTTCCCCGGGGGAGCTGGTAGGGCGCCGCAAGGCGGTAGGTGCCCGGTGCCGGGGCCAGGAGTTCTGTCCAGGTGTCGCCGGAGGCGTTCTCCTCGGCCTGGGTCAGGCAGCCGTTGACGTTCTCGTAGGTCTTCGGGGTGCCTTCGGCGCGGTCCTTGGAGGCCTCGGTCTCCTGCGGGGGCTCAAGGCTCTTGCCCTCGGCGTCGACGATGCTCAGCCACGGGGAGTACGGGATGCGGATGAGGATCCGGCCCGCCTTCTTCACCTCAAGGGTCATCTCGCCCTGTTCGGCCCGGTCGACGACGGCGTTGGGCTCGGCGAGCGGGGCGGGGTCGGTGACGGTGAAGAGCTGCCAGTTGGCGTCGCCCCAGATCTGCCTGAGGTACGGCATCCCGCGCTGGACGAGCTCCCGCTCACGCTCCCCGCCGTCGCCGTCCAGCTCCCCCTTCGGCAGCACCACGTAGTGCACGGCCCAGCGCTGGAGCCACTCGTGGTAGTTCGCGGAGTTGAGGGTGTCGTCGTAGAAGAGGGGGTTGCGCTCCATGTCGGCCTGACGGTTCCAGCCACGGGCGAGGTTGACGTACGGGGCGAGAGCGGAGGCCTCGCGGTGGGAGCGGGAGGGGACGACCTCCACCCGGCCCTTCTCGGCGTCGACGACCTGGAGTTCGTTGACCAGGGGGGCGAGTTCGCGCGCCCAGGACGCCGCCGGGGTCGTGTGCACGACGTCGTCGACCGACTTGAAGCCGATCCACCCGGTGAATCCGACGAAGGCCAGCACCGTGGCGTACCACTTGCGCGAGCGCGGCACCGTGAACGGCAGGGCGGCCATCAGCGCGACGCCCGCGAACAGCATCGCCAGGCGCGTGATGTTGGAGCCGATCTGGGAGCTGATCAGCCAGACGAGCAGCACCGCGAGGCCGTACACCGCCGACGTGATCCGTACCGTCTTCCACTCCTTGGGGACGAGGAGGAAGACGGCGACGGCGGACGCGAAGGGCAGTGAGGCCGAGCCGACGGCCATCGGCTGGGTGCCGGAGAAGGGGAACAGCCAGGCCGACAGGGCCACCACGACGGCCGGCGCGATCCCGAGGGCGTACGCGCCCGGCCGGCGTTTCTGGAGGAAGAGGGCGACCGCGACCAGGCCGACGAACAGGCCCGCCACCGGCGAGGAGGCCGTGGCGAGCGCGGCGAGGGGCGCGGCGCACAGGGCCTTCGCCCAGCGTTTGTAGCGCCAGCGGTAGGGCCAGCAGAAGACGACGGCGGCCGCGGCGAGGCCGAACACCATGCCCAGGCCGTACGTCACCCGGCCCGAGGCGGCGTTGCAGAGGAGGGCGAACACGCCCGCGAGGGCCGGCCACAGCGGCTGCCGGACGGCCCGGCTGCGGATCAGGATCAGCGTGAGCAGGCCCGCCGAGAGCGTCCCCGCGATCATCATCGTCGTACGGACGCCGAGCACCGACATCAGATACGGCGACACCACGCTGTACGACACCGGGTGCATCCCGCCGTACCAGGCGAGGTTGTACGCCGAGTCCGGGTGCTGTCCGACGAACTCGGCCCACGCGTCCTGCGCCGCGAGGTCCCCGCCACTGTTCGCGAACGTGAAGAACCAGACGACGTGGAGCACGCCGGACAAGGCTGTCATGAGGAGGACGGGGTGCCGCAGGAGCTGCCCGGTGAGACGGGTCAGCGGCGTCGCGCGGGGGGCGGTCGGTCTGTCGCGCGAATCGGGTTCAGGGTCGTGGGCGATCGCGGGCGGAGGTATTCGGGTGCCCGATCCTGGGCTGCCCGGATCGGCGTCGTCGGCGTGTGTCGGCTCCGCTGTCGCCACTGCTAGGCACTCCCGGTATCCCGTTTTCCGTTCTCGGCCGGGACCCGTGGCCCGCGACCAGCCCCGATCTCGCGACGCTAGCACGCACCCCGCCGGTGAGCGCCCGGGTGGGGCGTCATCAGCGGGGTGCGGGGCGTTCGGAGGGCGTTCACCAGGTGTTCGCGACGTTCGTCGCGCACCCCGGCGTACGCCCGCTCAGGCGACCCGGGTCAGCTTCGCGCCGAATCCGGGCTCGGCGAGCTCCGACCGCAGGGCCACGGGGATCTTCACGGCGTGGTCGGAACCGTCGCCGACCGTCAGCTCGCCGACGGTCGTGCCCGCGCTGCCGGTGTGCGGAACCGTCTCGCCGTCGGCGGCGCCGATCGAGAGCTTCGTCTTCAGACCGGGCCAGCCCACCGCGGTCATGTCCTTGGTGGCGACGACCGGGGTCTGTCCGCCGAGTCCGTCGTCCACGTACCCGACGACGTCGCCCTTCTTCACCACCGTCGCCGACGTCAGGCCCTGCTGGACCTTGTCGATCAGCTTCTGGCTGTTGGTGAGCGCCAGCTGGAGGCTGTCCCAGACCTTGCCCGTGCCCGCGTTCTGGCCGAGGACGGCGCCGTAGACGGTCTGCGTCTTGCCCTTCACGGTCTTGGTCGCGGCCCACACGAGGTTGCCGCCCGCCGGCGTGGAGGAACCCGTCTTGAGACCGGTCACGCCGACCTGCTTCACGAGCAGGTCGTTGTTGTTGTAGATGGTCCCGTCGAGCCCGGGGATCTTCGCGCTGGCCATTCCGACGATGCCGGCGAACACGGGGTTCTGCATGACCTTCTTGGCCAGCTTGAGCTGGTCGGTGGCGGTGCTCACCGTCGTCTTCTCCAGACCGCTCGGGTCCGTGTACGTCGTGTTCGTCATGCCGAGCTCCTCGGCGGCGGCGTTCATCTTGCCGACAAAGGTCTTGTTGTCGGAGTCCCAGCGGGCCAGCAGCCGGGCCGCGTTGTTGCCCGAGGGGATCATCAGCAGCTGGAGCATCTGCCGCTCGGTGAACTGCTGCCCCTTCGTCATGGCCGCCGTCGACTCGTCCACGTTCTTCGACTCGTCCTCGGCCTGCTGGTCGACGGTGATCTTCTCGCCGCCGGCGTCCCCCTTCAGCGGGTGCTCCTGGAGGATCACGTACGCCGTCATGATCTTCGCGACGCTCGCGATGGGTGTGGCGGTCTGCTTGCCGTCGGTGCCGAGACTGCCGACGCCCTCGACCTCGATCGCCGACTGGCCCTGACCGGGCCAGGGCAGGTCGAGGGTGCCGCCCTCGAACGTGTAGGTCGAGTCGGCGGTGAGCGTGAGGGCCGCCGCCGGGAGCGGGCGTACGGCCTGGGCCACCGCGAAGATCACCGCGAGCAGCACGACCAGCGGCGTCCAGATCTTGACCCGCCGCACGATCGTCCGCACCGGCGTCTGCCGGGGCGGCGGGGTGTTCGTCAGCTCCGCCAGCAGGTCCAGCGGCGGCTTGGGCGGCAGCGGCTGCTGGGTGGTGCGCTCCGGGCCGACCTGCGGAACCACGGCCGTGCCGTCCGCGGCCACCGGGGCCGCCTTCGGCTTCTCCGTACCGGGTTCGTCGAGGGGCTTGAGAGCGACGAACTTGCTGGTGCGTTCGGCGGGGGTCTCGGGCTTGGGGGCGGGGGTGGGCGCCGGGGCGGGAGCCTTGGCGGCGGCGGGAGCGGGCGGCTTTACGTCGCCCAGCTTGAGCATGGTGGTGGGCTGGTCCACGGCCGGTGCCGGTGCCGGGGGGCGTGGGGCCTTGAAGACGGCGGTGGGGTGGTCTACGGGGGGTGCGTCTTTCGGGGCGGCCGTCGGGGCGTCCTTGGGAGCGCCTTTCGCGTCTTCGGAGGCGTCCTTCGGGGCGTCTTGGGGAGCGGCGTCCTCGGGGGCGTCCTCCGGGGCGGTGACAGCGGCCCTGGGGGTGCCCTTGGGGGTGGGTCGCTTGTCCTCGACCTTGTCCTGGGGGTCGGGGTCGGGGTCGGGGTCGGCCTCGGCGAGGGCTTCGGCCTTGTCCTCGGGTGTGGCGTCGGGCTCGGGGTCGGCGTCCGTCTTGGCGGAGGCCTTGGGCTTGGCCTTGGCGTCCGTCTCGGCGGAAGCCCTGGGCCTGGCCTCGGATTCGGTGCCGGGCTCGGGCTCGGCGTCCGTCGAGGGCTCGGTGGCTACCGCGACGGGCTCAGCGCCGGTGCTGGTGGCGTTGCTGCGGCGGTCACTGTCGCTGTCGCTGCCCCCAGGCTCCGCGTGGGCGTCGGACACGGTGTCACCGGACTCGGCGGCACCCTTCGTACCTGCATCCGCAGCCCCGCTGGAAACCTTCGCTTTAGCAACTACCTCAGGCCGGACCTCGTCTTCCGACACCTCATCGGCGTCATCGCGCGCGTCGGCATCCGCGTCCGTCGCCTCCCCGGCGGCGGAGCCGTCGCTCCCGGCGTCCGGCTGCACGTCGGCGCTGTCCGCGCCCGGCGTGGACCTCTCACCGGCCGAGCCGGTCCCACCGGACGTGCCGGACGCGTTGGTCCCCCCGGCGGCCTCCGCAGGCCCTCCGGAGGTCTCCCCCGCGGCCTCCCCGGCCTCGGCGTCACCGTCGTCCGCCGTCGCGACCCACGCGGCGACAGCCGCCCGGAGTCGCGCGTCGCCGGGGGGCCCGTCGCCGGTGCCCTCCGGACCGGCGTCGGAGCCCGCTCCGTCCGCCCCGTCCCGCAGATCCCGCGTCGAGAACACCGCCGTAGCCTGATCGACCCGCACGGTGGCCGCCCGCGCCACCGCGAGGCGCGGGTCGACCGGAGCCGATGCCGGCTTCACTCCCCGCGTCGGACCCGGAACCACGGCCGCCGTCCCCGTCGTCGGTTCTCCCGACGACGCCGACGACTCGTGTTGCTTCGACCTGTCGGGGGACTCGCCCGCCACCGATGCCTCCTCCATGCGCCGCACGCCCGCCGTGCGCCCATCCGAACCGTGTAACCGCAAAAACCCGTTAAACCCTTGAACCGCCGCCCGGACACCGCTGTCCGAACCATGTACCAGTGTCCTGTGTGGGGGCTTGTCCCCTGCGGTAGACGAGAACGACATACCTACTGGTTCCACTACGAAGCGGTCACGCCCTCTCGACAGATGAATGTGAGAGGGGTCACCCTGTCATTCATCCACGCGGGGAGGCATGGATGGGCAGGAGCCGCAGATCAATTCCGGAAGAGCTTCTTCTGCTGGCGCTGGACCCGACCACGGGTACCACCGCACAGCCGCAGTCGCTCGACCTCGGTCTGGCCGGAGCACAGCTAGTGGAGCTGGCGCTGGCCGGACGGATAGCCCCGGACGGGGATCGTATCGCCGTGGTCGTACCACGGCCGACTGGAGATCCAACACTGGACTGTGCGTTGGAACTGCTTCGCCGACGCGGAGCACCCGTACGCGCAGTGAACTGGATTGGCGGACCCCGCCTGGGGCTGCGCCAGACCTATCTCTCGCATCTGGAGAGGTGCGGCATGGTCCATGCCGTGGCCGGCCAGATGTGCGGGGTGCTTCCGACGACTCGCTACCAAGCGACGGACACGGAGATCAGCCGGGAGATCAAGGCCCGGCTGGACAGCGCGATCCGTACCGGCGTTCCGCCGGACCCACGGACCGCGGCGCTCGCCGCACTGGCCCACGCGGTCGGACTCGGCAAGCACCTGTATCCGGGTAATGAGGGACGTTCGTCCCGCTCCCGGCTACGGGATCTGATCAGGCACGACCCCATGGGCGGCCTCGTGGCCCACGCGGTCATGGACGTCCAGAACGGTGTGGCCGCACAGCCACGCCGTAGCCCGGCACCGGCAGGCCGTCCGGCCGGCGCCGGAGTCAGGCCCGCACCGGAACCCGCCCGCGGTGTTCCGATGCAACCGCGCCACGGTTCCATGGCGCGTGCCGTGGCCCACTGAGCCGCAGTACCCACGGCACGACAGCGGAACCGCAGCACCGCAGGACCCGTACGACCGCACCACCAGCGCCGCACCGCAGTCCCCAGGATCCGGTTCGGGAGCCGCTGGCTCGCGCGGGGCGATGAGACCGTACGTCCGGACGACGACACGGCCCCACCGCCCCGCGCGGCCGCATGTAAGGACGTACGTCCGGGCTGCGCGCAGGCGTTCATGCACACGCATACGCGGGCGCGCGGACGAGCGTTCAGGCGGCCGCGCACCAAGCGGGACGGACAGGCGTACACACCGCCGCTACCCGGTCCGACGGACGGGGCGTTCACGAGATCGCCTGCGTCCGCGTCCGGTCGGCCGTCCAGGGCGTTCCCGCAGACTCGCGCACAGCCGCACACACCAACCGCGCGCGTGCGCGCGTGTTCCGTCGCGCGAACGTCCTCCGGCCGGGGCGCTCTTACCGGCCAGATCCCCGAACTGGCGCCTACGCAGCGCATATCCACTGTTTCCCAGCGGTAGAAAGCACCTTGGTGGCAGTCTGCTCAACAGCAGATACGCAAAGTAGAGGTTCGCAGCCGGAGGTGCACGTCCCGTGGCGTCTAGTGTCAATCCCACTGTCCGGCGACGTCGACTGGGCCAGGAGCTGCGCCGGCTCCGCGAGCTCAAGGGCATGACGGCCGAAGAGGTGGCCGAGCGGCTGCTGGTCTCGCAGTCGAAGATCAGCCGCCTGGAGAACGGACGGCGCAGTATCAGCCAGCGCGACGTCCGCGACCTGTGCGGGGTGTACGAGGTCGAGGACGTCCGCATCGTCGACTCCCTGATGCAGATGGCGAAGGACTCACGCCAGCAGGGCTGGTGGCACTCCTTCGGCGACATCCCGTACAGCGTCTACATCGGCCTGGAGACGGACGCCGCCAGCCTGCGCGTGTACGACCCCCAGGTCGTCCCCGGGCTGTTGCAGACCCGGCCGTACGCGGAGGCGCTGATCGCCGGCGCGCTGCCGGAGACCGCCACCGGCGAGATCGAGAAGCGTGTCCAGGTGCGGCTGCGCCGACAGGAACGTATCTCCGCCCCGGAGAACCCGCTCCGCCTGTGGACCGTCCTGGACGAGTCGGCCCTGCGCCGGGTCGTCGGCAACCGCTCGCTGATGCGGGACCAGTTGGAGCACCTCGTGGAGCAGTCGCAGCTCCCGCACGTCACCGTGCAGGTGATCCCCTTCGAGATGGGCGCGCATCCTGGCCTGAACGGGCAGTACGCGATCCTGGAGTTCCCCGACGCGGCGGACTCCAGCGTCGTCTACATCGAGGGCGTCACCAGCGACCTGTACCTGGAGAAGGCGAACGACGTCCAGAAGTACAGCGTGATGTACGAGCATCTGCGGGCCCAGGCGCTGAACGTGGAGCAGTCGCGGCAGTTCATCGCGGACATCGCGAAGGAGTACGCACGCTGAGGCTCACGGGGCTCCCAGCGGCACCCTGCGTCGCGAGGGTGCCGGACTCTACACCTTTGCCACACCGGAGCGGAAGCTCCATTGGAATATGCCATCCGGTCGAGTGAATACTTCAGTCGCCTGCCGAGGTTGGCGAGTAGCGTCGATCACGCCAACGAGCAACAACGTTGGCGCAAACCGAACGACGGGTTCCGTGAGGAATCCGGCGCGCGGTGACAGCAACTCAACAACTGGCTACCGGAGCGATCATGGCAATCCAGCAAGGCGCCCAGAACACCTGGACCAAGTCCTCGTACTCCACCGGCAACGGCGCATGTGTCGAGGTCAAGTCCCCCGTTCTCGAGGCGATGGCCGTACGGGACTCCAAGGTCCCCGCGGGCCCCACGCTGGCGTTTCCCACGAACTCGTGGAACGCCTTCGTGACCGAGGTGAGCCGGGAGTCCTCCGCCCTCGCCTGATGCGCGGATCCCACCTTCACCTTCCTCACCACCGCAGGACCACAACCGCCAAACCGAACCGCATAGCAGCACCGACAGAGCCCTCTCGACTGGCCCGCCGTCCTGGCCGAGGGGGCTCGGCCAATTCCCCGCGCTAGCGGAGCCGGTCCACGTACCGGTCCGTCCCGGGCACCGTGGGAACGAACGGCGCGAGCAACTCCACCTTCCCCAGGCCGGCTTCGGCGACCGCCGTGTCCAGCTCCGTGAAGTACCCCTCCCAGCAGTCCCGCGGATCCGCCTCCAGGAACCACAGCAGCGTGAGGCGCGTGTCCACGCCCTCGACCTGCTTGACGTACGTCATCCGGTCGCCGGGGAGCGGGGTCGGGCGGAAGATCGTGACCAGGGCCGACGAGGATCCGGCCAGCCGCTCGGGGAGGTGCCGGGAGCGCAGCCATTCCAGCAACTCGGCGCACGTCTGCGGTGATTCGGCGTCGATCACCTCAAGGACCAGGCCGGCGTACGGGTGGTCCAGGGCGTGGAAGTCCCGGGGCCCCGCGGCTCCGTCCCGGTAGACGGTGGCCTCGTGGTCCTGGAACGCCGTGAACACGTGGGTGCGGTCCTGGTAGACGCGCCCGTCGCGGTTGAGCCGCTTGTTGATGCCGACGGTCCACTTCATGTGCTCGTCGTAGCGGCCCTCGGTGACCCAGTACGTGGAGAGGTAGCAGCCGGCCGTGACGGGCTGGGCGACCGCCGACTTCTCCGGAAGGCGCAGGAGTTGGAGGTCGCGGGTGGCGACCCAGCGGCGGCCCGCGTACATCCAGGGCATCGCCATCGCGCCCGCGTAGTAGTGATCGTCCTCGTACCAGCGGTTGTACGCGTACTCATGGCCCGGGTGCGGTTCGACCATGGTGATCAGGGCGTGGCCCGGACGGACGCCGTACGGTCCGACGGCCGCCAGCTCCGCGTACACCTCGTCGCGGGTCTCCTCGCTCACGTCGCTCCCCTTCCTTCCTCCGTTGGACGCCCATACTCTGACGCCCCGTCAGGGAATGTGCCATAGCCGGGGAGGCCTCCGATGTCAGCACTGCTCGCGGGCAGGACCATCGTCGTGTCGGGGGTCGGGGCCGGGCTCGGCCATCAGGTCGCGGCGGCCGTGGTGCGGGACGGCGGCAACGCGGTGCTCGGGGCGCGCACGGAGGCGAATCTCGCCAAGTGCGCGGCCGAACTCGACCCGGACGGGGCGCACACGGCCTTCCGGGCCACGGACATCACGGACGAGGGGCAGTGCGAGGACCTGGCCGCGCTCGCGGTGGAGCGGTTCGGGCGGATCGACGGGGTGGTCCATGTGGCCGCGTGGGACAGCTACTTCGGCGGTCTCCAGGACGCCGATTTCACCACCTGGCGGTCGGTCATCGACGTCAACCTGCTCGGGACCCTGCGGATGACCCGCGCCTGCCTGCCCGCGCTGAAGGCGGGCGGCGGCTCCGTCGTCGTCATCGGGACGCAGTCGGCGGTGGCCGCGCCCTCCCAGGTGTGGCAGGCGGCGTACGCGGCGTCCAAGGGCGCGCTGACGAGTGCCATGTACTCGCTCGCCCGGGAGCTCGGCCCGTACCGGATACGGGTCAACACCGTGCTGCCGGGCTGGATGTGGGGCCCGCCGGTCCAGGCCTACGTGCAGTTCACCGCGCACACCGAGGGCGTGCCTGAGGCCGATGTACTGAAGCGGCTCACCGAGCGGATGGCGCTGCCCGAGCTGGCCACGGACGGGGACGTCGCGGATGCCGTGGTGTTCCTGGCGTCGGACCGGGCGCGGGCGATCACCGGACAGTCGCTGCTGGTGAACGCGGGCGAATTGATGCGGTAGCCGCCGATGTGACACCCCCTCGCCGTCCATCCATGTGAACCGAGGTCAACAACCAGAACATTTTTACTCCCTCTTGACCATACGGGCTGTTGTCGCCGCCATGCCACCGAACTCACGATGAGCGGGCACTTCGCGGCCTCCTTGGGCTGCGTCGGCGAAGTGCCGTGCATGTCATCGCAGTTCACAAGGCGGACCCTGGGAGGGGGCATATGAACAGTCTCGACTGGGCCGTGCTCATCGGTTACTTCGGTGTGATGGTCGCGATCGGAATCTGGTCCCACAAGCGGGTGGACGACGTCAGCGACTTCTTCACGGCCGGAGGGAAGATGCCGTGGTGGCTGTCCGGCATCTCCCACCACATGTCCGGCTACAGCGCGGTGATGTTCACCGGCTACGCGGCGATCGCCTACACCTACGGCGTCACCTCGTACGTCACCTGGTCCTTCCCCATCGCCATCGGTATCGCGATCGGCGCGAAGACCTTCGCCCCCCGGCTCAACCGGGTGCGCTCACGACTGCACGTGGCCTCGCCGCTGGAGTACCTGAAGAACCGCTACAACCTGCCCACCCAACAGGCCCTCGCCTGGTCCGGTGTGCTGCTGAAGATCGTGGACGTCGGCGCGAAGTGGGCCGCCATCGCGACCCTGCTCTCGGTGTTCACCGGCGTCTCGCTGAACATGGGCATCCTCATCACCGGTGCGGTGACGGCCGTCTACTGCACGGTCGGCGGGCTCTGGGCCGACGCGCTGACCGAACTCGGCCAGTTCGTCATCCAGTTCATCGCCGGTATCGCGATGCTCGTCGCGGTCCTCGCCGAACTCGGCGGCTTCAGCCAGCTGTGGGGCGTCTGGGACGCCCCCGCGCTCGACGGCCACACCAAGCCGCTGGCCGGCCCGTACATGATGGTCTTCCTGATCGCCTACCTCTTCATCAAGACCTTCGAGTACAACGGCGGCATGTGGAACCAGGCCCAGCGCTACATGGCCACCGACTCCGCGAAGTCCGCGACCCGTTCGGGCGTGCTGTCCGCCTCGCTCTGGCTGATCTGGCCGCTGGTGCTGTTCTTCCCCATGTGGGTGGCGCCGCTGATCATCAAGACGGACGTGCCGGCGGACTCGTACGCGCTGATGGCCGAGAAGCTGCTGCCGCACGGGCTGTTGGGGCTCGTCATCGTCGGCTTCTTCTCGCACACGATGGCGATGTGCTCCTCCGACGCCAACGCGATCTCCGCCGTCGTGACGCGCGACATCATGCCCGCCGTGTCGAAGAAGGCGCGCGAGTGGGACACCCGGGCCGGGCTGCTGGCCGCGCGCCTGACCACGTTGCTCTTCCTCGGCCTTTCGATGTCCATCGCGACGCAGGTCAACTCCGACTTCTTCGGCGACATCATCACGGTGGTCATCAAGTGGGTCGCCGGGCTGATGGGCCCGATCGCGATCCCGCTGATGCTGGGCCTGCTGCCCTGGTTCCGCAAGAGCGGTCCCACCGCCGCCCTGATCAGCTGGGGCGTCGGCCTGGTCACCTTCTGGCTGGTCAACTACCCGATCAACTGGAACGTCGACGGCGGCGTGCCGTTGCAGTACCAGGTGTCGATCCCGCTCGCGGTCTCACTCGTCCTCTACATCCTGATCGGATACATCAAGCCGGAGGACACCCCGGAACGGGACGAACTCATCGCGAAGATCAACAGCGATGACGGCGGCTCCGGTTCGGCGGCGGCGACCATCCCGAAGCAGGCGGACACCACCAGCCCGTCCGGCGTTTGAGGACGAGGCCGTCCAGGCCGACAGCGGGGGTCTGGGGGCGCAGCCCCCAGGAACGGGACGGGAAGGGGCGGAGGGGGCGAAAAACCTCCGCCCCCAGCCCGCGGGAACCCTCACGCCCGCGGATACCGGGCGAGCCACCCGGGAGAGGACCCGCCGGGCCCGTGCAGGGCGGGCCCCTGCGTCATCTCCATCGCGAAGTCGTCCGCCAGGACGAGCATCGTGGGACGGCCCTCCAACTCGGCCAGCCAGGCCGGCGGGAGGGCCGTCTCGCCGTGCAGGGCGCCGAGCAGCCCCCCGGTGAGCGCGCCCGCCGCCCCCGAGGGCCCACCGTGGTTCACCGCGAGGCACAGTCCGTGCCGGATGTCCTCGCCGACCAGGGCGCAGTAGACGGCGACGGCGAGCAGCCCCTCGCCCGCCCCGTCCCCCGCGAGTTCCTCGACCCGCGACGGCGTGGGCATGCCCTGCCGTACGGCGCCCAGCGCGTGCTGGAGGGCCTCCGTGACGGGCTGGTGCCCCGGGCGTGCCGCGAGCATCCCCAGGGCGCGCTGCACGGCGCCGTCGAGGTTCTCGCCGCGGGCCAGTCCGTGCACGATGACGGCGTACGCGCCCGCCGAGAGGTACGCCGTGACGTGCCCGTGGGTCTGCGCGGCGCACTCGACGGCGAGCTGCATCACGAGCTGCGGCTCCCAGCCGACGAGCAGCCCGAAGGGCGCGGAGCGGGCGGCGGCCTCGGGGCCGGGCTCGGCCGGGTTCTTGGGGGCCTCCAGCGTGCCCATCGTGTCGTCGCCGAGACCGAGCAGGCAGGAGCGGGCGGGGTCGCGGCGGGCGTACAGCCACTCCTCGCGGGCCAGCCAGCCGTCGTCCTTGCGGCGCTCGTCGGGGCCCCAGTCGCTCTGGGTCGCGGCCCAGCGGCGGTAGGCCCGGTGCAGGTCGGTGGGCGGGTGCCAGGCGCCGGTGTCCCGGCGTACCTGGGCGCGGATCAGTCCGTCGAGGGTGAACAGCGTGAGCTGGGTGAGGTGGGTGACCGATCCCCGCCTGCCGTGCCCGAACGCCAGGTCGGTGAGACCCCCGGCGCCGTAGGCCTCCCGGATCTCCTCCAGCGTGAGCACGTCGAGGGGCGCACCCAGCGCGTCGCCGACGGCCGTACCCAGCAGCGTTCCCCGCACCCGGCTACGGAAGTCCTGCTGTTCCGCACGGCCCCAGACGGCACCGGCTGTCGCACCCACCGAGACCTCCCAGCCACCGTCCGTACGTCCGACTGCTCAGCACTGTAATCGAACGGGAACGGTCGGTTGAGGGCCGGAACGGTATGCGAAATGTCGCCCCTCTGGTCACTATTGGCGAGCTTTTGACAGGCGTTCGGTGGGGTTCGTCCGTCCGCCGGGGCTGTCGCGCGTCCCGCTCCCGGCCTGTCGCGCGTCCCGCTCCCGGGCTACCGCGCATCCCGCTCGCGGGCGGTCACGCGCACCGCGTCGATCCGGTCCAGCAGCGGAGCGGGACCGGCTCCGTCCACCGCCGGCGCGGACCGCACGAGCCCGGCGGCGCGGTCCAGGTCGGCGAGGGCCTCGGCGGTCCGCCCCAGACCGATCAGCGCGCGAGCACGGCATACGAATATCTCCGCGTCGTCGCCGCGGAGGGTTTCCGCCCGGTCGGTGTCGGCCAACGCCCGCTCGTAGTCATGCCGTTGGAGGTGGATCTCCGCCCTCTTGCGCAGGGCCCAGGCGTACCCGGGCCGGAGCGCGACGGCCCGGTCGAGGTCCGCGAGCCCTTCGTCGAGCCGGCCCAGTTCGCCGCGGCAGACACCCCGGCTCGCGTACGCCGACGCGTACTCGTCGTCGAGTTCGATGGCACGGTCGTAGTCGGCCAGCGCCTCCTCGTGGCGGCCCGCGGCACGGAAGGCGTCTCCTCGCTCACAGACGGGCCAGGCCCAGCCGGGTTGCAGGGCGGCCGCCCGCTCCAGGTCCGCCAGTTGGCGCTCGTACTCCCCGCGGGCTCGCCAGACCCGGGCCCGGCGGGCCAGCGCCCAGGCATAGCCCGGTTCGAGTTCCAGCGCCCGGCCCAGGTCCACCAGCGCCTCGTCGAGCTCTCCGCGGCTCAGCCGGCTCGCTCCCCGGGACGCCCAGGCGAAGTCACGTGTCGAATCCAGCCGGATGCCCTTGTCCAGGTCCCGGATGGCCGCGTCGTGGTCCCCGAGGATGCGGTGGTACTCGCCCCGGAGCGAGAACGACCGGGCGTCGTCCGGTGTCAGGTCGATGGCGCGGTCCAGGTCGCCGATCCCGGCCGGGTAGTCGCCCAGTTCGGCGCGGCTCATGGCTCTGCTCCGGTAGGCCCGTGCCAGGCCCGGATCGAGTGCGATGGCCCGGTCGAACTCGGCCACCGCCTGCCGGTGTGCCCCGCCGTGGCTCAGGACGCTGCCCCGCACGGTCCGGGCGAACGCCTGGGCGGCATCGTCGAACCCCGCCCGGTTCAGGAGCAGTTCGAGCCCGGCGGCCAGGCCCCCGTCCTCGAACGCCGCCGTCAGGTCACGCCCCCACCGTGTCACCGTCTCCGCGTCCGAGTCCTGCCCCGCGTCCAGCAGGGCCCGTGCCCAGCGCCGGGCGGGCGCGTCCCCTCTGTTGCAGGCGTCGACGACCTCGCGCAGCACGACCGGCAGCGCGGTCCGCGCCCCCGCGCACAGCAGGTGGTAGGACTCCGCGAGCCGCAGCTCCCGCCAGCCGTCGTCCGCCCACAACTCCCCGCTGTCCACCTGCGCTTCGGTCTCCGCCCGCCAGCGCCCGAACGTCTCCGCGAGCCGGGTGTGCCGCTCGGCCCACCCGCGTGGGGAGTTGCGCCGCTGGAGCCGGAGCATCGGGGCGCGTACGACGTCGTGGTACTGAAGCCGGTCCCCGCGGTCGCTGACGAAGGGCAGCTCCCGCAGCCAGCCGAACAGCGCGTCCGCCTCCTCCGCCGGGCAGTCCACGGCGGCCCGGAAGACGTCCGCGTCCAACCGCCGGGGCAGCGCGCAGGCGAGTGCGGCGGCGCGGTGCACCGGGTCCTGCTCCCACTTGAGGAAGTGTTCCACCGCGTCGGCGCTGGGGTCGCCCACGTCGTCCGGGCCGGCCGGCCGCGCCTCGGCCAGCGTGGACACCAGCACCGGCAGCCCGCCGGTGAGCCTCAGCACCTCCGCGACGACCGACTCGGCGACCACGCCCTTGCCGGCCAGCAGTCCCCGCGCCTCCGCCTCCGTGAACGGCCCCAGCGGCAGGTCCGTGACGAAGTCGGCGAAGCCGCCCCAGCGGGCGGTGTCGAAGGGCCGCCGGCCCGCCGTCACGACCACGGTGTTGGCCGGCATTGAGCCGCCGTGCCGGTCCGTGGTCATCACGTCGTACAGCCAGCCGTCCAGAAAGGAGCCGGTGCGCTCGTAGGTGTCCAGGAACAGGACGAGCCAGGGCACTTGCTCGGCGGCGTCGGCGAGTTCGGTGAGCAGGACGGGGGTGAGGACACGCTCGGGCGCCAGCACCAGCTGCACGTCCTCCTGGTTGCGGAAGCGTGCGCTCAGCCCCGCGCGCAGGCGGTCGGCGCCCTGCACGAGTTGAGCCGGATCGATGGCGCCGGCGAGCGCGCCGACGCCGGGCACGAGTCCCAGCCCGGCGAGGCCCGCGCGGGCGGCGGTCATGCTCGCGGCGGACGGCTCGGGCCCGAGGGTCTCCACGACGGTGGACTCGGCCTCGTGCCGGCGCTCGCGATGGGTGGCCAGCAGCCGGTCCAGTTCCTTGAAGCGGTGTCCCTGCCGGGCGAAGCGGTCGCTGACGGCCGCCATCGCCTCGGGCACGCTGCCCACGCTCTCGTCGACGTACGCGGTCAGCGCGCCGCGCTCCCGCGCGACCTGCTCCAACTCCCGTACGAGAAAGGTCTTCCCGACCCCCGCGTTGCCGTGCACGTGGAACAGGAAACGGTGGCGTTCGTCCTCCGGGGGAAGGTCGAGGTTCTCGCGGAAGGCGGCGCGTTCCGCTCCCCGGCCGACGAAACCGCGTCGGCCGCGGTCCCTGATCAGTTCCCGCATCGACGGCCGTGCCCGCACCATCCGCCCGACTCCTCCGCCTCGCCTGCCTGGACCGGGCTCCAGTCTGTCCCAAACACCGGAAAACGGCCGGGTGTTGGGTGTGCGGGGTGTCGGCCATAGTGGGCACATGCCGCTCTCCAGAACCTCTCACTCCACCGTCCTCCACCTCACCTCCACCCTCCTGACGGCCACGGTCGCCCTCTACATCACCCTTGTCGCCTTCGGGAACATCACGGACTTCGGCACCAACCAGCAGTTCGTCCGCCATGTGCTCGCGATGGACACGACGTTCAAGGACGACGACCTGATGTGGCGGTCGATCACCTCGCACGCGTGGCAGGACGTGGTGTACGTCGCGATCATCGTCTGGGAGACGCTCGCCGCGTTCGTGCTCATCGCCGGGACCTATCTGTGGGCCCGGCGCGACGACACCCGGGCCCGCTCCCTGTCCACCGTCGGGCTGCTCATGCTGATGCTGCTGTTCGGCGCCGGTTTCGTGGGCGTCGGCGGGGAGTGGTTCGCCATGTGGCAGTCGGGCGACTGGAACGGTCTGGACGCCGCGATGCGGGTGTTCGTGCTGAGCGGGATCGTGCTGCTGGTCATCCATCTGCCGGCGGGGCGGCGCGCGACCGATTCGGCCGCCGCCGGGTGACGTACGCCCCCTGGCCGTGGCCGCCCCGCGGGTGTCAGCCCGCCGGGTGGCTGCGGAAGGTACGCCGGTAGACGTCCGGGGGCACGCCGAGGGCCCGGTTGAAATGCCGGCGCAGGGTGGCCGCAGTGCCCATGCCGGTGCGGGCGGCGATGAGTTCGACGCTGTCGTCGGTGGTTTCGAGGAGTTCCTGGGCCCGGTGGACGCGCTGGGTGTGCAGCCAGCGCAGCGGAGTGGTGCCGGTGACCGCGGCGAAGCGACGGGTCAGGTTCCGGGTGCTCATGTTCACCTCGCGGGCCAGGTCGGGCACGGTCAGCGGCTCGTGCAGGCGCCCGCTCACCCAGTGCAGCAGCTCCGCGAACGCGTGGCCGGTGTCGTCGACCGCGGGTACGGCGATGAACTGGGCCTGGCCGCCCGCGCGCCGGGCCGGGACCACCAGCCGGCGGGCCAGCTCGTTGGCCACCGCGGCGCCGTGGTCGGCGGTGACGATGTGCAGGCACAGATCCATTCCGGCGGCCTTTCCCGCCGAGGTCAGCACGGTCCCCTCGTCGATGTAGAGGACGTCCGGATCGACCCGGACGCGGGGATGGCGGGCAGCGAGCGCGGCGGTGTGCTCCCAGTGCGTGGTGGCGCGGCGGCCGTCCAGCACACCCGCGGCGGCCAGCACGAACGCCCCGGTGCACAGGGAAACGAGCCGGGCCCCTCGGTCATGGGCCGCGCGCACCGCGTCCACCAGGTCTGCGGGCGGCTCGGCCTCGACGTCGCCGCAGGCCGGGACGATGACGGTGTCCGCGTCGGCGAGCGCCTCGAACCCGTACGGGGTGTCGACCCGCAGCCAGCCGCCGGTCAGCCGGGCCCGGGGCGGCGCGCAGACCCTGAAGTCGTACCAGCCGTCGGTCAGTTCGCGGTCGACGCCGAACACCTCGCAGGCCGCGGCGGCCTCGAACAGCATGGCCCCGTCGTAGACCGCGAGCATCACAGACACAGACCTCACGTCCGAAAGTGTACGCATCTCGTCGTTTCGGCCACTCGTCCGTGGGATGCACGGCCGTGATGCTGGCGGTATGCACACACACCAGCGGACGGTCGCGGTCGTCGGCGCGTACGGGCACACGGCCGCCTTCGTCGTCGGGGAGCTGCGCCGACGCGGCCACACCCCTCTCCTCGTCGGCCGGGACGCCGAAAGGCTCCGCTCCGCCGCACGGACCCACGACGGGGCGGAGACCCGGGTCGTCTCCCTCACCGATCCGGACCCGTCCGTCCTGGACCGCGCGCTGGCGGGCGCGGAGGCGGTGGTCAACTGCGCCGGCCCGTTCGCCGACACCGCGCTCCCCGTCCTCGACGCGGCGCTGCGCGCCCGCATCCCCTATCTGGACGTGGCCGCGGAACAGGCGACGGTCCTGGAGACCTTCGAGCGGCGTGCCGGCCGGGCCCGGGACGCGGGGGTGGTGGTCGCCCCGGCCATGGCGTTCTACGGCGGTCTCGGCGACCTGCTGGCCGACGCGGCGATGGGCGACTGGCCGGACGCCGACGACCTCACGATCGCGATCGCCCTCGACAGCTGGCGGCCGACCGAGGGCACCCGCAGGACCGTGCGGCGCAACGCCGGCCGCCACCTGGTCTTCACCGGCAACCGCCTCACCCCGCCGACGGGGCCGGCGCGGACGTACACCTGGCGGTTCCCCGGCCCGCTGGGCGACCAGCAGGTCACCGAGCTGTCCACCGCGGACCAGGTCACCGTCTCCCGCCATCTGCGGGTACCGGAGATCCGGGTCTGCATGACCCTGGCCCCGCTGCGCGACCTGAGCGACCCCGCGACTCCCCCGCCCACCCCGGTGGACGCCGACGGCCGCTCGTCCCAGACCTTCCTCGTCGAGGCGGTCGCCCACCGGGGCGGCACCCGCCGCCGCGCCACCGCCTCCGGCCACGACATCTACGCCGTCACCGCCCCCATCGTCATCGAGGCCACCGAACGAATCCTCGACGGCCACACCCGAAGAACCGGCGTGGCCACCGCAGCCGAACTCTTCGACTCCCGGGACTTCCTACGGTCCCTGGATCCGGTGCACCTGACGTTCGCCACGCCTTAGTTCCGGAACGGCCCTCCCACTCTCAGTCCAACACCGGTAGCAGTTCCGGGAGATGGCCGTCGGAGGCGGTGGCTGTCGTGCGGCGTTCCTCGGGGACCTCGCCGTAGAAGGTGGTGCGGGGGCGGGACGGGCGGCCTGCTGCTTCGGCTACCGCCTGGAGCTCCTTGACGGATTTGTAGGAGCCGTAACTGGAGCCCGCCATGCGGGAGATGGTCTCTTCCATCAGGGTGCCGCCGAGGTCGTTGGCGCCGGAGCGGAGCATCTCGGCGGCGCCCTCGGTGCCGAGCTTGACCCAACTGGTCTGGATGTTGGGGATGTGGGGGTGCAGGAGCAGGCGGGCCATGGCGATGACCGCGCGGTTGTCCCTCATGGTGGGGCCGGGGCGGGCGATTCCGGCGAGGTAGACGGGCGCGTTGGTGTGGATGAAGGGGAGGGTGACGAACTCGGTGAAGCCGCCGGTCCGTTGCTGGATGCGGGAGAGCGTGCGGAAGTGGCCGAGCCAGTGCCGAGGCTGGTCCACATGGCCGTACATCATCGTGGAGGAGGAGCGGATGCCCAGTTCGTGGGCCGTCGTGACGACCTCGATCCACGTCGCCGTGGGGAGCTTGCCCTTCGTCAGAACCCAGCGGACCTCGTCGTCGAGGATCTCGGCGGCGGTGCCGGGGATGGAGTCGAGGCCGGCCTCCTTCGCCGCCGACAGCCACTCGCGGATGGACATGCCGGTGCGGGTCGCGCCGTTCACCACCTCCATCGGGGAGAAGGCGTGCACGTGCATGCCGGGTACGCGTTCCTTCACCGCGCGGGCGATGTCGAAGTAGGCGGTGCCGGGGAGGTCGGGGTGGATCCCGCCCTGCATGCAGACCTCTACGGCCCCGACGTCCCAGGCCTGTTGGGCGCGGTCGGCGACCTGGTCCAGGGAGAGGGTGTAGGCGTCGGCGTCCGTGCGGCGCTGGGCGAAGGCGCAGAAGCGGCAGCCGGTGTAGCAGACGTTGGTGAAGTTGATGTTGCGGGTGACGATGTAGGTGACGTCGTCGCCGACCGCCGATTTGCGGACGTCGTCCGCGATGCGGCAGAGGGCGTCGAGGGCGGGCCCGTCCGCGTGCAGCAGCGCCAGCGCCTCGTCGTCGCTCAGCCGGGTCGGGTCGTCGGCGGCCGTGGCAAGCGCGGCCCGTACGTCCGTGTCGATGCGGGACGGCACCATTCCGGGCGCCGCCGCCTCCCGCAGCGCCTCCCAGTCGCCGTAGACGTGGTCGTAGTCCTCGCGGCGGTCCCCGGTGCGGCCCTCGGTGTCGATCGACACGTGCAGGTCCGTACGCCCCGACGAGGTGAACGCCTCCTCGGGCTCCTGCCACGGGTGCCCCTCGACGACGGCGTCCGCCCGCGCCAGCCCCGTCTCCGGGTCGGCCAGCGCCCGTACGTGCGGCAGCAGCCGCGGGTCCAGCCACGGCTCGCCGCGCTGCACGAACTCCGGGTACACGCAGAGGCGTTCGCGGAGTTCGAAGCCCGCCTGTGCGGACTGCTCGCGCAGCAGGTCGATCTTCGGCCACGGGCGCTCCGGATTCACGTGGTCGATCGTCAGCGGCGAGACCCCGCCCCAGTCGTCGATCCCCGCGCCGATCAGCCGCGTGTACTCCGAGTCCACCAGGTTCGGCGGCGCCTGGAGGCAGGCGGCGGGGCCCATGATGTGCCGGGCCACGGCGACCGTGGCGACCAGTTCGTCCAGCTCCGCGTCCGGCATGCCGCGCATCGCCGTGTCCGGCTTGGCGCGGAAGTTCTGGATGATCAGTTCCTGGATGCCGTGATACGCCCTCGACACCCGCCTGAGCGCGAAGAGGGAGTCGGCGCGCTCCTCGTACGACTCGCCGATCCCGATCAGGATCCCGCTGGTGAAGGGGACGGAGGAGCGGCCGGCGTCCTCCAGCACCCGCAGCCGTACGGCGGGCTCCTTGTCCGGCGAGCCGTGGTGCGGGCCGCCCGGCTCGGACCACAGGCGGGTGGCCGTCGTCTCCAGCATCATGCCCATCGACGGCGCGACCGGCTTGAGGCGCTGGAAGTCGGTCCAGGACATGACCCCCGGGTTGAGGTGGGGCAGCAGGCCCGTCTCCTCCAGGATGCGGATCGAGATGGCCCGTACGTACGCGATCGTGTCGTCGTACCCGTGCGCGTCCAGCCACTCGCGCGCCTCGGGCCAGCGGTCCTCCGGCTTGTCGCCGAGGGTGATCAGCGCTTCCTTGCAGCCGAGGGCGGCGCCGCGCCGGGCGATGTCGAGGACCTCGTCCGGGGACATGAACATCCCGTGGCCGGCCCGGCGCAGCTTGCCGGGGACGGTGACGAAGGTGCAGTAGTGGCATTTGTCCCGGCACAGGCGGGTGAGCGGGATGAAGACGCTCTTGGAGTACGTGATGACGCCGGGGCGGCCCGCCGCCGCCAGGCCCGCGTCCCGCACCCGGGCGGCGGACGCGGTGAGGTCGTCGAGGTCGGCGCCGCGGGCCTGGAGCAGCACCGCGGCCTCGGTGACGTCGAGGGCGACGCCGTCACGGGCACGTTTGAGGGCGCGACGCATGGAGTTCTCGGTCGGGCCGGTTCCAGAGGTCGCGGAAGTCGTCATCCTTCGAGCATACGATCGCGGTGATCAGGGGCTGCCGTGTGCGGGGGTATTCCTCCGGCGCGGAATGGCGTCCGGCGGGGAATGGCGTCCGGCGGGGAATGGCGTCCGGCGGGGTGCCGTGGGCTTTCCGGTGCGCCGGGCCGTCGCCGACCGCTGACGGCACCGACCCGCCCCGGCCGCCGCCCGCCGGGCCCGGCGGAGGCTCCCCGGTACGACTACGGGCCGGGCGGCCGTCGCTTGTCGCCGGCCCCCGAGGGGCGGGGATAGCCGCCCCTCGGTACGGGCATGGCTAACCGTAGGCCGCTGTCCGCGCGGGCGATCGCCGACGGCTTCCGCCGCGGCCCGCCCCACCCCCACGCGCTGCGCGCCACCCGCCCCACCCCAGGCACACCAGCTGCCACACCAGTCACACCCCCCGCACAAAGCCCCGCACCGGGCACGTCCTCTGCGTCTGGGCGAAAGGTGTGGATCCCTTTCCCGTGCACCGCAGTTCACAGCCGGACCCGACCCTTGTACGTGCCACCCGTACGGCACCACCGCCCCACCCCCCACCTCGCATGTCATTCACGACGTCTTGGGAGCAGCAGCATGTGTGAGGACGACCACGGCACGGACGGAAACGACGGCATGGGCAGACGCGCCCTGATCGTGACGGGAACGGCCGCCGCGCTTACGTTGGGGAGCGTGACCTTCTCACCGGGATACGACGCGGAGGCGGCGAGCGACCAGGAGACGAGGACGGTGCGCGGCACGCTGCCCACCGGCTCGCCGGACTTCGTGTATCTGCCGGTCGAAATCCCGGCCGGTGTGCGGGAGTTCAAGGTCGCGTACAGCTACGAGAGGCCGTCGGTCCCGGCCGGCACCCAGGGCAACGCCCTCGACATCGGCGTCTTCGACGAGCGCGGCACCGAGCTCGGCGGCAGGGGCTTCCGCGGCTGGTCGGGCGGCGCCCGCTCGGAGTTCTTCATCCGCGCGGACGAGGCGACGCCGGGCTACATCCCAGGACCGGTCCGGCCGGGCACCTGGTACATCGCCCTCGGCCCGTACACGGTGTCGCCGCAGGGGCTGCCGTACGTGATCACGATCACGCTGACGTACGGGGAGCCCGGCGCCGTCGTGAGGCCGGTGTATCCGCCCTCGCGTGCCAGGGGCAGGGGCCGCGCCTGGTACCGCGGGGACTGCCACCTGCACTCCTGGTACTCGGACGGCCGCCGCACCCCCGCCGAGATCGCGGACCTCGCCCGCGCCGCCGGCCTGGACTTCATCAACACCTCCGAGCACAACACCCACTCCGGGCACGCCCACTGGGCCGAGGAGGCGGGTGACGACCTGCTGGTCATGGTCGGCGAGGAGGTCACGACGCGCAACGGACACGTCCTGGCCCTCGGCACCGACCCCGGCACCCTCATCGACTGGCGCTACCGCGCCCGCGACAACCGGTTCGGCAGGTACGCCCGGGAGATCCGCCGCTCCGGCGGCCTGGTCGTCCCCGCCCACCCGCACGCCACCTGCATCGGCTGCAACTGGAAGTTCGGCTTCGGGGAGGCGGACGCGGTCGAGGTGTGGAACGGCGCGTACACCGCCGACGACGAGATCGCCCTCGCGGACTGGGACGGCATGCTGGTGGCGTCGGTGCGGGAGGGCCGTGGCTGGATCCCGGCGATGGGCAACAGCGACGCCCACCGTGACCCCGACCCGGTCGGCACCCCGCAGACGGTCGTCCTCGCCGACGACCTGACCCGCCAGGACATCCAGGCGGGCATCCGGGCGGGCCGCTCGTACGTGGCGGAGTCGAAGTCGGTGTCGCTCGCCTTCACGGCGTCCGGGTCCAAGGGCGAGCACGCGGGTATCGGGGAGCGGCTGAGGGTCGGCCGGGACACCCCGGTCACGGTCCGCCTGGAAGTCACCGGCGCACCGGGCTGCACGGTCCGCTTCATCACCGACCAGGGCGTACTGTTCACCAGCGCCCCGCTACCGTCGGACGGCTCCGGCACGGTCGAGTGGCCCACGACGGCTTCGTACGCGGCGTACGCACGGGCCGAGGTCCGCCACGCGGTCCTGCTCCCCCCGCTGCCGGGGGCACTGGCGGCGTTCACGAACCCGATCTTCCTGGGCCGCTGATCAGCCTCAGCCCCGACCCACGACCTGCGGGTCGCGAAATTAGTACACGACAGTCACGCCCGGACCGGGTGTACGTGTACTCCACTGAGGGACGGCGCCGACCGGGGATCTCGCGACCGACCGCCGGATTCCGGCCGATGCCGGTATGCCTTACGACCACGGCCACGCCCGCGGGGTCACCCTCCCGCCCTCTCCCTGCCGCACTCCGCCCACAGCACCTTGCCGCCCCTGGACGCGCCCAGCTCCCTCAGCACGGACACGCCCCACGCGGCGGCGCAGGCCCGTACGAGGTACAGGCCGCGGCCGTGTTCGGCGGTTTCCGGGGATACGGGGGCGGCTTCGCGGAAGCCGGGGGGAACTCTTGGGTCCGTGTCCCAGACGGCGACCCTGAGTCGGTCCGGGTTCTCCGAGAGAACGCGGAGCGCGTAGGGGCCCAGGGTGTGCAGGTGGGCGTTGGTGAGCAGCTCGGAGGCCAGGAGTTCGGCGGTGGGGACGAATTCGGTGAGGTCGTGGGCGGCGAGGACGGTCCGGAGGGTGGACCGGGCGATGCCCGGAGCCCGGGGATCGTGCGGAAGTTGCAGGGTGTAGGACCAGGGCGGCGATACGGTTGCCATGGAAGTTTCCGATCACGAGAGGGAGTTGGGATCTTCGTTTCCGGGTGCCCAGTGACCGCGGTCGCTCCGTCGAGCGGGGTGCTTCTGGGCGAGGCGCCCGAGTCAGTAAGCTAGCGGCTTGACACCTAATACATTTCCCATTTTGGCAATCGCATTAGTATTTCTCTCGTGTGGGTGACTCCAACGTTCGTCTGAGCTAGGAGAGTTGAGTCATGGCGCCCAGGACCGCCACCACCGCCCGTCGGCTGCGTCTCGGCACGGAGTTGCGGCGACTGCGCGAGCGAGCGGGGCTGACCGTCACCGAGGGCGCACGCCAACTAGGGGTCAGTCAGGCTCAGCTCAGCAACATCGAGGCCAGCCGGTTCGGCGTGAGCCCTGACCGGCTGCGCGCGCTGGCCCGCATCTACCGCTGCTCCGACACGTCGTACGTCGAGGCGCTGATCGAGTTGGCCACGGAGCGGAAGGGGAACTGGTGGGAGACGTTCCGGGAAGTACTGCCCGCCGGCCTGCTCGACCTGGCCGAGGTCGAGCACCACGCGGTCAGGCTGCGAGCCGCCAACACGGCGCACATCCCCGGCCTGTTGCAGATCGCCGACCACGCCCGCGCCATTTACGAGCAGGCTGTTCCCGAGTTCAGCCGCAGGGAGATCGAGCACCGGGTGAGCCACCGGCTCCAACGCCAAGCGCTCCTGGAAGAGGGCACCCCCGTGCCGTACCAGGCGTTGATCCACGAGGCCGCCCTGCGCGTTCCCGTCGGCGGCCCGCCCGTCGTGAAGCGGCAGTTGAACCACCTGCTGACACAGAGCGAACGCGCGCACATCACCATCCAGGTCATCCCGTTCGCCATCGGCGCCCACCCAGGCTCCGGACAGACGTTCCTGTACATCCACGGAACGGTCCCCCGGCTCGACACGGTTTCACTGGATCAGTCGCACGGGCCCGCCCAGGTCGACGCCGAAGCCGAACTGGACACCTACCGGAACCTGCTCAACCGCATGGAGTCGGTCGCGCTCCCGCCGGAAAGATCCAGGGACTTCATCCACAGCCTTTCCACCGAACTGTGAAGGGGATCCCCATGCCCGCCTACACCTGGCAGAAGTCGTCCTACTGCGCCCAGGGCGAGTCCTGCGTCCACGTCGCCGCCACCGCTGAAACGGTCCATCTCACCGAAAGCGGCGACCCGGCCCAGTCCATACTTTCGACCGACCGAGACACCTTCGGCGCTCTTCTCAGAGCGCTCCGGGAGAACCACGACTGAACCGACCCGTAGCCGTCACCGACGAAAGAGCCCCCCATGCCCCGCCACCACGAGCTCAAGTTCCGGGTCGTCACGTCGCTTCAGCGGTGGGTCGGCAATCCGGTCATGAAACTGCTGCCGTTCCAGACGCTGTTGGAGACCACGGGGCGGAAGTCGGGGCTGGCGCGCCGTACTCCGGTCGGTGGGCGGCGGATCGGGCGGGAGTTCTGGATCGTGTCGGAGTACGGGGAGAAGTCGCAGTACGTGCGGAACATCAAGGCGGACCCGCGCGTCCGGGTCCGCGTCAAGGGACACTGGCACGAGGGGACGGCCCACCTGCTGCCCCAGGACGACGCCCGCGCCCGGCTCAGGTCCCTGCCCCGGCTGAACAGCACGGCGGTACGCGCGGTCGGCACCAACCTGCTGACGGTGCGGGTGGATCTGACGGACGGCGCACCCGATCGCCCCGCTTGAGCACCCGCCGGTCGGAGTATCGGAGTCGAGGTGTGACGCGGCACACTCCCACCGGCCGATGATCCCGGCCGCGCCCACCGGTCCGCCGCTGACCAAGCACACGGAGCTGGTGAACTGGCTCAAAGGCCGGGCACGGCTGGGCCACGCCTCCCGGCACCCGGACGGCGGGCGGTGCCGTCAGCCCTCTCGTCGTTCTCCCCGCTCGACCAGGCCGGACGGTCCGGACAGCCCGTCCAGGCGGGCCAGTTGCGCGGGCGACGGTTCGAGGTGGACGGCCGCGAGGTTCTCCTCCAGGTGGTCCGTGCTCGCCGTGCCCGGGATCGGGAGGATGACCGGCGAGTGGGCCAGGAGCCAGGCCAGGGAGACCTGGGTGGGGGTGGCGTCGAGTTCGGCGGCGACGGCGGCGACCTCGGCCCTCGCGCCGAAGTCACCCGCCGCGACCGGCCGCCACGGCAGGAACGCGATGCCCGCCGCCTCGCAGGCCGCGAGAACCGGCTCGTACTCGCGGTCGAGCAGGTTGTAGCGGTTCTGGACGCTGGCGATGTCGACGATCTCCCGTGACCGGCCGAGTTCGGAGACGGTCACCTCGGAGAGGCCGATCCGGCCCACCTTGCCCTCGTCCCGGAGCTCCCGCAGCGTGCCGAGCTGGTCGGCGAGCGGGGTCTCCGGATCGATGCGGTGGAGCTGGAGCAGTTCGATCCGGTCGACGCGTAACCGGCGAAGGGCCAGGTCGACCTGGGCGCGCAGTACGGCGGGGCGGGCGTCGAGCCCCCACTCCCCCGTCGAGTCCGAGCGCGCGACACCGACCTTGGTGGTGATCAACAGCCCGTCCGGGTAGGGGTGGAGGGCCTCGGCGAGGAGTTCCTCGTTGGCTCCCCAGCCGTACATGTGGGCGGTGTCGATCAGCGTGACGCCCAGTTCGACGGCGCGCCGGGCCACCCCGATGGCGGCCTCGCGGTCCGGTCCCGGTTCGGTCGGCAGCCGCATGGCTCCGAACCCGAGCCGCCCCACGGCCAGGTCACCGCCGATACGGAACGTGGGCTGTGTCATCCGCTTCCCCTCCCCCTCACCGTCACTCGTTCGAGAGGCGGTTCAGCCACTCTGTCAGGAGCGTCGTCTCGGCAGGGGTGAGAGTCGCAGGCGTGGACTGGTGCAGGAGGGCGTTGAGACGGGCGGCCGTGACGGGGACGTGCGTCCTCTCAGCGTCGGGAGCCGGTGCCGGAACCGGAACCGGAGCAAGTGCCCCTGCCGCCGGGGCCGGGGCCGATGGTGCCTGCGCCGCTGCCGTACGGGAGTCCAACGCGTCCGGTGTGAAGACCACCGCGTGCACCGCGTCCCGTACCCGCCGTGCCACCGTCGCGTCCGTGAAGGTCGCCGGGCGCGAGACCAGCATCAGGGCGACGCCGACGTTCGCGGACATGATCATCTGCGCGGCGAGTTCCGGGGCGAGGCGCAACTTGCCCTGTTCGGCGGCCCGTCGGAGGTCGGAGGTGAGGATCTGGTGGGACTCCAGGGCCGCCGCCGGGGGTGTGCGCATCGCCGGGGAGTTCATCAGGCGGTAGAGGTTCGGGTTCTGGAGGGCGAACTCGGTGTGGCTGTCCCAGCCTTCGCGCAGGTCCTGGACGGGGTCCGTGCCGGGGGCGCGGTCGCGTTTGGTGGCCAGGTACTTGTCCCAGCCGTGGTCGACGACCGCCGACAACAGGCCTTCCTTGTCCCCGAAGTGACGGTAGAGCGCGGGGGCACCGACCCCGGCGGCCTCACAGACCGCCCGGGTCGAGACATCACCGTCCGGGGACTCCGCGACCAGCCTGGCCGCCACTTCGAGTATGCGCGCTTTCGTACTCACGACAGCGACGTTAACGGACGTCACGGCGTCAGCTCTCCCGCCGGTCGGCGAGGTGCGGGACCAGCAGGTCCGCCAGGCCGATGCGCTCCAGGAACTCGGTGCGGATCCGGTCCGCGACGAGGCTGACCTCCTCCGAGCCGTCGTTCGCCGGGTCGACGTGCACCCGGAACGGACGCGTGCCGTGCGGGGCGCCGACGACCTCGACGATCGCGTCGGCCACCTGGGACACGTCGGCGTCGGCGGGCGCGAGGGCGGCGAGGCGCTGCGAGACCTGGTCCATCAGGCCCGCGTAGCGCTCCTCGTACGCCGGGATCACGGTCTGCTCGGCGGGGTGGCCGCCGGTGGCGAAGTGGTTGGTGCCGGAGGTGAAGGAGCCCGGCACGACGATGGTCGTCTCGATGTCGAAGCGGGCCAGTTCGGCGGCGTACGACACCGCGAGGGCGTCCATCGCGGCCTTCGCGGCGAAGTACGGCGCCAGATACGGCGGGGTGCCGCCGCGTGTCGAGGTGGAGCCGACCCACAGCACCAGGCCGTGGCCCCGGGCGCGAAGGTGCGGCAGCGCGGCCCGGTTGACCCGCTGGGTGCCCAGCACGTTCGTGTCGTACACCGCGGCCAGTTCCTCCGGGGTGAAGGCCTCCGCCGGGCCGGTCACCATGTGGCCCGCGTTGTGCACGACCACGTCGAGCGCGCCGGCCTCGGCCAGGATCGTGGCGACCGCGGCGTCCGCCGACTCCTGGGAGAGGACGTCCAGTTCGACCGTACGCAGGTCCACCTGGTGTTCGGCTGCGTAGGCGGCGGCCTCGGCGACCCGGTCGGCGTTGCGGCCGGTGACGTCACGCATCGCGGCGTAGACGGTGTGCCCGGCGCGGGCGAGCGCTCGGGCGGATATGGCGCCGAAGCCGGAACCGGCCCCGGTGATGACGATGGTCCTGCCTGTGGTGCTGCCTGTGGCGGTGGGCATGGCTGAACTCCTGGTAGATCGAGGGGGGTTGATCGCGGGGGGTTGCGCTTACGCGATGCCGCCGTTGGCGCGGAGCACCTGGCCGTTGACCCAGCGGCCCGCGGGACCGGCGAGGAAGGAGACGACCCCGGCGATGTCCCGCGGGGTGCCGAGGCGCTCCAGCGGCGGCTGGGCTGCCATCCGCGCGATGGTCTCCTCGTCCTTGCCGTCCAGGAACAGGGCGGTGGCGGTGGGGCCGGGGGCGACGGCGTTCACGGTGATGTCCCGGCCGCGCATCTCGCGGGCGAGGATCAGGGTGACGGCCTCGACGGCGCCCTTGGTGGCGGCGTACGCGGTGTAGCCGGGGATCGCCAGCGCCAGTACGGAGCTGGAGAAGTTGATGATCGCGCCGCCCTCGCGGAGCCGGCGCGCGGCCTGCTGGTCGACGACGAACGTGCCGCGGATGTTGGTGCGGTGCATCCGGTCGAGGGAGTCGAGGTCGAGGTCCACGAGCGGGGCCAGTGCCATGACACCGGCCGCGTGGACGACGACATCGACCCCGCCGTACGTGCTCTCCGCGGTGTCGAAGAGGGCGGCGACCTGGGTCTCGTCGGCGACGTCGGCGCGGACGGCGATCGCCTCTCCGCCCGCCCCGGTGATCGCGGCGACGGCCTTGTCTGCCTCGGCCTCGTTGCCCGCGTAGTTGACGACGACCGCGAATCCGTCGGAGGCCAGCCGCTCGGCGGTCTCCCGGCCGATCCCGCGGGACCCTCCGGTGACGATCGCGACGCGACGGGCGGAGGTGCTGGGCTGCTCACTCATGGGGTGCTCCTTGTCCTGGTGGGGTAGCGACTTCCGCTCCCCGACAGAAGCAACGCTACCACCGGAACCGTATCGACGCTACCCCAGAACGTAGCGTTGCTACGCTCACAGGCGTAACGGCTGGCTCACACCACCCCGACCTGCGGAAAAGGCCACCGGAGCCGAGCAGAAACCCCGTATCCGGAGCCCTCACCCCTCACCCCTCACCCCTGCCACACGATCGACTGCACCTCGCTGTACGCGTGCAGGGCGTAGGAGCCCACGTCCCGGCCCACGCCGCTCTTCTTGAACCCGCCGAACGGGGCCTCCATGTTGCGGCCGACGGTGTTGACGCCGACGCCGCCCGCGCGGAGCTGCCGGGCGACGCGGAAGGCGCGGGCCACGTCGCCGGACCAGACGTAGTCGATGAGGCCGTAGTCACTGTCGTTGGCGAGGGCTATGCCCTCCTCCTCGTCGTCGAAGGGGAGGACCACGACGACGGGGCCGAAGATCTCCTCGCGGACCACCCGCATGTCCGGGGTGCAGTCGGCGAGCAGGGTGGGCGCCACGTAGAAGCCGCGGTCGAGAGGCGGCCGTACGCCGCCAGTGACCACCCGCGCGCCCTCCTTCCGGCCGAGTTCGACGTACGACTCGATCCGGTCGCGATGGGCGGCGGAGATCACCGGCCCGACCACCGTCCCCGGCTCGCGCGGGTCCCCGACCGTCAACCGGGAGGCGTACGACGCCAGTCGCTCGACGAGCCGGTCGTGCAGGCCGCGCTGGACCAGTACCCGGGTCGGCGCCGTGCAGATCTGGCCGCTGTAGAAGGAGAACGTGGTGCCGATCCCCGACACCGCCGACTCCAGGTCCGCGTCGTCGAAGACGACCGCCGCGCCCTTGCCGCCCAGCTCCATCAGCTGGCGCTTCATCCCGCGCCCGCACACCTCGGCGATGCGCTGCCCGACGGCGGTCGAGCCGGTGAAGCTGACCATGTCCACGTCCGGGGAGTCGACCGCCGCCTCGCCGACCTCGGCGCCGGTCCCGCCGACCACGTTCACGACGCCCGGCGGGACGCCCGCCGCCTCCAGGGCCTCCGCCATCCGGTAGACGGAGAGGGGGTCCTGCGGGGCGGGCTTCACGACCACCGTGTTGCCCATGGCGAGGGCGGGGGCGATCTTGCCCGCCGGGTTGGCCCAGGGGTTGTTGTACGAGGTGATGCAGGTGACGACGCCGACGGGCTGGCGCACCGCGAGGGCGCCCATGACGGCCGCCCCGCCGAACGGCCCGGCCTCGTTGATCTGCGGCGGGAGCGGCTGCTCGACGGGTTCGGTGCGCGCGTACCGGCGGAAGCGGGCCATGCCGACGCCCACCTGCATCGCCCGCGCGGTGCCGGTCGTGGCGCCGCTCTCGGCCTGCGCGAGTTCGGCGTACGGGAGGAGGTTGCGCCTGATGATGCCGGCCGCCCGGCCGAGCACCGCGGCACGCTCCTCGGCGGGGGTGCGCGACCACGGCCCGAAGGCCTCGCGGGCCGCCGCGGCGGCGGCGTGCACCTGGTCCCGCGAGGCCTCCGGGGCCCGCCCGACGACCTGTTCGGTCGCCGGGTCGGTCACCTCGTGGAACCCGTGCTCGGGCGCCACCCACGAGCCGCCGACGAACAGCCGCTGTTCCGCGGGCACTTCACCGCTCACCTGGTGCTCACCGTCTCGGTGTCCCGACCCGAGCGCAGCACCTTCCCCGGCACGGCCCCGGTCGTCACGTCACGGCGTATGGCCTCGACGCCGTTGACCCACACGGCCGTTACGCCGATCGCCTTGGAGTCCAGACGCGGACTGTCACCCGGCAGGTCGTGCACCAGGGTGGCCTTGCCGGCGTCGATCCGCTCCGGGTCGAAGAGCACCAGGTCCGCATGCCAGCCCACCTCCACGCGGCCACGCTCACGCAGCCCGAAGAGCCGCGCCGGGTCGTCGGTCAGCATCTTCACGGCCTGCTCCAGCGTGAGGAGTTTCCGCCCGCGCAGACAGTCGCCGATGAAGCGGGTCGTGTACGGGGCTCCGCACATGCGGTCCAGGTGGGCGCCCGCGTCGGAGCCGCCGAGCATGACGTCCTCGTGGTGCCAGGTCTCCTGCCGCAGGGCCCACGAGCCGGGGTCGTTGTCGGCCGGCATCGGCCAGAGCACGGTGCGCATGTCGTCGGCCGCGCAGATCTCCACCAGGCACTCGAAGGGCTCCTGGCCGCGCTCGGCCGCGATGTCGTCGACGACCCGCCCGGTCAGACCCTCGTTCGCGGCGCTGTAGGTGTCCCCGATGACGTACCGGCCGAAGTCGGCGAGGCGCCGGAAGACGCCCGCCTCCTTGCTGGTGGCCCTGCGCAGCATCTCGGCGCGTACGTCCGGATCCCTCAGCCGGGCGATCCGTTCGGGCACGGGGAGGGCGAGCACCTCGCCCCAGCCGGGGATGAGGTTCAGCGCGCAGAAGGTGCCGAGCGACATGTTCATGGGGGTGAGGATCGGCATGGTGAGCGCGATGATCCGGCCGCCGGACCTGCGGGCGCGCTCACTCGCCTCCAGCTGGCGCGGGACGCGCTCGGGGACGGCGGCGTCGATCGTCAGCACGTTCCAGTTGAGGGGGCGGCCCGCCGCCGCGCTCATCCCGACGAACAGATCGATCTCGGCGTCGCTGAACTGGTCGAGGCAGCCCGCGACGATCGCCTCGATCTGCGTGCCCTCGTGTTCGCCCACCGCGCGGGAGAGGGCCAGCAGTTCGGCGGGTTCCGCGTGCCGCGAGGCGACCGGTTTCCCGTCGCCGTCGGAGTGCGTGGAGGACTGGGTGGTGGAGAAACCCCAGGCTCCCGCGGCCATCGCCTCGTGGAACAGGGCGAGCATCTGGGCCAGTTGCTCCTCGGTGGGCTGCCCGCCGACCGCGTCCGCGCCCATGACGTACCGCCGCAGCGCGCAATGCCCCACCATGAAGCCCGCGTTGACGGCGATCCGGCCCTCCAGCGCGTCCAGGTACTCCCCGAAGCCGTGCCAGCTCCAGGGCGCGCCCTCCTCAAGAGCCACCAGGGACATGCCCTCGACCTTGGACATCATCCGGCGCGTGTAGTCGGCGTCCTCGGGCCGGTCCGGGTGCAGAGGGGCCAGCGTGAAGCCGCAGTTGCCGCCCGCGACGGTCGTCACCCCGTGGTTCAGGGACGGGGTGGCGTAGGGGTCCCAGAAGAGCTGGGCGTCGTAGTGCGTGTGCGGGTCGACGAAGCCGGGAGCCAGGACGAGCCCGGCGGCGTCCTCGCTCGTACGGGACGGCTCGGTGACCGCGCGGTCGATCACCGCGATACGGCCGTCCCGGATGCCCACGTCCGCGGTGTAAGCGGGGCCTCCCGTGCCGTCCACGACGGTCACGCCCCTGATCAGATGGTCGAGCATCGCGCGGGAACCCCCTATGCGGCAGCCTGACGGAACCTGGTCGTCCGGTGCACCGGATCGGTGTCGATCTTCGGAATCACGTGCTCGCCGATCAGCCTGATCGACTGGAGGGTGTCCTCCCGGGAGATCCCGATCGGCATCCCGAAGCTGAGCTGGTCGGCGCCCGCCTGCTCCCAGCGCTTGCACTGGGTGAGCACCTCGGCCGGGTCGCCGCAGATCAACAGCTCCTCGGAGATGAGGAGTTCGATGATCTCCTCGTTGAACTCGGGAAGCGTCTCCGGCCAGACCGGGAAGCCCTCGGGGCGCGGGAAGGTGTCGTGGTAGCGGAAGACGAGCGACTGGAGGTAGTGCAGCCCACCGCTCGCCGCGATCCGCACGGCCTCCGCGTGCGTCGGCGCGCAGATGGCCGTCGAGGTCACCATCACGTTGTCGTTGACGAAGTCCCCGACCGGCCGCGCCTCCACGATCGCCGTCTTGTACTGATCGAGGACCCACTCCATGTCGGAGACCTTCTGCACACTGAAGCCGAGGACCCCGAGCCCCTTGCGGGCGGCCATGGCGTACGAGGGCGGCGACCCGGCGGCGTACCACATGGCGGGGTGCGACTTCCCGTACGGCTTGGGGAGGATCTTGCGCGGCGGGAGCTGCCAGTGCTTGCCCTGGAACCCCGGGTACTCCTCCTGGAGCCACATCTTGGGGAACTCGGCGATGGTCTCTTCCCAGATCTCCTTGGTGTAGTTCATGTCGGTGACGCCGGGGATGAAGCCGAGGATCTCGTGCGAGCCCGCGCCCCGGCCGCTGCCGAACTCGAAGCGGCCCTCGCTGAGATGGTCGAGCATGGCGACCTTCTCGGCGACCTTCACGGGGTGGTTGACCTGGGCGAGCGGGTTGAAGATCCCGGAGCCGAGGTGGATGCGCTCGGTGGCGTGCGCGAGGTATCCGAGGTAGACGTCGTTGGCGGAGAGGTGCGAGTACTCCTCCAGGAAGTGGTGCTCGGAGGCCCAGGCGTACTTGAAGTTGGACTTGTCGGCCTGGATGACGTACTCGGTCTCCTCCATCAGCGCCTTGTGCTCCGCGAGCGGATCGGTCTCGGCCCGCTTGCCCACGTATCCCTGTACAAAGAGCCCGAATTCCAAGGAGGTTCACCGTCCCCACGTCTTTGTCGACGTCCCGGCAGCGCTGCCGGACACCATGATCTGACGAACCGTCAGATTCATCTGCCGCCGACTGTTCCACCGCGCCCGTGAGGCGTCAATAGCTGACGTCGCGTCAGCCGGCCGGCCCGGGGTCACAGCACGCTCACCCCCGCCAGCCACCCCCCGTCGATCACGAAAGGCTGCCCGGTGATGTACGAGGAGTCCTCGCCGGTGAGGAACAGGGCGAGCCGGGCCACCTCCTGGGGCCTGCCGATCCTGCCGAGCGGCACGAGCTTGCGGTACAGCCCGTCGAGCGCCTCCGAGGCCGCCGCGCCGTCGGCGGGGTCCGCGCCCGGGTCCAGTCGCGCCGGGTTGCTCATGGCGGTGTCGATGGCGCCAGGACAGACGGCGTTGACCCGGATGCCCTTCGCGGCGAGTTCGAGGGCCGCGACCCTGGTCAGCCCGATGATGGCGTGCTTGGTCGCGGAGTAGGCGCCCACCATGGCCATTCCGGTGAGCCCGGCGTAGGAGGCGGTGTTGACGATGGTGCCGCCGCCCGCGGCGGCGATCTCGGGCGCGAGGGTTTTGATGCCGAGGAAGACGCCGACCTGGTTGACCTGCACGACCCGCTGGAACTCCTCCAGCGGGGTGTCGACGAGCTCGTTGAAGCGCAGGATCCCGGCGTTGTTGACAAGCCCGTCGATCCGCCCGTACGCGCTCGTGGCGGCCGCGACCGCGGCCAGCCAGTCCTCCTCCAGGCTCACGTCGAGATGCACGTACCGCGCGCCGATCTCCTTGGCCAGGGCCTCTCCCTGGTCGTCGAGCACGTCCGCGACGAGGACCTCGGCGCCCTCCGCCACGAAGAGCCGCGCCTCCTGCTCACCCTGCCCGCGCGCCGCCCCGGTGACGAGGACGACCCGTCCGTCCAGCTTGCCCATGGCTCTCCCTCAGTCGAGTAGCGGAGCGACGTCGGCGCCGAACGCCGTTATTTGGTCGGTGAGTTCGGTACGCCCCCGGCTGCGGAACCGCACCTGTATCTGGTGCACACCCATCGCGCCGTACGCCCGCAGCGACTCGGCGAGGGCCTCGGGCGACCCGTGCAGCGTGCGCCGCCCGACCCCCCAGCCGGGCGTGCCGACGTACAGCGGCTCCGTGATGGCGCCGACGGTGACGGGGTCCGTGACGCCCGCCTCCCGCCTGATCCTGTGCAGCTTGGCGATCTGCTCCGGCAGCCGGTCGCGCGGATCGCCCTGCGGCAGCCAGCCGTCACCGCGCAGCGCGGCCCTGCGCACGGCGGCGGGCGAGGACCCGCCGACCCAGACGGGCACGCGCTCCTGTGCCGGCCGGGGAAGCTGGCCCAACCCCTCGAAGTCGTACAACTTGCCGTGGTGCACCGGGTATTCGTTCGGTCCGAGCGCCGCCCTGAGCGCGTCGATCGACTCGTCCAGGACCGCCCCCCGCCGCGCGAAGTCCACCCCCAGCGCCTCGAACTCCTCCGGTACGTGCCCGGCCCCGACGCCGAGGATCAGCCGCCCCCCGCTCAGGTGGTCCAGGGTCGCGTACTGCTTGGCGGCGGCCAGCGGGTGCCGCAGCCCGACGATCGCGACGTGGCTGAGCAGCCGTACGCGCTCGGTCACGGCCGCGAGGTGGGCGAGGGTGGCCACGGGGTCGTACCAGACGGTGCTCATGGCGTCGGCCAGCCGGCGCGGGATCGCGACGTGGTCGCAGCTCGCCAGGTACGCGAAGCCCGCTTGCTCGGCGGCCCTGGCGATCTCGACGAGGTCCGGCGGGCCCGCGCCCGCCTCCCACGGCTCGGCATAGATGGTGCTCTGCGACTGGATCGGGAGCTGCATCCCGTACGCGAGTCGCCCTTCCGGCAGTACGTGCATTGGCGCCCCTTGGATACTGACGGTCCGTCAAGTCATGGACACACCGGCCATAGTCGTAGCTGACGGAGCATCAGACAAGGGGTGGGGAAGGGTCGGCTGCGGGGAGGCAGTGGCCGGGCCGTCGCCGTCACCAGGCCGGATCCCGTCCTGGCCTCCACAACGGCCTCCGGACTGTCCGCGTCCGGCACGTAATTGCCGGGGCTCGTCGCGGTCGCGTCCCAGGGGCGTAACCGGGTGAGGGCGGCCCGGAGAGGGGCCCGTACTGCCCGGTGAAGGTTCCGGGGGGTCCGGGGCCGACGACCCGAGGAGAGCCCGATGTTCCGCAACGGCAACCGCACCCGCAACCGCTTCGCGATGATCGCCGCGTCCGCCGCCGCCGGCGCCATGCTGCTGACCGCCTGCGACGGAACCGGCACCGACGCCGCCACCTCGACGGGCAAGGAGGTCGCGGGCGCCGCCGCCGCCGCCGCGCGCAGCCTGAACCTCCTGAGCGGCACCGCCGAGCAGAACAGCGCCAAGCCCGGCACCGGTGACTGGGCGAACTCGCCCGGCAAGCCCGCCTCCAGGCCGGTGGCGCGCAGGTGGGTACAGCTCAGCGCCTCCCGCGCGGGCGCCCTCGACCCGGTGGTCGTCAACGGCGCCGGCTTCACCCTCTACCGCTTCGACAAGGACACCGCCGACCCCTCCAGGTCCAACTGCGACGGCGACTGCGCCACCACCTGGCCGCCCGTCCTCATCGCCCCCGGCGGCAGGATCTTCATCGACGGCGTGGACAAGTCCGACGTCGGTGTGGTCGAGCGCACCGACGGCACCCTCCAGGTCACGCTCGGCGGCTGGCCGGTCTACCGCTTCAGCAAGGACCTCAAGCCGGGTGACACCAACGGGCAGGGTGTGGGCGGAACCTGGTTCGGCGTGACGCCCGACGGCCAGAAGGCGGGCGTACCTTCCGAGGAGCCGGCCGCTCCGGGGGAGAACGAGGGCGACGACCAGGGTGACGGCCAGGGCGAAGCCGCCACCAGCGCCGTCCTCTTCGACGACCCCGCCTTCGCCGACAACGGCTCCCAGGGCCTCGCGGGCGAGGGCTGCCAGAACGTCTTCCGCGACGACGTCGCCTCCTCCATACAGGCGGAGGGCTCCCTGAAGATCTGGTCGGAGGCCGACTGCGAGGGCCAGTCCAAGGTGATCGACGGTGACGTGGCGGACCTGAGCACGATCGGCTTCGACAACGACGTGTCGTCGGTGTTCTTCGGCTGAGTCCCCTCGCGGGGAACGGTGTTGAAGGCCGTGCTCCGCAGGAAGCGGTGTCGCAGGCCGTGCCCCCGCGGGGAGCGGGGTCGCAAGGCCGCACCCCCGCAGGCAGCGGTGCCGCCGGGCCGTGCCCCTGCGGGAAACGGTGCCGCCGGGCCGCACCCCCGCGGGAAACGGTGTCCCAGGCCGCGCCCCCACAGGAAACGGTGCCGCAGGCCGTACCTCCGCGGGAAGCGGGGTCGCAAGGCCGTGCCCCCGCGGGAAACGGTGTCCCAGGCCGCACCCCTGCGGGAAACGGTGCCGCAAGGCCGCGCCCCGCAGGAAACGGTGTCGCCGGGCCGCACCCCCGCAGGAAA
Source organism: Streptomyces sp. NPDC088747 (assembly GCF_044751025.1). NCBI lineage: Bacteria > Bacillati > Actinomycetota > Actinomycetes > Kitasatosporales > Streptomycetaceae > Streptomyces > Streptomyces sp. NPDC088747. The sequence goes on from NZ_JBIVKZ010000008.1 coordinate 293,066, forward strand.
CGGTGCCGCAAGGCCGTGCTCCCCCCGGCTGGGGAGCACGGCCCCCGCCGTGTCCGGCCCGTCGTGTCCGGCCCGCCCTCCCCGGTCGTGCCTACCCGCCCTCCCCCGCCCACAGCCCCTCGTCCGTGAGGCCCAGCAGGTCGATCGCGTTCCGTCGCACGATCTGCTCCACCACGTCCGCGTCCAGGTGTCCCATCTGGGCCTCGCCGACCTCACGGGACTTGGGCCAGGTGGAGTCGGAGTGCGGATAGTCGGTCTCGTACAGGACGTTGCCCACCCCGATGTCGTCGAGGTTCCTGAGCCCGAAGGCGTCGTCGAAGAAGCAGCCGTAGACGTGCTCGGTGAAGAGTTCGGACGGCGGACGGTGGACCTTGTCGGCGACCCCGCCCCACCCTCGGTTCTCCTCCCACACGACGTCGGCGCGTTCGAGGATGTACGGGATCCAGCCGATCTGGCCCTCGGCGTACATGACCTTCAGGTTCGGGAAGCGCTCGAACTTTCCGCTCATCAGCCAGTCCACCATCGAGAAACAGCAGTTGGCGAAGGTGATGGTGGAGCCGACGGCGGGCGGCGCGTCGGCGGAGGTGGACGGCATCCGGCTGCTGGACCCGATGTGCATGGCGACGACCGTGCCGGTCTCGTCGCAGGCGGCGAGGAAGGGGTCCCAGGCGTCGGTGTGGACGGACGGCAGACCCAGGTGCGGGGGGATCTCGGAGAAGGCGACCGCCCGTACCCCGCGGGCGGCGTTGCGGCGCACCTCGGCCGCCGCCAGCTCCGGATCCCACAGCGGGATGAGGGTGAGCGGTATCAGGCGCCCCTCGGCGGCGGGACCGCACCACTCCTCCACCGTCCAGTCGTTGTAGGCCCGCACGCACAACAGGCCCAGATCGTGGTCCTTGGCCTCGGTGAAGGTCTGTCCGCAGAAGCGGGGGAAGGTGGGGAAACAGAGGGCGGACTGGACGTGGTTGACGTCCATGTCCGCGAGTCGCTGCGGCACGTCGTACGAACCGGGCCGCATCTGCTCGTAGGTGATGACCTCGAGCTTGATCTCGTCCCTGTCGTAGCCGACCGCGGTGTCGAGGCGGGTGAGGGGCCGGTGCAGGTCCTCGTACACCCACCAGTCGCCGATCGGTCCGTCGTCGCCCGGGTTGCCCATGACGGGTGCGAACTTGCCGCCGAGGAAGGTCATCTCCCTCAGCGGTGCCCGCAGAATGCGCGGGCCTCGGTCCTGGTACTTCGACGGGAGCCGGTCCCGCCAGACGTTGGGGGGCTCCACCGTGTGGTCGTCCACCGAGATGATCTTCGGGAAGGTCTCCATGTTCTGTACGGTAGCGCCGAACTGACGGTCCGTCAGCTACCTGGTCGGAGCCCGTACGATTGCGGGGAGCGCGTGTGGGCCCTGTGAGAGTCCGCGAGGCTCCGCAACGTGGCCTGTGATGGCTGTCTCCCACAGCTGACGCATCCGCCGTGAACAAGGCAAACTGGCGTCCTAGTACCAACGGTTCGGCAGGGGGACAGCGATGGACGGTGTGCCGCGAGTACCGGAGCAGGGGGGCCGCGCCAAATCGGCGGCGTTGCGCTTCGCTGTGCTCGGCCCGGTGCGCGCCTGGCGCGGGGAGGAACCCCTGCCCGCGGGGTCTCCGCAGCAACGAGCCCTGCTGGCGGTCCTGTTGCTGCGCGAGGGCCGGACGGCCACGGCCGGGGAGCTGATCGACGCCCTGTGGGGCGACGAGCCCCCGGCGCAGGCGCTGGCCACCGTCCGTACGTACGCGTCCCGGCTCAGGAAGACGCTGGGCCCGGAGATCCTGGTCAGCGAAGCGGGCGGCTACGCGATCCGGCTGTCCGGCGGCGGCGGAACGCTCGACGTCACCGTCGCCCAGGAACTCGCCTCCGACGCCGAGAAGGCCCGCGGCGCCGGTGACCTGTGCCACGCCCGCGATGTGCTGAGGCGGGCGCTGGACCTGTGGGAGGGGGAACCGCTGGCGAACATGCCGGGCCCCTCCGCGGACACCCAGCGCGCCCGCCTTGAGGAGTTCAGGCTCCAACTCCTCGAATCCTGCCTGGACATGGACCTGGAGCAGGGCTGCCACGCGGAGGCGGTGTCCGAGCTGACCGCGCTCACGGCGGCGCATCCGCTGCGGGAGCGGCTGCGCGAGCTGCTGATGCTCGCGCTGTACCGCAGCGGGCGGCAGGCCGAGGCCCTCGCCGTCTACGCCGACACCCGGCGCCTGCTCGCCGACGAGCTGGGCGTGGACCCGCGAGCGGGCCTGAAGGAACTCCAGCAGCGGATCCTCCAGGCGGACCCGGGCCTGGCCGAACCGTCCGCGCCGGCCGCCGAGCCCGCCACGGCACCGGTGCGCCCCCACCAACTTCCGGCCACGGTCACCGACTTCACCGGCCGGCTCTCCTTCGTGAACGAACTGAGCGACGTCCTCGCCGCCGCCTCCTCGGACACCGGCCGGGTCATGGCCGTCTCCGCGCTGGCGGGCATCGGGGGCGTGGGGAAGACCACGCTCGCCGTGCACGTGGCGCACCAGGCCCGCGCCGCCTTCCCCGACGGGCAGCTGTACGTCGACCTCCAGGGGGCCGGAGCGCGGTCGGCCGAGCCGCAGACGGTGCTCGGCGCGTTCCTGCGCGCCCTCGGGACGGCCGATTCGGCCATTCCGGACTCCCTGGAGGAGCGCTCGGCGCTGTACCGGTCGGTGCTGGACGGACGCAGGGTGCTGGTGCTGCTGGACAACGCCCGCGACGCTGCCCAGGTGCGTCCGCTGCTCCCCGGCACGGAGGGCTGCGCCGCGCTGGTCACCTCCCGGGTGCGGATGGTGGACCTGGCCGGCGCGCATCTGATCGACCTGGACGTGATGTCCCCGGAGGAGGCCCTCCAGCTCTTCACGAGGATCGTGGGCCGCGAGCGGGTCGAGTCGGAGCGCGAGGCCGCGCTCGACGTGGTGGCGGCCTGCGGGTTCCTGCCCCTGGCGATCCGCATCGCGGCCTCCCGGCTGTCCGCGCGCCGCACCTGGACGGTGTCCGTGCTGGCCGCCAAGCTCGGCGACGAACGCCGCCGCCTCGACGAACTCCAGGCGGGCGACCTCGCGGTGAAGGCGACCTTCGAGCTCGGCTACGGCCAGCTGGAGCCCGCCCAGGCCCGCGCCTTCCGCCTGCTGGGCCTGGCCGACGGCCCCGACATCTCCCTGGCGGCCGCCGCCGCGGTCATCGACCTGCCGGTCGAGGCCACCGAGGACCTCCTGGAGTCCCTGGTCGACACCTCGTTGCTGGAGTCGGCGGCTCCCGGCCGCTACCGCTACCACGACCTCGTACGCCTCTACGCGCGCGCATGTGCGGAGCGCGACGAGCAGCCGACCAGCCTGCGGGCCGGGGCGCTGTCCAGGCTGCTGGACTTCTACCTGGCCACCACGGCCGGGGTGTACGCGATCGACCGGCCCGGAGACCGGCTGGTCGACCACCTGGAGACCACCCAGTACCCCGGTCTCACCTTCGCGGACCGGCACCAGGCGCAGGACTGGCTGTACGCGGAGGCCGTCAGCACCCTGGCCTGCGTACGGCAGTCGACGGGTCCCGACACCCTGCCGCGCGCCGTCGACCTGCTGTGGGCGGCGTGCGACCTGGCCGAGTCCGGGGCCAACTCGAAGGAGTACGAGACCATCGCCGCCGCCGCGCGCTCCGCCGCGCGGGAGACCGGCGCCATCCGCGCCGAGGCACGGGCGCTGACGACGCTTGCCTTCGTGAACCACATCACCGGCCGCTTCGATCCGGCGGACCAGGCGGCGGCCCGCGCGCTCGAACTGGCCCTGGCCGCGGACGATCCGCTGACGAGCTGCTGGTCCTCCAACATCCTGGGCGTGATCGCGCTCTACCAGAACCGGCACGAGGACGGCGAGGCCCACCTGACGCGGGCCATCGAGAACTTCCGCGCGTGCGAGGACCGGCCAGGCGAGGCGAGCGCGCTGTGCAACCTCTCGCGGATCCACCTGGCCACCGGCCGCACCCAGAGCGCGGTCGCCCTGGCCCAGCAGGGCACGGACATGTACGACGACATGGACCACGCGCTGAAGGGTGCCAACGGCAGGTACGCCCTCGGGCTGGCGCTCACCGAGAGCGGCCGGCTCTCCGAGGCCGTGGACCGTCTGGAGGAGGCCCTTGAGGTGTTCCGGGACAGCCGCCAACGGCTGTGGGAGGGCATGACGTTGTTCCGCCTCGCGGAGGCCGACCTCGCCGCCCGCAAGCCCGCGCAGGCCGCCGCCAACGCCGAACTGGCCCTGACCGTGCTCCGCGGGATCGGCGGGGACTGGCGCCGCGCCAACGTCCTCACCGTGCTCGGCCGGGCCCTGAGCGGGATCGGGCAGAGCGGTCGCGCGCAGGTCTGCTGGCACGAGGCGCTGGACGTCTTCGAGTCGCTGGACGCCCCCGAGAGCTCCGAGGTACGGGCCCTGCTCAACCCGCTCGCCGTCGCCTGAGCCGAAGCGGACGGGCGTTCATCATTCGTTTATCGCCGCGCGTCACTCTCGTCTTGTCAATCCGTCGCGTCGGGGGGCAGACGGGATGGCGGTTGGCCGCACCTCTAGGGTGTACCGGCCCAGGAGTGCCCGCCCGGCGACCCTCGGGGGAGTCGCCGGGCGAGTCCTTCCCCGACATATCGCTAGTGCATCGAAAACTGCCAGGGGAGCCAGTCATGACTGACGAGAACAGCACCGAGAACGTCCACGCCACCGACGAGCCCGTCGACGGCACCGAGAACGTGCACGCCACCAGCGAGCCGCTCAAGCCGAAGAAGACCCCGATCGCTCCCGGTGAGGACACCGGCGAGGCGACCACGGACAACGTCCACGCCACGGGTGAGCCCGTCTAGTACGTAACACCGCACGGGGATCGGCCGCGACGGCGCGGAGGGGGAGCCGTCGCGGCCGTCGTGCGTTCTGTCCAAGGTGCGGGCGATTCCCGGCGGGAAGCGTTCGACCCCCTCGGACAAGCGCCCTCTCGCAGACGACAGAAGCACCGCCGCTACCGCTCCCCCAGCTCGCACCACACCGTCTTGCCCGCCGCCCCCTGGTCCACGCCCCACCGAAGCGCCACCGCGTCGAGCAGGGCCAGCCCCCGCCCCGACTCGTCGTCGCCCGCGGCTTGCAGGAGAACGGGAAGAGCGCGAGGGTCGGGATCGGTGACCTCGACCCGGGTACGGCCACCGCTGCGGGCAACCCTCACCCGGACGGGAGTGCCCTCGCCCACGTGCCGGATGACGTTGGCGACCAGCTCGGTGGCACAGAGCTGAACGTCCGCGCAGGGTGCGCCGAGGTGCTGACGCGCGGCCCGTCGCAAGTCCGGCACCGCCTTGGGGAAGGCGAGCAGCTCGACCTCAAGTTGCTCCGGTGCGTTCACTGTCCGGCCGCCGTCCGGAGCACGGCGGTGAGCCTGCGCGCGGCGCGGAGTTCGTCCACGCGGAGTTCCACGTCGTCGGCGGTGGGGGGATCGGCGGGTCGGGGGTCCTGCATGGGGTACGCCTCCGGTGCGTGCGTCCGTACGTTCCGTGATGATTCAGTCACACGCTGACGCGAAGTTGCGTACCGTGAAAGGGGTTTGGGTTGCGCACGGCAATCGGCAAATGGCGGTGATGAGTTATGCCCTCTCGCAAGGATCCCGACGCGTCGGCGAACGTTCCCTCCTTCTACGGCGCCGAGTTGCGCTACCAGCGGGAGCTTGCGGGCCTGACCCTCGAACAGCTGGCCGAGGGAAGCTTCCGTGGTGTCCCGTTCCTGAGCCAGATCGAGCGGGGGGAGCGGCGTATGCCGATGGATCTGGCCCGACACGTCGACGAGAAGCTCGGCACGGACGGCTTTTTCGAGCGCCGCTGTGAAGATGCGCGCAGGGCGAAGCAGTCGGGGCATGCGGAGTACTTCGCGGATGTCGCCGAGATGGAGCGGCATGCGGAGTCGGTTGAGGAATGGGCGCCGATGCTGGTGCCTGGGCTGCTGCAAACAGCGGCGTATGCGCGGGCGATCGTACGAGCGGCCATGCCACGGGCCTCGGACGAGGAGGTCGAGAAGAAGGTGAGTGCCCGGATGGCGCGGGCGGAACTCTTCGGCTCGGAGAACCCGCCGAGGTTCTGGGCGATCCTCGACGAATCGCTGATCCGTCGCCCGGCCCTCACGAACGAGCGGATGGCGGAGCTGCTGGAGCACATCGCGGAGCTGGTCAGGACCACGCGCTCCATTCTGCAGATCGTTCCGGAAACCGCCGCCGCCCATCCGTTCATGATGGGCATGACCAAGTTCATGACCTTCGCGGACGCCCCTCCGGTGATGTACGCCGAGAGTCTGCACAGCGGACAACTCATCGACTATCCGGCGCTCGTGAAGCAGTACCGGGAGTCGTACGATCTGCTCAGGGCCGCCGCACTGTCGCCTGAGGCGTCCCTCACCATGATCGAGGCAGCGGCAGAGGACTATCGAAATGGCAAGCCACGAGACTGACTTGAGCGCCGCGAAGTGGCGCAAGAGCAGCTACAGCAACGGCACCGGCGGTGATTGCGTCGAGGTAGCCCCCGGCGTCCCCGGAGTCATCCCCGTCCGCGACTCAAAGGTGCAGGACGGCCCCGTCCTGGTGATCCGAGCCACTGCCTGGGCAGCCTTCGTGTCCGACCTGCGGCGCTGACCGTCGGCTGGTCCACTCCCCACGGGAAGGCCGGAGCAGCGGAGCCTACCCAGACGTTCCGCCTGAACACCCTGCGTCACCGGAGATTCCTGCCGTATCGTGAGCATGGCACGGCCCCAGGAAAGGATCAGGATGACCGCACAGCACATCGAGCCCGGCGGACCCCTCATCCGGCGGCCCGAGCGAACTCCTGGCGCACTCCGCGTGGCCCTGGCCCAGGTCGCCCCCCATCGGCTGGCCGAGATGGAACGGCAGAAGGACGAGGCCATCACTCTCGCAGCTCGCACGGGCAGCCTCGGACCGATCACGCAGTTTCTCGAAACGTGGGCTGTAACGATCGAGATCGCCAGGATTCCGTCCGCAGCCGCCCGACTGCGGGCAGCGGAGTACACGGCGCAGACCCTCGGACCGGAAGACCCCGCATGGCGGGGCGCGATGGACGAAATCCGCACCCTTCACTCCTCCGCACAGGAGTCACTCACTCGTGAGTAACTGGCACGGGGAGTACGACCCCGACGAAACTCACGTCATCGGCGGTGACACCCCGGCAGCGCCCGCATTTGTCGCCGAAGTGGAGAAGCACGCCGACGAGATCGTGCGGGCCTCCGAGGCCCTACACCTCGACGGCACCAGGTACCAAGGCACAGGCGAAGGTGTGCAGACCGCGTATGTGCCTGGCGGGATGTTTCTGTACCTCACGATCGCCCGCCACGAGTGCGTGTACGTCCTTCAGGTCACCCCCTGGTCGGCCTGACCGCCAGAGTCTCATCGATCTCCTCGTCGCAGAGAACCGCGCCGCCCAGGCCAGGGAGGTCGAGCAGCCACACAGGGCGGCTCTGAAGGCTCACCCGCCCCGCTCACCGCCCCCGCAGCTCCCCCTTCACCACCTTCCCGCTCGCGTTCCGAGGCAGTTCCCTCACGAACTCCACACCGCGGGGCACCTTGTAGTTGGCCATCTCGCGTCGGGCCCAGGCGATCAGGTCGTCGCTCGTGACCACGGATCCGGGGCGCCGTACGACGTAGGCCCGGCCGACCTCGCCCAGGCGGCCGTCGGGTACGCCGACGACCGCGACGTCGGCCACGTCCGGGTGGAGGCCGAGGAGTTGCTCGATCTCGGCGGGATAGGCGTTGAAGCCGCCGACGATGAACATGTCCTTGATCCGGTCGGTGATACGGAGGTTGCCCGCCTCGTCGAGCACGCCGACATCCCCCGTACGCAGCCAGCCGTCCGCGTCGAGCACGGCGGTCGTGGCCGTCGGGTCCTCGAAGTAGCCCCGCATGACGTTGAATCCGCGGACGAGGACCTCGCCGGGGGTGCCGGGCGCGAGGGACTCCCCCACCGGGCCCACCACCCGTACCTCCGTGCCGGGGATCGCCCGGCCCGACGTCGAGGCGATCACGGCCGGGGCGTCCCCGCGGCGGCACATCGTGACGATTCCGCTGGCCTCGGAGAGCCCGTACGCCGTGAGTACCGTCTCGATCTTCAGCTCGGACCTGAGGCGTTCGACGAGCCGGAGGGGGACCACGGCGGCGCCGGTCACCACCAGGCGCAGCGCCGAGAGGTCGTGGGCGTCCCGGGAGGGGTGGTCGAGGAGCGACTGGTGGAGGGTCGGCGGGCCCGGAAGGACCGAGATCCGTTCCGCGGCGATGTTCGCCAGGACCGTGTCCACGTCGAACACCGGTTGCGGGACCATCGTCGCGCCGCGCATCAGGCAGGCCACGATGCCCGCCTTGTAGCCGAAGGTGTGGAAGAAGGGGTTCACGATCAGGTAGCGGTCGCTCTCGCGCAGCCCGGCCAGTTCGCTCCAGATCGCGTAGCCGCGCAGGGTCTGCGCGTGGGTGATCACCGCGCCCTTGGGGCGGCCCGTGGTGCCGGAGGTGAAGACGATGTCGGAGGGGGAGGATCCGTCGAGGCCGGCCTCCCGTTCCCGGATCCGCGCCGTTCCCACGCCCTCCCCTCCCGCCAGGAAGTCCTTCCAGGTACGGAAGTCGGCGGGGGCGTCGTCCGAGAGGACGACCACCTCCTCCAGGTGCGGGAGGCCCGGGAGCGGGCCCGCGCCGTCGCCCTCCCCCGCGGCCCGCCGCAGCGAGGCCACGTACGAGGTGCCCAGGAAGGTGCCGGTGACGAAGAGCAGCCTGGCCCGGCTGCGGTTCAGGACGTACGCCGCCTCCGTCCCCTTGAAGCGCGTGTTCAGCGGGACCAGGACCGCGCCCGCGGACACCGCTCCCAGGGCGCAGACGATCCAGTCCAGGGTGTTCGGGGCCCAGACGGCCACCCGGTCGCCGGGCCGGACGCCGCGCGCGAGACAGGCCGCCGCGGCGCGTTCGACGCGGGCGCCCAACTCCTCGTACGACACACGGGTACGACCCCCGACGACCGCCTCGGCACCGGCGTACCGCTCGGCCGCCGACCGGACCAGCCCCGGGATGCTGCCCCACCGAAGGTCTCCGCGCATCTCACGCCTCCCCGTAGCCGGGACTCAGTAGCTGACTGACCGTCAGATTAGCTGTAGCCTGACGCCCTGTCAGCAGTCGGGACTCCGTGCGGAGGTGCGCGCACATGGCAAGGACCGCGACAAGAGCGGCGGCCGGAACGGCGAGGAAGCCCGCGACGAGAGCCCCGAGAGGGATGCCGGGGAACGGGATCAAGGACGCCACGGCCGTCGTCGGGATCGGCCAGACCGCCTTCGCCAAGCAACTACCCGAGGCCGAGAAGGCCTTGGCCTGTCGGGCGATCCTCGCCGCGCTCGACGACGCCGGGATCGCGCCCGCCGAGGTCGACGGACTCGCCTCCTACACCATGGAGGAGACCGACGAGGTGGAGGTGGCGAAGGCCGCCGGCTTCGGCGACCTCACCTTCTTCAGCAAGGTGGGCTACGGGGGCGGCGGTTCGTGCGCCACCGTCGCGCATCTCGCCGCCGCGATCGCCACCGGGCAGGCCACGGTCGGTGTCGCCTGGCGGTCCCGGAAGCGGGGCAGCGGCCCCCGGCCCTGGAAGAACACGACAGCCCAACTCCCCACCCCCGCCCAGTGGACCCGCCCCTTCGGGCTCCTCAGACCCGCCGACGAGATCGGCATGCTGGCGCGCCGCTACATGCACGAGTACGGCGCGACCCGCGACCACCTCTTCAACGTCGCCCTCGCCTGCCGCAACCGGGCCAACCAGAACCCGGCCGCGATCATGTACGAGCGCCCTCTCACCCGCGAGATGTACATGACCTCCCGCTGGATCAGTGAGCCGCTCTGCCTCTTCGACAACTGCCTTGAGACGGACGGGGCGTTGGCCTGCGTCATCGTCTCCGCCGAGCGGGCCCGCGACTGCCGGCAACGCCCCGTGTACGTCCACTCCGCCGCCCAGGGCCTGCCCGCCCAGCACCACGGAATGGTCAACTACTGGAACGACGACCCCCTCACCGGCCCCGCCTGGACCGCCGCCCGGCACCTGTGGAAACACGCCGACTTCACCCCGGAGGACGTGGACGTCGCGCAGATCTACGACGCGTTCACGCCTCTCATACCGCTCTCCCTGGAGGGCTACGGCTTCTGCGGCAAGGGCGAGGGCGCCGCCTTCACCGAGGGGGGCGCCCTGGAGATCGGCGGCCGGCTGCCCCTGAACACCGGCGGCGGCGGCCTCTCCGAGGCGTACGTGCACGGCTTCAACCTCATCAACGAAGGGGTGAAGCAGTTGCGCGGCACGAGCACCGCCCAGGTGCCGGGCGCCGCCACCTGTCTGGTCACGGCCGGCGAAGGGGTGCCGACCTCCGCCCTCCTGCTGAGGAGTTGACCATGAGCGACGACCACGCCGCCCTGCTCTCCCCCGTCCCCGACGACGACGGCGCCCCCTTCTGGCAGTACGCCGCCCGGGGCGAACTCCGCGTCCAGGCCTGCGCCGGCTGCGGCGAACTCCGCTTCCCGCCCCGCCCCTGCTGCCCGCACTGCCACTCCTTCGCGAGCGAGTGGCGGCTGATGAGCGGGCGCGGGCGCATCTGGTCCTACGTCGTCCCGCATCCGCCGCTCCTTCCCGCCTACGCCGCGCAGGCCCCGTACAACGCGATCGTGGTGGAGCTCGCGGAGGCGCCGCGGATCCGGCTGGTGGGGAACCTGGTGAGCGGGCCCGGCGCGCCGCTCGACTCCGTCGCGCCGGAACGGATCCGGATCGGCGCGCGGGTGCAGGCCGTCTACACCGAGCCCGCCGGAGAGCCCGCGCCCCTCTCCGTGCCCCAGTGGATCCTGGAGCGGTCATGAGCGGCAACGGTCTGCGCGTCACCACCGACAAGGACACCGGCGTCGCCGTCCTCACCCTCGACCGGCCGCAGAAGCTCAACGCCATCGACCTCACGCTCGCCGCCGAACTCGCCGCCGCCTGGCGGGAGTTCCGGTTCGACGACTCCGTGCGAGCCCTCGTGCTCACCGGGGCGGGGGAACGGGCCTTCTGTACCGGGGTCGACCGGGGCGTCGACGTTCCGCAGCCCAACTCGCCCTACATGGTGGACGATCCGCTCATCTCCATCGGGCCGAAGGCCAACGACCTGTGGAAGCCGGTCGTCGTGGCCGTCAACGGCATGGCCTGCGGAGGCGCGTTCTATCTGCTCGGGGAGTCGGAGTTCGTCGTCGCGGACGAGACGGCCACCTTCTTCGATCCGCACACCACGTACGGGATGGTCAGCGCGTTCGAGTCCATCTACCTCGCGCAGCGGATGCCGTACGGGGAGGTGGCACGGATGGCGTTGATGGGGACCGCCGAGCGGGTTTCCGCGCGGCGGGCGTACGAGGTGGGGCTGGTGTCGCAACTCACCATGCCCGGTGAGGCGTTGGCCGCGGCCGTCGAGTGTGCCTCGGTCATCGCCTCGTATCCGGCCGAGGCGGTGCAGGGTACCGTCCGTGCGCTGTGGTCCGCCCAGGAGGCCGTCCGCGCCCAGGCCCTCGCCCACGCGCCCTACCTGATCTCCCTCGGCAACCTCCCCACCGCCCACCAGGCAGCCCTGTTCGCCACCCGAACCCGATCCCACCGAACCCGCTGAGCCCTTTTTTCGCCCCCTCCGCCCCTACCCGTCCCGTACTCGGGGGCTCCGCCCCCGAACCCCCGCTCCTCAAACGCCGGAGGGGCTGAAATTTTCCCCGGACGGCGCTAGAAATCTTTCAGCCCGTCCGGCGTTTGAGGACGAGCGCGTCAGCGCGATGCGGGGGTCTGGGGGCGGCAGCCCCCAGGAACGGGACGGGAAGGGGCGGAGGGGGCGAGAACCGCTCAGACCGTCCGGGCCGTGCCCGTCCCCTTCTCCGCGTCCAGCGCGTACACGCAGCGGTCCTTGCTGCACGCGTACACGACCCCGTCCTTGACGACGGGAGCCCCGGTGATCTCACCACCGGTGGCAAGCTTCCACCGCAACCGCCCGTCGTCCGCCTTCAACGTGTAGAGCAGATGATCGGTGGACCCGAAGTGGATCCGCCCCTCGGCGACGGCGGGCGCGCCGACGAGATCGCCGCCCGCCTGGAAGCGCCACTTGGGCGTGCCGGTGACCGCGTCGAGGGTGTAGAGCCCCTTGCCGCTGCCGACATGGACGTGACCGGCCGCGACGAGCACGGGCTCGATCGAGGCCCGCGACTCGGTGGCGATCCGCCAGCGGTCACGGCCGTCGGTGGCGTCGAGGGCGTACACGGTACCGAGGTAGTCGGCGAGATAGACCCCGCCGCCGGTGACGGCGGGCCCCGGCACGAAGGCCGGCGGACAGAGGAAGACCGCAGGGGCCTCGAAGTGCCAGCGGACCCGGCCGTTCGCGACGTCGACGGCGAGCACCCGGGTGCCGGCGGAGACGTACACGAACCCGTCGGCCCCCTGGCTGATCCGCACCGGCACACCCCCGCAGGAGGCGGCGTCACCGATCGGATAGGACCAGCGCTCCTCGCCGGTCCTGGCCTCCAGAGCACGCAGCCGAGCGTCCTGCCAGACGTACACGGTGCCGTCGTGGACGGCGGGCCCGGCCTCCGGGGACTCGAAGTCGGTCTGGGTGCCGGTGATCTCCCACAGCTTGTGGCCGTTGGCGGCCTCCCAGGCCTGTACGCCGCCGCCGCGCGTGGCGGTGACGACGGTGCCGCGGTCGGCCTTCAGGGAGTACACCCAGGCGTCCGTGGACAGCCGCCACAGGTCACCGCCCTCCCGGGCGTCGAGCGCGAAGAGGGTGGGGCCGTCGGAGGCGTGGATACGGCCGTCCGCCACCGACATGGACCAGGCGACGTCGCGCGTCTTGAAGCGGCGCCGGCCGGTCGCGACGTCCAGGGCGTGCACCTCGAAGGAGGTGACGTAGACGAGGTCGTCGGCGACGGCGGGCGTACCCCAGACGTCGTTCGACATGCGGAAGCGCCACGGCCGCCAGCCCGCGGGGGAGTCCGGCGCGGGGGGCGCGACGACGGGCGCGGAGTCGGCGCCGTTCACGCCGGGGCGCGGCCGGGACCAGGAAGCGGCGAGGCCGGCCTCCGGAGGGGGCGCCTTGACGGCGGCGGCACGGGCGTCGGCGACCCGCGGACCGGGGCCGATGGGCACCTGGCCGCCGGCGAGCCGGACGGGCCCGGTGTCGGGCGCCCCGACGGCCACCGGCGCGTGCGCGGGCGGCGGCGGGATGGCACCGCGCCCCCCGCTGCGGCCTCCGGACGGCGACGGTTTCGCGGGCGGGCGTCCGCCGCGGCGCGCCTCGATCAGGCTCACCGCTCGCTCGGGCAGCCACGCCGACGCCGTACCGCTGTCGTCGGATCCGGAGCCGAAGAGGTGCGGCGCGAGCTGGGCCTGGAGGTCGGCGGGGTTGGGGCGGCCCGCGGCCTCCATCTGCATGCACGACTCGATGAGGGGACGCAGCTCGGCGGGCAGGCCTTCGAGGTCCGGACCCTCCCTGAGCAGCATGAAGACCGTCTCCACGGGGTTGGCGCCGTGGAAGGGGGCGTGGCCGGTGGCGGCGAAGACGAGCATCGAACCGAGCGAGAAGACGTCGCTCGCGCCGGTCACGCTGCGCGAGTCCTTCGCCTGCTCGGGCGACATGTACGCGGGGGTGCCGACGGCGACGTTCGTCATGGTCAGCCTGGTGTTGGAGACACCGGAGGCGATACCGAAGTCGATCACCCGGGGGCCGTCCTCGACGACGAGGACGTTCGAGGGCTTGAGGTCGCGGTGGACGAGACCCGCCCCGTGGATGGACTGGAGCGCCTCGGCGACACCGGCAGCCAGCCAGCGCACCGCCTGGGCGGGCATCGGCCCGCACTCATTCACTATTTCTTCCAGCGAGGGAGCGGGAACGTACGCGGTGGCCAGCCACGGCACGGCCGCGCGCGCGTCGGCGTCGACCACGGCCGCCGTGTAGAAGCCGGACACGGCTCGGGCCGCCTCGACCTCGCGCGAGAAACGGACCCGGAACAACTGGTCCTCGGCGAGCTCCGTCCTGACCGTCTTGATCGCCACCCGCCGGCCGGAAGCCGAGCGCGCGAGATAGACCAGCCCCATGCCGCCGGCACCCAGCCGCCCCAGCACCTCGAACGGCCCGATCCGACGCGGATCGTGCTGCGTCAGCTGATCCACCACTTGCCTGCCACCTCCCCGTACGAGCCACGTCATCCACGTGTGAACGCGGCCCCGTGCAGCGTCTCACCACCGCACCGCCATGGCGGCACGCACCCCGATTCTTCCTGTCCGAGGCGATGGTTGCGAACCCGGGGGCGGATCGGGGTGTCTTGGGGCAAAATGACAGCACCTTGGGGGGTACGGGTGCGTGCGGGCCGCCCGACACCGCCGAGCGTCCGACTCGGGACCGCTGAACCGTCCGGCTCGGGACCGCCGAACCGTCCGGCTCAGGACCGGCTCAGGACCGCTGGAGCACGGCGAACGACGCGCCCTGGTTGTCCGTGACCACCGCCACCCGCCCGTACGAGGCGTCGAAGGGCGCCGCCTGGACACGGCCGCCGAGCCGGCTCACCGTACCCAGTACGGCGTCACAGTCCTCGACACCGAAGTGCACGAGGAAGTGGGGCGGCATCTCGGCCGGGAAGACGTCGGAGACGGGAGCGCGGCCGAAGTCCGGAGAGGCGTCGGGGCCGAAGAGCGCCTCCCGGAAGAGCGTGCCGTAGAACTGGTCGACGGCCGCCGTGTCCCGGGCGTACAACTCCGCCCAGGAGAAGGTGCCCGGCTCGTACCGCCTGCTGAAACCCGGGTGCCCGCCCGCCTGCCAGAGGCCGAGGACGGCGCCCTCCGGGTCGGCGGCGAGGGCGGCCGTACCGAGGTCGCCCACCGGCGTCGGCGCGGTGATCACCTGGCCGCCCCCGTCCCCGATCCGGCCGGCGAGCGCACGGGCGTCCGGCGTCGCGAAGTACACGGTCCACACGGTGGGCATCCGGCCGTCCCGCTTGGGCACGAGGGCGGCCACGGGTTTGCCGTCCCGTCGCGCCCACACGGCGCCCCCGCCCGCGGGATCCCCGGCCGCCGCGGCCCGGGAACCGTCCGGGCCTCCGGAGCCGTAGCCCTCCTCGAAGGTCCACCCGAAGAGCTCGCCGTAGAAGCGCCTGCCCGCCGCTACGTCGGGGAGCTGTGCGTCGACCCAGCAGGGGACGCCTTCGGGGAAGGCGGCGGGGCCCGCGGGCAAGGGGGCGGATTCGGCCATGCGGCCAAGCTAACGGCCTCGCGGGTATCCCGCAGGGCATGCGCACCCCTTTGTGAACAGGCACGTCGACCGTTGTGAACGGGCGCGTCAGCCGCCGTGAACCCCTGTGACAGACAGCCGCACCCCATTTGCAGTCGGCCGAATCGCGCTCCGATCACCCCTCGGTAAGCTGACGGCATGACAGGACAAGTGCGTACCGTCGACGGCCGCGTGGCCGGGCGGCGTGGGCAGGCGACCCGGCAGAAGCTGCTCGACTGCCTCAGCGAGATGCTCAGCTCCTCGCCCTACCGGGACGTCAAAGTCATTGATGTCGCCCGGAAGGCGGGCACTTCACCCGCGACCTTCTACCAGTACTTTCCGGACGTCGAAGGCGCCGTCCTGGAGATCGCCGAGCAAATGGCCACGGAGGGCGCCGGGTTGACCCAGTTGCTCGACGGCCGTTCCTGGGTCGGCAAGGCCGGATGGCAGACCGCGCAGGAACTCGTCGACGGGTTCCTGGAGTTCTGGCGGCGGAACGACGCGATCCTCAGGGTCGTCGATCTGGGCGCCGCCGAGGGCGACAAACGGTTCTACAAGATCCGTATGAAGATCCTGAACTCCGTGAACAACTCCCTTACGGACACGGTCACCGAGCTCCAGTCCAAGGGCAAGGTCGACAAGGACGTGAACCCGGCTGCGATGGCCGGATCACTCGTCGCCATGCTCGCCGCGGTGGCCTCGCACCAACGGGGATTCCAGTCCTGGGGCGTCAAGCAGGCTGAACTCAAGCCAAATCTCGCCCTGTTGGTGCACCTGGGAGTCACCGGCAAGAAGCCCACCAAGTAGCCCAGCGGGTACCCCCTTCCCATTCCTGTCATGCGGGCGGCAGTCCACCGATGCGGACTGCCGCCCGCTGCGCTGCGCGAGCGGGACGGACGGGCAGGCGGGCGCGCAGGCGGGCGCGCAGGTAGGGAGCAGGGAAGCGGACTCAGCGCCGCACGATCCGGAACAGCCGGATCTCCCGGTCGATCCGCTCCTGATAGGTGACGTACGGCGGCCAGAACGCGACCGCCGCCTTCCACACGGCGGCCCGCTCGTCCCCCGCCAGGAGACGCGCGGTCACGGCGATGTCCTCGCCCCTCCAGTTGATCCGGGCCTCCGGATGCGCGAGGAGGTTGGCCGTCCAGGCGGGGTGGTCCGCGCGGCCGAAGTTGGAACCGACGAGGATCCAGCTCTCCGGCCCCGCGGCACCCGTGCCACCCGTGGGGGCATTGGCACCCGTCGGGTCCTTGGCACCCATGAGGGCCGTCTCGGGCATACACGCCAACGGTGTACGCCGCTCAAGTCCGCTCCTGGCGCCGCGCACGGTGAGGATGATTCCTGGCAGCATCCGCGCGCTGAGCAGCACCTTGCCGCGCGTCAGCCGGTGCACCGCACGGTCCAGTGCGGGAATGACGTGCGGGGCGACCCGCGCGAACACCCGCGTCGAGGAGACCTTCTGCACGAGCCGCACCCCGGGAACCCGGCCGCCACCCCTGTCCCCCACCTTGGCTCTGGCCATCAGACAGCCACCTCCGCACGGTTCCCGCCGCCACGGCCGCTTCCACCATCGGCACCGCGATCGAACAGGTGCGCCAAATCGGCCGCGTATCCCCGCAACCGGTGCACCGGCCCGAACAGCAGCTCGTCACCGGCCGCCCGCTTGAAGTACAGGTGGGCCTCGTGTTCCCAGGTGAACCCGATGCCGCCGTGCAGCTGGATCCCCTCGGACGCGGCGGTCCGCAGCGCCTCCAGGGCCTGGGCGAGCGCGAGCCCACCCACCCGCTCACCGCCGGCATCGGCACCGGCACCGGCCGCCCACGCCGCGTAATAGGCCGCCGACCGCGCCGCCTGCACCGCCACGTACACATCCGCCAGCCGGTGCTTCACCGCCTGGAACGAGCCGATGGCCCGTCCGAACTGCTCCCGCTGCCGCACGTACTCGACCGTCCGCTCCAGCACCCGGTCCGCGGCGCCCACCGCCTCGGCGGCGAGTACGGCGGCGGCGACGTCACCCGTACCGGCGAGCGCTCCGCTCACATCCGCGTCCTCGTCCCCGAGCAACTCGGCTTCCACGTCCCGCAGTTCGATCCGGGCCTGGGGCCGCGTCCCGTCGAGAGCCGTCTGCCGGACCCGCACGAGCCCGCCGCCGCTCTCCACCCGCGCCCGTACCGCGGCCCCAGCCTCAGCCCCTACGCCGGCCCCTGGCTCAAGCCGGACGGCATCCCACTCCCGCGCCCGTACGAGGAACAGCAGCGTCCGTGTCCGCACGAAGCCCCCCGTGTGCGCCGCCACCACGAGCAGTCCCGCGCTGTGTCCGTCGAGCACCTGGGCCGCCTGCCCGTAGAGGCGCCAGCCGCCGTCGGCCCGGCGTGCCTGGACGCCGCCCGAGCGGCCACCCCCTGACCAGTCCCCGCGGTTGTCGCCGACCAGCCCGAGCGCCGTCGCGAGCCTCGCGCCGGGCACGGCGAGGGCGGCGGTCAGTTCGCCGGAGGCGAGGAGCGGCAGCAGCTCCGCACGCTGGGCCCCGGTGCCCAGTGCGAGGATCAGCGGGGCCGCGAGGACGGCCGTGGACAGGAGCGGCGAGGGGGCCAGGGCGCGCCCCGACTCCTCGCAGGCGAGGGCGAGTTCGGTGACGGAGCAGCCGACGCCGCCGTACGCCTCGGGAAGGGCGAGTCCGGGCAGTCCGAGCTGCTGGGCGAGCGCGTCCCAGAGCGCGGGGTCGTACCCGGCGGGGCTTCGCACGGCGGCCCGCACCTCCTCCGGCCCGCACCGCTTGACCAGCAACTCCCTCAGCGTGCGCCGGATCTCCTCCTGCTCGGCGGTGAAACGGGCGTCCATGGCGGCCTCCTCCCCAGATCTGACGGGCCGTCATATTAGGCCCGCGCCCCGGGAATGCACAGGCCCACGACGCCCTCCCCCGCCCACCACTACCTGATGTACCGTCAGATTTATGACGCCAGGAACTCCCAGGACTTCCGGTAAGCGCGGGGTGGCCGTCGTCGGCGTGGCCCTCTCCGACTGCGGGCGCGTCGACGAGGCGACCCCGTACGCCCTGCACGCCCAGGCAGCGCGCCGCGCGCTGGCCGACTCGGGGCTCGGCCGGGAGGTGATCGACGGTTTCGCGTCGGCGGGCCTCGGCACGCTGGCGCCGGTCGAGGTGGCCGAGTACCTGGGACTGCGGCCCACCTGGGTCGACTCGACCTCCGTCGGCGGCTCCACCTGGGAGGTCATGGCGGCGCACGCGGCCGACGCGATCGCGGCCGGCCACGCCAACGCCGTCCTGCTGGTCTACGGTTCCACCGCCCGCGCCGACATCAGGGCGGGCCGCCGCACCGGCGACCTGTCCTTCGGCGCCCGGGGCCCGCTCCAGTTCGAGGCCCCGTACGGCCACACGCTCGTCGCCAAGTACGCGATGGCCGCCCGCCGCCACATGCACGAGTACGGCACCACCCCGGAACAGCTCGCCTCCGTCGCCGTCCAGGCCCGCGCGAACGCGGCGGCGAACCCGGAGGCGATGTTCCGCGACCCGGTCACCGTCGACGACGTCCTGTCGGGCCCGATGATCGCTGACCCCTTCACCAAGCTGCACTGCTGCATCCGCTCGGACGGCGGCGCGGCGGTCCTGCTGGCGGCCGAGGAGTACGTACGGGACTGCCGTACCGTCCCCATCCGGGTGCTCGGCACCGGTGAGCACGTCTCGCACACCACCATGTCCGAGTGGGCGGACTTCACCGTCTCCCCGGCGGCGGTGAGCGGCCGCCTCGCCTTCTCCCGCGCCGGGGTCCGCCCGGAGGAGATCGACCTCGCCGAGATCTACGACGCCTTCACCTACATGACGCTCGTGACCCTGGAGGATCTCGGCTTCTGCGCGAAGGGGGAGGGCGGTCCGTTCGTGGACGCCGGGAAGGGCCGGCTGCTGGTGGGCGGGGAGCTGCCCGTCAACACGGACGGCGGCGGACTGTCGGCCCAACACCCCGGCATGCGGGGCCTGTTCCTGCTGGTGGAAGCCGTACGGCAGCTGCGCGGCGAGGCCGGCGACCGCCAGGTGACGAAGGCGGGCGGACGCCTTCCCGAGCTGGCTGTCGCCTCCGGGACGGGCGGGTGGTTCTGCTCCTCGGGGACGGTGGTGCTGGGACGCGGGTGAGCCTCCCCCGACCCCCCGCAACCCCAACACCATTTCCGCGTACGGCACTTCACTCGCATGTCGGACAGCACCCGGGGTACGCGGGAGACCCGTGGGCAAGCGGGGAAGCGAGCGGAGAGGGGCCGACTCATGGCACGGCGGGGACCAGCACCGGCGACATCCGAACGCGGCGAAGGCGCCGAAGGCCGTGAACGCGTAGAGGGGCGTGAACGCGTCGAGGGCCACGAACTCGGTGAACTCGAACCCGGCACCAGGCAGCGCACGCAACTGCGGTTCCGTCTCACGGACATCGCGTGGACCGCGCTCTGCACGGTCCTGCTGCTCTGGACGGTCGCCGGCGTCGTCGGCGCCGCACGGGGCACGACCGGGTGGGCGTACAGCATCGTGGCGTGCGTGCTGCTGGTCGTCACGGTGGCTCTGCGCGTCATGACGTTCCGGCGCAGGAACACGGGCGTCAGCCTCACGGATGCCAGGGACACGGATGTCAGGGACACGGGCGTCAGGGACACGGATGCGAGGGGCCGCTGACCATGGAGAGAATCAACGTCTTTCTGAGCAGGCACCTCTGGCTCCAGATCGCCCTGTCCGTCCTCGGCGCCAGTGCGCTGGTCATGCTGCTTTATCCCGGTGACTCGGCGCTGTCGGTGCTCCTGGGCGTCGCGCTCACTTCGATCGGCGGGGTGTTCGTCGTGTTCCTCGTCCGGCGCAAGGAGAGGCGGGCGGCGGGTGGATCCACGGACGGGCTCGTCTCGCTGGACGCGAAGCTCCGCAAGGACGAGGTCCCCACGGACCCGCAGGAGCGGGACGCCATGCGCGCCCTGGTCGGGCAGCGGCTGCACCGCACCCGGCACCGGGTCGCCGCGCTGGTCTTCCTCGCCCTGCTCTTCTGCTCCGTCACCGCGGCCACGGCCATGACGGCGGGCACTCGGCAGACGGTCGGCTTCTCGGTGCTGACCGTGGTCTTCCTCGCCTGGGCCATCGGCAACAGCAGGCTCCAGCACCGACGGCTGCGCCGCATGGACAAGGCCCTGAGCGCCTCAACCCGCCGAGAGGACGAGGCAGTTCGGCGCTGACAGGTTCGGCGTCGACCGGTTCGGACGTACCGCCCTCACCGGCGTCGGCTTCATCGCCGGTGCCGGTGCCGGTGTCCGGTTCCGGTCGCCCGCGAAGACGAACAGGCGCAGCACCAGGAAGCGTCCGATTCCGGCGAGCCCGGAGGCGCCGAGGTAGACGGCCTGTTCGGTCAGCGTCCTGGGCGACGACTGCGCGAGGTGCAGGGCGAACATCGCGGCGGAGGTCACCGCGTACGCGCCCGCCGCCGATCCCGCCGACTGCCAGTGCTGGCGCCATCCGGCCCGCCGCCCGGCCCCGAAGGTGAAGCGCGCGTGCAACTCCGTGCACAGGAGTGTGGAGGCGACGGTGACCAGCGCGTTCGCCAGCGCCCAGGGCAGCGCCCCGGCGAGTTCCGCCACGGCGGCACTGGAGAGGAGACCGACGCCGCCACCACAGAGCACGAAGCGGGCGAAGGAGGCGAGCGGGCCGGGTGCCACCGGCGTCTCCGGCCCCGCCGACGTCACGGACCTCGCGGGCGTCACCGGCGTCACCGGCGTCACCGGCGTCACCGGCGCGAACTCCCGTACGGAGTAAGCCGTTTCCGCATACGCAGTCACCGCACACGCCGTTTCCGGCTTCGACGAGAGCAGCGACTTCATGGGAGGGGTTTCCTTCCGGGCGGGGCCGTGAACCTCTGGGACCAACTGGGTTCAACAATGTCGTCGCCCGCGCGTCGGCACGAGGAGGTGCACTACCCAACTCATGGTGTGGCTAGCCCTACCCTCGGCCGGGGGTCGCTACCGAAACGCCGTCACCCGGAATACGGAACGGTGCCGGGCACGCTGAGGCGGACATCCACTGTTCGCGCAGTACGTCCGCACACGTCCGCAACACGGAGGAGACCACCATGGCCCTGACCCGCGAAGAGCGCGAAGCCTTCCTCGCCGAACCGCACATCGCCGCGATCGCGGTCGACGCCGGGGAGGGAAGGGCCCCGCTCACCGTGCCGATCTGGTACCAGTACGAGTCCGACGGCACCGTGTGGATCATGACTGAGCGGGACTCGCGGAAGAACGTACTGATCAGCGCGGCCGGCAGGTACTCCCTGATGGTCGACCGGCTCGAACCCACCATCCGGTACGTGTCGGTCGAGGGGCCGGTGCTCGACACCACGCCCGCCACCCGCGAACAGCTCCAGGAGATCTCGGCCCGCTACCTTCCGGCCGACAAGGTCGACGGCTACGTCGACTCCGCCTGGAAGGAGCACGGCGTCTACGTGATCGTCCGCATGCGCCCCGAGCGCTGGGTGTCGTCCGACCTCGGCACGGTGTAGTCCTCACCCCTCAACGATCCGAACCCGTCTCGGCAGTGCCGTCCGAGGCGGGTTCCGGCTTTGTGTGGAGGATCGCGCGGGCCTGGTCCGCGGCGCGGGCGGTGCTCTCGCCGACGAAGTCGAGGAAGCGGGCGATGTTCTCCAGACGGGCGCCGGCCGGAGTGCCCGCGCCAAGGGTGCCGACGCCCTGCCGTGCGGTTTCCACTATCTGGGTGATGGACCGGGCGCTGGCCATCATCGACTGGTACCAGACGTCGTCGTCGACGACGTAGCGCTCGCGGCGGCGTTCGTCCCGTTCCCGACGGATGAGGCCCTGGCTCTCGAGGAACGCGACCGCTTTGGAGATGGACGCCGGGCTGACCTGGAGGCGCTGGACCAGTTCGGCCGCGGTGAGGCTGCCCGTGTCGGACGTACAGAGGCAGGCCTGCACCCGGGCCATCATCTTGGGCATGCCCGACTGCATGAAGACGGTCGTGAGCGTCTCCACGTACTCGCGCACGGCCTCCGGGTCGCGTCCGTGGTCCTGCGGGGTCGCCTCCGCCCCCCGGGGCGCGGCCTGACCGCGGCGGTGGGCGCGGTGTTCGGTGGCGCGGTGGGCGAGGTCGGCGCGGTAGCCGGTGGGACCGCCGTTGCGCATCACCTCACGCGTGACCGTCGAGGTCGGACGGTCGAGCTGTCGGGCGATCTCCGCGTACGCGAGGCCGTCGGCCAGCCCCAGCGCGATCTGCTGACGTTCCTGCTGAGTGAGCCTGCCGCCCGGCATCGCGATCTCCTTCGTACTCCTCGGATGCCCTCACCATAGCGTTCACTTCCATTCCATTGCAACGCACTGATGTCAGTGTTGCGTTAACTCTCAGCACGATTGCAACGATTTAACAGCTCTCACCTGCCCTGATGCGCATCCAGTGCAACAAAACCGTTGCCGGTTCCGTAAATGCAACGTAGCGTTTCCAACAACAGAAACAAGGAAACGAAGGAGAGCACCATGCGTAGGTTCGACACCCCCGCCGCCGTCTCGGTCGTCCTCGACATCCCCGCGGGACGCATCCGGTTCATCGCCGCCGACCGGGCCGACACCACGGTCGAGGTCCTGCCCGCGGACGCCTCGAAGAGCCGCGACATGAAGGCGGCGGAACAGACCGAGGTCGCCTACGAGGCCGGTGTCCTGCGGATCGAGGTCCCGGCGGCGAAGAACCGGATCCTCGGCGCCTCCGGATCCATCGAGGTCACCGTCCAGCTGCCCGCGGGCTCCGACATCGAGGCGAAGGCGGCCGACGCCGAGTTCCGCGGCGTCGGACGGCTCGGCGACGTCGCCTTCGAGGGCGCGCAGGGCACGGTCAAGCTCGACGAGACCGGGAGCGCCCGCCTCGCCGTCCTCGCCGGCGGCATCTCGGTCGGCCGCCTGGGCGGTGCCGCGGAGATCAGCACCCAGAAGGGCGACATCGCCATCGCCGAAGCCGTACGCGGCACGGTCACCCTGAGCACCCAGCAGGGCGAGATCTCGGTCGGCGCCGCCCACGGGGTCTCCGCCACCCTCGACGCCGGCACCGCCCACGGCCGGATCCACAACGCGCTCAAGAACACCGACGGCGCCGCCGCCGGCCTCGACATCCACGCGACCACCTCCTACGGCGACATCACCGCCCGCAGCCTCTGACCAGCACACGCAGCATCCGACCGGCACGTCACACACGACCCCTGACCGTCACACGCGGCCTCTGAAGGAGCACCCCTCATGACCAGCATGGCCATCGCGGCGAACGGGCTGCGCAAGTCCTACGGCGACAAGACCGTCCTCGACGGCATCGACCTGGCCGTCCCTGCGGGGTCGGTGTTCGCCCTCCTCGGCCCGAACGGCGCCGGCAAGACCACCGCCGTGAAGATCCTCTCCACGCTGATCGGCGCCGACGGCGGGCAGGCGCAGGTCGCAGGCCACGACCTGGCCACCGACCCGCAGGGCGTGCGGGCCGCGATCGGTGTCACCGGTCAGTTCTCCGCCGTCGACGGCCTGATCACCGGCGAGGAGAACATGTTCCTGATGGCGGACCTGCACCACCTTTCCAAGCAGGAAGGGCGGCGGGTCACCGCCGAACTGCTGGAGCGGTTCGACCTCACCGAAGCGGCGAAGAAACCCGCGTCCACCTACTCCGGCGGCATGAAACGCCGCCTCGACATCGCGATGACGCTGGTCGGCAGCCCGCGGATCATCTTCCTCGACGAACCAACCACCGGACTCGACCCGCGCTCCCGCCACAACATGTGGCAGATCATCCGCGAGCTCGTCTCCGACGGCGTCACCGTCTTCCTCACCACCCAGTACCTGGAGGAGGCCGACGAACTCGCCGACCGCATCGCCGTACTGCACGACGGCGGACTCGCCGCCGAAGGCACCGCGGACGAACTGAAACGGCTCATCCCCGGCGGCCACGTCAGGCTCCGCTTCACCGACCCCGCCGCCTACCGCTCCGCCGCCGTCGAACTGCCCGACGCCGCCCGGTACGACGAGAGCCTCGCCCTGCAACTCCCCAGCGACGGCAGCCAGCGCGACCTGCGCACCATCCTCGAACGGCTCGACGCGGCCGGCGTCCAGGCCGACGAACTGACCGTGCACACCCCCGACCTCGACGACGTCTTCTTCGCCATCACCGGCGGAACCAGCGTCCCCAGCCAGGCCGACCAGTCGAAGGAGACTGTCCGATGAGCTCTCTGTCCCTCGCCGTGCGCGACTCGTCCACGATGCTGCGGCGCAACCTGCTGCACGCCCGGCGCTACCCGTCCATGACCCTCAACCTGCTGCTCACGCCGATCATGCTGCTGCTGCTCTTCGTCTACATCTTCGGCGACACCATGAGCGCGGGCATTGGCGGCGCCGACCGCTCCGACTACATCGCCTACATCGTCCCGGGCATCCTGATGATGACCATCGGCAGCACCACGATCGGCACCGCGGTCTCCGTCTCCACCGACATGACCGAGGGCATCATCGCCCGCTTCCGCACCATGGCGATCCACCGAGGCTCCGTCATCGTCGGACACGTCATCGGCAGCGTGCTCCAGTCGGTCGCCAGCGTGGTCCTCGTCGGCGCCGTCGGCGTGGCCATCGGGTTCCGGTCCACCGACGCCACCGTTCTGGAGTGGCTGGCGGCGTTCGGGCTGCTCGTGCTCTTCGCCATGGCGCTCACCTGGATCGCGGTCGGAATGGGCCTGGTCAGCCCGAACGCCGAGGCCGCCAGCAACAACGCGATGCCCTTGATCCTGCTGCCGCTCCTCTCCAGCGCCTTCGTCCCCCTGGACACGATGCCGGGCTGGTTCCAGCCGGTCGCCGAGTACCAGCCCTTCACCCCGGCCATCGAGACGCTGCGCGGCCTGCTCCTCGGCACCGAGATCGGCAACAACGGTTGGATCGCCATCGCCTGGTGCGTCGGCCTGGCCGTGCTCGGCTACCGCTGGTCGACCGCGAGGTTCAACGACGACCCGAAGTAATCGCCATGACCACGCGGGCCACCCGCCCGCGACCCGTCCCACCCGAGGGCGGCGTACCCCGACACCGCGTCGGCGTACGCCGCCCTGTTCGTGTGCGGAACGGCTGCCCGTTCGTGTGCGGAACGGCCTCCCGTTCGTGTGCCGGGCGGCCTCCCGAGTGACAATCGGGGGATGAGCGCCGAGCACCCCGTACACACCGGACCGTCCGCGACCACCGGACCGTCCGCGACCACCGGCCCGTCCGCCGAGTTCGTCCGTCTGCTCCGGTCCCAGCGGGTCTGGGACACCGACCTGCCGCCCTTCGATCCGGGCGCGGCACCCGACGAACCGTTGCCGCTGTTCGAGCGGTGGTTCGCGGAGGCGGTGGCGGCGGGCCAGACCGAGCCGCACACGATGTCCCTCGCCACGGCGGGCGAGGACGGGCTGCCGGACGTGCGCACGGTGATGCTGCACGGGGCGGACGCGGAGGGCTGGTCGTTCGCGTCCCACTCGACGAGCCGCAAGGGCCGGCAACTGGCGGCCCGCCCGTACGCCGCCCTCGGCTTCTACTGGCCCGCGCAGGGCCGCCAGATCCGCCTCCGCGGCCCGGTCACCGTCGCCCCGGCGGAGGAGGGCCAGGCGGATCTGCACGCCCGTTCCACCGGCGCGCTGGCCGCCGCCCTCGTCGGCCGCCAGAGCGAAGTCCTGCCGTCGTACGAGGAGTTGGAGCGCGCCTCGGAAGCGGCCTGGACCCAGGCCCGGCACACACCGGACACCCCCGCCCCCACCTGGACCCTCTACCATCTCCGCCCCGACGAGGTGGAGTTCTTCCAGGGAGACGCCCAGCGACGCCACGTACGCCTCGACTACCGCCGCACGGAGTCCGGTTGGAGCAGAGAACTGCTGTGGCCGTGAACCCCGCCGACTACGGGACGGCGGAGGAGTTGGTGACAAGCCACCATGTAATGACGAGGCCGATGCACGCGAGCGTCCGGAGCACGGGGCAACTACGGTTCGCAGGAATGCCTCAGCCAGCAGTCAGTGAAGTAGCGGGACACTTCCTCAACCGTGAGGCGGTCGCCGAAACCATGGGCTACGGCCGTCTGGGTGAAGCCTGTGTACCTATGGACCTTCTGAGAGGATCGCCAGACGAGCGATTCGTCGATGTTATGCGCCCCGAAACGCAGGAGGAATGCACGACCGGGGAAGTTCCGCTCCAGGTGTTTGGCTGTCTCCGTAGCATCGTGAATGTTTGCGGATTCTTTCGACGGCTGAAGGTTCAGCAACGCGCGGACCGTGACAACTTCGGTAACGATGATGGAGACATGGGTCAGCCAGACGTGAAGCTCCTGGCGACTGATCAACTGGTCCAAGTGGTGCGGTACGAGATCGAGCATCACCTGGGCTCCGGCAGCACGCGCACGTGCCATGGCGGCGAGGACTGCCGTCCGTCGTGGCTCGTGCAGGAGGCCGTAACCATCCACAACCAGTAAGTGAACATCATCGAGGCAGTCCGCGTTTTGCTCCAACTTGGCTCTACTCAGGCTGTCGTTGGCGCTAAGAGGGCTTGCGACCATGAGCCGCGCACCCCCATCAGCACCTCCTTCACGCAGGGTCACCACCGTGCCCGTCGGTCGCTCCGGGCAGCGGTATAGCCGGGCGTCGATTCCGAGTGCGCGCAGTGAGGATTCGATCATTGCACCTGGCCTGTCGGCCCCTACGGCGCCCAGGAGTCGAACTTTGGCGAAGCGGGGGACCGCCGCTGTGGCGAAATTGGCACCCGTTCCTCCCACCCAGACAGTCAGCGGTGCGGAAATGAGGCGACTGGCGGTGAGGTCGCCGAAGCGCTGGCCTATCGCGCCGGTAATTTCGAGGTTCACGTCGCCGAGAACGGTGACGCGGGCTGGGCATGGCTCACCCATGCCTGGTGAGTTCTCGGTAGCGGTCAAAGCAATCCACGACGATGGGTTCCTCCGCGGAAACCTTCAGTCGTTCGTCGAAGTATTCCGAAGAGGTGACCCAACGGTAGGACGTGTGCTCTTCCGAGACTGTGACCTGGGGGTTTTCAGTGGCCGCCAGATAGAAGGCAACCAGAATGGGATTTCCGCTCTCATGGAGGTCCCATTTCAGCCAGCAGGTCGGCGACAGAACGGTGATATTGAGCCCCGTTTCTTCTTGAACTTCGCGGTGCAGGCCGTCAAGCGGCACTTCCCGATTGCCAAGAGTACCGCCAGGCAGGTCCCACATGTACTTTCGCTTCTTCTCGTCCTCCTTTAGGAGCAGAAGTTTTCCATCCGGCGAGAAAATAAACGCGAAGGCCGCAGCCATGTAAAGGGAGTAGCTTCCTTTGGCGGCGGGGGAGGACTTCGCTTTGACATCTGTGTACGGAAACACAAGGCCTCTTCTCATACGAGGGGGCTCCAAACGGCCTCGCGTGAGGCCACGTCATCCCACAATTCGACGCTGTAGACGTCCTGACGTGCTACGAGTTCCCTTGCTGTGCGCGTGGCAAGTTCGATCTTGGCTACCTCGAACCGGGGACCCAAATAGACGCGTTTCCCCTCCATCTGGTCAGCTCGCAGTGATTTCAGATGGCCGAGAGCCTGGGAGATGAGAACTCCCGCCCGGATGCCCCCGGATCCAGCGCTGGCAAGGCAGTGCCAGCGCGCGCAGGCGAGCAGGACGCTGCTGAGCGCGAACTTCCCGGCGACGATGCCGAATGGTTTGCGGTCCCGTTCCGGTTTGAAGCCGGCCTCCGCGAAAGAGACCGCCTGGTCCCACTTGTCCGCTGTCACCGAGTCCGCGCATATTAGGCTGCTGACCACAGTCTCAAAGGCTTGTGTGCCGTTGAGGCGCCCTTCGTAGTGGGTGCCGACGCCAGTGATTCTTCGGAGCTCGCTGAACTGCGCGGTGCCCTCGCGCAGGGCATCACGGGCAGAGATAAGGGCGGCCTCCCGCACGATCAACGACACCGAGCGGTCCAACGCCTGCTCCAGTCGGCACTGCGCGAGCAGGACCCAACTGTCGCCCAGGCTGCACAGGGCAGCTGGTTCGCGAGCCGCCTCGGGGGTGCCCCTCAAGGTGCCTATCGCGCGCTCGAAGCATGTCTGCGCGGGTGACAGTTCTCCGAGATGACGGTGCCGGACACCAGCGACGTGCAGTCGCTCAACCTCGAGGTCGGCAAGCACGCTGTGCGACAGCTTGCGATAGGGGCCTTCAATGACGGCGAGCAGTTCTTCGTAACGGTTGAGCTTAAGAAGTGACTTCGAAAGGTAGTAAAAGAGCAGAGCATGTTCGGGAACGGTCAGCAGGCCGTTATTACGGTGGGAGGAATCTAGCCTGTCGATGAGGTTCGCCGTACTCTGCTTGTAGTCTCCCACGTCATAGAGCCCGAACGCGAGCCGCAGATGGTAGTCGAGCTTTGCATGTGCAGTGGGGGATCGCTCGATTAGATCGGCAACGGGACGACGCTGCAGGAAGTAGGACTGTCCGGCCCCCTCGGGCCCGGCGACAGTAAACCGCGAAAGCTCTTCGCGATTATCTTCCGCCAGTTTCTGATTCGCCTCCCTCACAGCCGCTGCCAACTTTCGCCGGTCCGGAAGGTCGAGTTTCGTCCGCAGCTCATATTCTGGAACAGCAGTGGGATACGCCTCTCCCAGGACCTTCACCAGGGCTGCTGAGACTGCGCCTTTCTGGCTCGCTTCGGCCTGCCACAACATGGCGAGCCGGGTGATCTCCATGCGCTCGTCGACAGAGGCTGAGGGCTCCCACTGATCGCACAGATTACGCAGACCCTCCCAGATCTGGGTATCCTCTGTCGGCCGCACGCCTCCGTGGCCGGCTCGGTAGGAGGAAGTATGACCGCCGGCCTGGTCCCCGCGGCGGGTGAAGAAGGTGTTGTGGGTGGAACGGCAAAACGTGACCGGTGCCGCCCAGTCGGTGAGAATTCCTAGTTCCAGAACCCTGCGCCGTCCATCAGCGACAGACTCGTCCAGGGACGCCCCCGAGGCTAGTGCACGGTAAAATCCGCCACTGAAAGCAGCCGCGTGAGAGTCCTCTACAGGAAACTGCATAACGATCACGGCTGGGATACCCGCTTCAACAAGCAAGGTGCCCAGAGCCAGGCGATGCTCCCCCAGCCCTTGGTTGGGGTTACAGGTGCTCAGTACAGCGATCTTCACCTTTGCAGCTTGCAACAGTACTGCCAGACGATCAGCCGACAGTAGAGCGTTCTCTCCGCGGTCGTCAGCAATTGCCAGACCCACCATTTCGGTCCCGTCAACCCGCGGGCGGCGCAGCGAATGACCGGCAAAGTGAAAGACGTCCCAGGGCGAGCAGAGGGCTTCCTCCAGCGGGCCCGCTGACACCGGGTCCGGCAATTCCTCGACTCGCAGTCCCGCCAGCCCGGTCAAACCAGGCCCCGCCATATCACTTGCCCTCAGTGTGTCCAGTCCTGGTAAGCGACGGGCGCTGGCGCACAGCACACGCAAAGGACCTTCGGTCGCCTCCAGCATGGGCTGCGGTGAGGGGATCGCCTCGTGCCTCAAAAGGGACACCGCGGGATGCACAGCCAAGTACGGGTTGACCTCATCGGCAACTCTCAGCGGCACATGAGCCAGTTCCCATGGCAGGCTCGCTGCCCAAGCCTCACGAATGACCAGACGAAGGCGGATGCCCTGATCAGCGTCGACTTCAGCCGGAAACGCGGCACGAAAGAGATCCAGAACCTCACCGGGCAGCAGCAGGCCCCCCAGCAGCGTGCCCAATTCAAAGCAGGCTCCGGCGCTGATTGTGTGCGCATCCAACTCCGCCACTAGATGGTCGATCCTGGCCCGGTCGATCGGTACGGCTGTCGTGCCGCGCGTTTCTCCCAGCGCACAGGAAGCGTGCACTGCCCACTCAGCGTCATGAAGGGAGAAGATCTCCACTCGGAAATCGAGGTAGTTACGCACCGGCACCATCTCCCGACACCCCATCGGTATCGAACGGGTGGAATTGAGCCCCAGGCGACTTCACCAGATACTCAGAGATGCCTTCCAATACTTTATTCATCGAGCGATCGATGCAGTCCCCGCACCGATGAGGGAACTCAGCGAGCATCCGCTGACTGCTCGCCGTCCCATGTAAACCGCTCAGCGTCGCCCTCCCGTCCAGTTCCCCGAACAGCGTCCTCCGTCCGTCCGCCCCCTCCGAGCGGTAGCCCTCTCCGCGGTAGCGCCCGCAGGGGACCACAGCCGCCCGGTCCGGTGCGCTACCCACCTCGACTACAGCACGATGAGTGGACGCACGACATACAGTGAAGTGCCGGCTGGGCACATATCCGGTGTCCGTCAGATCACGCGTCGGTAAAAACACCTGGAAACTATCGCTGACAACACTTCGCCGTATCTCAGCAAACTGCGTCCTCAGCGAGGCAAGCTGTTCAGTGGAGAAGTTCATCCTATGATCCCGGCCCAGGATTACCCGAAAAGAAAGGTGATCAAATCCTGTATCACGGGCCAGACGAGCCAAAGACGCGACTTCATCGGCATTCGCGGGATGAATCATGGACGTCGCTCCCAGCGGCATCACTGCACCAGCCTCCGGGCCCCACTCCTCGTCCCGCAACCGTGCCAGTACATCGATCATCCGCAGAATTTTCGTCAGCCCTCCGCTCCCGGATCGCTGACCGTGCAGCCTCCACCTCGTCCCGTCCGAAGCCGCATTAAGACTCACCCGAAGGTACGTCCGAGCCGCAAGCAACACTGGAAGCAACGCCCCCGACAACAGGTCGCCCGCAGTCAGTACAGCCGTGCGCATGCCCAGTTGCGCGCATAAGGACAAAGCCTCTGGTAACCGTGGATGCGTCAGCGGATCGCCTCCCCCATCGAAGCGCACCACTCGCACGCCGTCCGCAGCCCACTGCTTGATCAGCTTCAACAGGAGATCGCCGTCCAGCAGACGCCCGTCTCTGCGGGTGGCACGGTAGGGAGCGGAGAAGCAGAATGAGCACGAGGACGGGCAAGCCATGCTCACATCGAAATCAACTTGGACAGGCCCTCGGCTTTCGCCCCGTGTGACCGCCCGTAACCGCTCAACGTGATCGTCTAATTCTCCTGGAATGAACTCGCCACCGTGAGCGGGGATGACGCGCCATGACGCTTCCGGCGATACCGCCAGCAAGGCGTCCCACCGCCCGAAAATCACACTGTCCAACCCATGTGCGAAGCGCCCACCCAGCACAGGCAGGACTCCGTCACAGCGCACTCTCCCCTCCGCAGCGGACAACAGCGCCAGGCCGCTGTGGCCCCGCACCGTCACAGGCAGCGCAGCCCCGTAGTTGCCGTCGGGGGGAACGCCACCAGTCAGGGCGCGAGACAGCGCCTCATACACGACGTCGGACAGTGCATCCGCCCGGGCCGGCACCCCCGCCCGCTCCAGCGCAACCACGCAACGACGAGACGACAGCGCCTGGCCAACAGCCTGTTCCACATCTGCCAGCGTGCATGCCCACCTCATTGCGGGGACTTCTCCTCGTCCAGCGACCCAACCCCGCTGCCGGAGCGCGCACCGGCGACCTGCCCCTCGCCGCGGTAGACCAATGTCATCCGTCGCACTACTCCCCCACGAAGCTGGCAGACCCTGAACAAGGGCGTCAGCCCCGACGCAGTCAGCACTCTCGCTGCGATCCCCGCCTCCGACGCAATCCGCAACCGTGACGCCAATTCAGCCAGTGAGGCCCCGCCACCACCGCCTTGAAGCCGCAGGTCCAGCCGTCCACCCGACCGGCTCGAGATGATGACCGCCGCCGACCGTGCCACAACTACTTCCGTGACCACGGCCCAATCGCGACGCCACCGCTCCTTGTCCATCCCGATCAAGGCCTGTTCCACTGTCGGCAGATCCGCCATCGTTCCGGTGACGCAACCACTTGCCTGGAAGAAGATTGCATTGGATCGTTTGAAAGAGACGGTGACCCCACCCTCGGCACCTGCCCCGCCCAGAAGACCTCCGCGACCATGCCATTCGACGTCAACCTGCCCGGCAGACGCGTACTCAAGATCGCCCACAGCTCGCATGGGCTGAGAGGCAAAGTCAACGCCTAACGCGGAAAGACTGGTTAGGGATTCGAAACGCGTTCCACGGAGGACCCCGATGTCGCCCAGAGCGATCGCTGTCCCTGGCAACCAGGCCGCGAGATAGCCGAACTCCTGGCGCATCTCGCTGGCATACTGCTCGTGAATCGCTGTCATACGCCACCCCCGATTCGATACCGGAAACGTCAGCGTGGCATACCCCGTGCGGGTTTGGGCCTGTGCTCCAAAAAGCGCCCCCTACTTCACGCCACGCGCCACGGAGCGCGGTGATCACGTTTGACTGCCAGCCAGAGATCAACCCGTCGAGGACGGCCCTGGCCAGTCATCCATGGGCATTACGAGGACGCAAGGTGATGAGCAGGCGCTAGTTGGACGAATGAATCTTCGACCGATGCACTGCCGCCGTCTCTGGTGACTACGACACCTACTCGCACGGCCTCGTAGTCCTAATCCACGCCGCGATGAGCAATCACGGGCCGACGTGTCCCCCTCGTCCAAGCGATGAAGCACTCGTCAGTCGGCGGCCGGCTCCGGATCCGTGGCCACCCTGCCGTGCAGATGTACGTCCCGGAACGCGTCGAGCCGGCCCGACTCGAACATCGCGCCCCGCATCGTTCCCTCGTACCGGTATCCGCAGCGCTCGGCGATACGGCAGGACGCCTCGTGCCCCAGGGCGTGGCCCAGCTCAAGCCGGTGCAGGCCGAGGTCGGTGAAGCCGAACCGGGTGGCGACGAGGAGGGCACGGGTGGCGACCTGCCGGCCGCGGGCCTCGGGGAGGACCCAGTAGCCGACGCGGGCGCAGTGCATGACGTGGTCGATCTCGTTGACGCCGATGTGCCCGAGGACCGTGCCGGTGTCCTCGTCCTCGACGCAGAAGGACACGCCGCTCCCGTCCACCGCGGCATCCGCGCGCGAGCGGATCGACTCGCGCGCGCCGTCGATGTCCCGGACGACCCTCAGGGGCGTGTTCCAGCGCTGGAACTCAGGGTCGGACAGCCCGCGCAGCCACGCCGAGACGTCGACGTCGGACTCGGCGTTCCAGGGGCGCAGCCACAGACCGTGACCGCGCTGCTCGGGAAAGGGACGGATGGCGTACTGCTCGTGGACGTCGGACATTCCGCCATTGAAACCCCTCGGTGCCTACAACTCCCACCCGGGGCCCGATACGGGGCGAAGGCGGGCCCGCGGGCCGTCGCGGGTGTCCCGGCCGCACCCGGCGCTCCGCCCGTGCGGCTCACTCCCCGGGCCGGAACACCGGCACCCACACGTCCCCCACGGCCCGGAAGGTCACCTCAAGCCCCATCCCGGCCCGCAGCGCACCCTCCTCGCACTCCACGACCTCGGTCATCATCCGGGGCCCCTCGGCGAGGTCGACGACGGCGGCGACGTACGGGACGCGCTCGCCGAACGGCGGGAGGTCGTTACGGTGGACGACGGACCACGTGTAGAGCGTGGCGCGGCCACTCGCCCGCTCCCACCGCACGTCCTCGCTCCAGCAGCGCGGGCAGAACTCCCGGGGGTAGTGGTGGGCCCGCCCGCACCCACCGCACCGCCGCACCAGCAGCAGCCCCTCCGCCGCCGCGTCCCAGTACGGCCGCGTGAAGGCATCCACCTCAGGCAGATCGAACCGCGCGCCCGTCACGAGCCGCTCCCGGCACCGAGAGAAACGGGGGCCGACCTGGCACCGAGAGAAACGGGGCCCGACCCGGCGCCCACGAGAACCGGGAGCGGCCCGACGCCCGTCAGAACCGGGAGCGGCCCGGCACCGAGGCGAGCGAGCAACCCCCCGGCGTAGGCCCGCGCCCCCGCGCTCACGAGAACAGCCCGAGCGCGTCGTCCACCGACCACGTCTGCCACGCCATCCCGAACAGCGCGACGACCGAGATCAGCGCCATCATCGAGTTCTGCCCCTGCTCGGCCCAGTCGTGGATCATGAGGACGAGGTAGAGGAGGTTGAGGAGAAGGCCTCCGACCAGGGCGACCGGTGTCAGGAAACCGAGGATCAGCCCGAGGCCCAGCGCGAGTTCCGCGTACGCGACCACGTAGGCCATCGTGCGGGGACGCGGCGCGACGACGGTGTCGAAGCCGCTCCTGACCGCCTTCCAACGGTGCTTCGCCGCGACGTCCGCCGCCCACGCGATGCCGCTCCCCCGCTCGAACCACGCCTTCTTGTCCTTGTGCCGCCAGCTCTCCAGCCACCAGAGCCCGAGCCCGATACGGAGCACGGCCAGCCATTCCGCCCCACTGAGCCAGATCGTGTCCATGAACTCCCGCGCCCCTCTCGGTTTCTGACGGTACGTCAGTTTCACCGGACCCGAGCGCCCGCGCAAGAGGCGTACACCCCGCCGAACGGACTCCGCCGCCCACACACCCCACCGCCCGCGCGCACAACCAGGCGACCTACGCCACCGACCCCACCCACCCCTCCCACAGCCGTGATCAGTTCGCAACCGATTCCGGGCTTGACCGAGACCTAACAAATGACCCTTTGATTACGCTCGCGGACATGGCCGACTCCTCTTCCTCCTCGACGCCGCACCCGGTGCCGTCCCACGAAGACCGCCCCGTGTACGTGATCGGCGGCGGCCCCGGCGGACTCGCCGCGGCACACGCCCTGCGCGCGCAGGGCGTACGCGCCGTGGTGCTGGAGAAGTCCGACCACGTCGGGGCGTCCTGGCGGCGCCACTACGACCGGCTGCGCCTGCACACCACCCGGCGGCTGTCCGCACTGCCCGGCCTGCCGATGCCGCGCTCGTTCGGGCGGTGGGTGTCGCGGGACAACGTGGTGCGCTATCTGGAGAAGTACGCCGAGCACCACCAGCTGGAGATCGTGACGGGGGTCGAGGTCTCGCGCGTCGAGCCCGCTCCCGGCGGCGACGGCTGGCTGCTGCGTGCCACCGGCGGGCGGGAGCTGACGGGCAGCGCGGTGGTCGTCGCCACCGGCTACAACCACACACCGCTGATCCCCGACTGGCCCGGCCGCGACGCCTACACCGGCGAACTCCTGCACGCCGCCGACTACCGCAACCCCGCCCCATTCGCCGGCCACGACGTCCTCGTCGTCGGCGTCGGCAACACGGGCGCCGAGATAGCCGTGGACCTGGTCGAGGGCGGCGCCTCCCGGGTCCGGCTCGCGGTCCGGACCGCCCCGCACATCGTGCGCCGCTCCACCGCCGGGTGGGCCGCGCAGTTCACGGGCATCGTCGTACGGCGGCTGCCGGTCGGCCTGGTCGACCGCCTCGCCGGACCGATGGCCAGGCTGAGCGTGCCGGACCTCTCCGCCCAGGGGCTGCCCCGCCCCGACACCGGCCTCTACTCCCGCGTCAACGAGGGCTCCATCCCCGTCCAGGACGTCGGCATCATCGACGCCGTCCGCAAGGGCCGGGTCGAGATAGTGGCCGCGGTGGAGGGTTTCGAGGACGGCAAGGTCGTCCTCGCCGACGGAACCCGGATCGGCCCTGACGTAGTGATCGCCGCGACCGGTTACCGGCGCGCGCTGGAGGACCTCGTCGGCCACCTCGACGTACTGGACGAGCGCGGCCGCCCGGTCGTGCACGGGGCCCGCACCCCGCGAAACGCTCCCGGCCTCTACTTCAGCGGCTACACCAACCCCATCAGCGGCATGTTCCGTGAACTCGCCCTGGACGCCGAGAAGATCGCGAAGGCCGTCGCCCGCCACTCCCCGACCCGCAAACCATCACCGACGACCAGCTGACGCGACTCCCCGGGCGGCGTCCCGGCCTCCCGAACCCCGGTGAGCTTCCTCAGCCATCCCGGATGAGTTCCGGCCGGACCTCCCCGGCCGCCCCCGGAAGGGTTCCCCTTCGACGCGTGGCGGGTACCAACCTGGTGCCCGCCACGCGTCTTTGCGTGCACGACGGTTCCTGACAGGGCGTCAGTTAAGTAATCTGACAGTGCGTCAGTTAATTGGCTGTCACACAGGAGCGGGCGGACCGATGCTTGGATCAACCCACGGCACCCTCACCACCGACTCCCGCCGGGCCCGGGTCATCGCCTGCGGCGAGCAACCCTCACCCGTCGTGCACGGCCGGCCGGCCGAGGTCCACGACCTGGACGTCAGCGGCCGTCCGCTCTACGCGGGCGTACCCGATCTGGACCGGTTCTTCCGTCCCGAGTCCGTGGCCGTGATCGGCGCCTCGGACGCCGAGGGCAGGCCGAACACCGGCATCACCCGACAGCTGATCGCCTGGGCCGAGCGGGGCGGCGCGCGGCTGCACCCGGTGCATCCCACCCGTCAGTCCGTCTTCGGCATCCCGTGCCTCCCCTCCGTCTCGGACCTGCCCGAACAGGTCGACCTGGCCGTGCTGCTGGTCGGCGATCCCCTTCCGGTGATCGAGAAGCTGGCCGAGGCCAAGGTGAGGTTCGCGGTCGCCTTCGCCTCCGGGTTCGCCGAGACCGGAGCCGAGGGAGCCCTCGCGCAGGCCCGGCTCGCCACCGCCGTCTCCGGCTCGGGCCTGCGGCTCCTCGGGCCCAACACGAACCTCAACGCCTTCGAGAGGTTCCGCGACGACCTCGAAGGACCGGCGATAGCCCTCATCACCCAGTCAGGGCACCAGGGCCGCCCGGTGTTCTCGATGCAGGAGCTGGGGGTGCGGCTCTCCCACTGGGCACCCACCGGCAACGAGGCCGACCTGGAGACCGCCGACTTCATCTCCTACTTCTCCGAACGGCCCGAGGTCGGCGCCATCGCCTGCTACATCGAGGGACTGAAGGACGGCCGCTCCTTTCTGCTCGCCGCCGACCGCGCCGCCCGGCGCGGGGTGCCCGTCGTCGCCGTCAAGGTCGGCCGCACCGAGACCGGCGCCCGCACGGCCGCGTCGCACACCGGCAAACTGACCGGCGCCGACACGGTCGTGGACGCGGCGATGCGGCAGTACGGCGTGATCCGCGTCGACGGACTCGACGAACTCCAGGACACCGCCGCCCTGCTGGCCCGCGCCCGCGCCCCGCGCGCCGAAGGGGTCGCCGTCTATTCGATCTCGGGCGGCACGGGCGCGCACTTCGCGGACCTGGCGAGCGAGGCGGGGCTGTCCCTGCCCACGCTGTCGCCCGACAAGCAGGCCGAACTGCACGAGTGGATACCCGACTACCTCGACGTCGCCAATCCCGTGGACAACGGCGGCCACCCGGTGGGCGACTGGCGCGGCCGCAGGATCATCGACGCGATCCTCGCCGACCCGTCCGTCGGCGTGCTGATCTGCCCCATCACCGGGCCCTTCCCGCCGATGAGCGACAAGCTGGCGCAGGACCTGGTAGACGCGGCGGAGCAGACGGACAAGCTGGTGTGCGTGGTGTGGGGGTCGCCGGTCGGCACGGAGGCCGCGTACCGGGAGACGCTGCTCGGGTCGTCCCGGGTCGCCACCTTCCGTACGTTCGCCAACTGCATCACCGCCGTACGCGCCTACCTGGATCACCACCGGTTCACCGCCGCCTACCGCTCCCCCTTCGACGAGGCTCCCCGCACCCCCTCGCCCTCCTTCCGCAAGGCGCAGGCCCTGATGCGGCCGGGCCGGCAGCTGAGCGAGCACGCGGCGAAGCAACTGCTGCGCGCCTACGGGATCAGGGTGCCCCGGGAGCAGTTGGTGACCAGCGCGGCGGCGGCGGTGCGCGCGGCGGGCCTGATCGGCTACCCCCTCGTGATGAAGGCCTCCGGCGCGCAGATCGCCCACAAGACCGAACTGGGTCTGGTGAAGCTTCCCCTGACCTCCGCGAGCCAGGTCCGCGACGCCTATCGCGAGCTGACCGACATCGCGCGCTACGAGGGGATCTCGCTCGACGGGGTGCTCGTGTGCCAGATGGTCGAGCGGGGCGTCGAGATGTTCGTGGGCGTCACGCACGACCAGCTCTTCGGGCCGACCGTGACCGTCGGTCTCGGCGGTGTCCTCGTCGAGGTGCTCCGCGACGCGGCCGTGCGTGTGCCGCCCTTCGGCGACGACCAGGCCCGCGCCATGCTCGCCGACCTGCGGGGGCGGGCGCTGCTGGACGGGGTCCGCGGCGCTCCGCCCGTCGACATCGACGCGCTGGTGGAGGTCGTCATCCGCGTCCAGCGCATGGCGCTCGAACTCGGTGACGACATCGCGGAGCTGGACATCAATCCGCTGATGGTGCTGCCCCGGGGGCAGGGGGCGGTGGCGCTCGACGCGCTGGTGGTGTGCCACTGAACGACCGCGCCTCCCCGGCAGGAGGCGAAGGCCGCACCCCCTGAGCGCGAGGCCCACCGCTGCTCGTACCGAACGGACGAAACGGAGTCCCCCCATGTCCGGCTCCCCTCCCAAATCCGCCGCACTCACGGATTCTCACGAATTTCCCGATCCTCCCGAAAGATCCCTCGACTCATTGATACTTCACGCCACTGACAACGCGGTCGCGTGGATCACCCTGAACCGGCCCGAGGCGATGAACGCCCTCACCTGGGACCAGCGGGAACGCGTGATCAGCCTGCTCGCGGCGGCCTCCGCCGACCCGGAGGTGCGGGCCGTGGTCGTCACGGGGACGGGCCGCGGGTTCTGCGCGGGCGCGGACCTGCGTGGGGGGCCGCCGGCCGGGGACCGGGTGCCCGGCGACGTCGCCCGTACGATCCGTCTCGGCGCCCAGCGGCTTGTCTCCGCGGTTCTCGACTGCGAGAAGCCGGTGATCGCGGCGGTGAACGGCACGGCCGCCGGGATCGGCGCGCATCTCGCGTTCGCGTGCGACCTGGTGCTCGCCGCCGACTCGGCCAGGTTCATCGAGGTGTTCGTGCGCCGCGGCCTGGTCCCGGACGGCGGCGGCGCGTATCTCCTGCCCCGGCTGATCGGTCCCCGGCGCGCAAAGGAGTTGATGTTCTTCGGCGACGCGCTGCCCGCCGCCGACGCGGAGCGGTTCGGGCTCGTCAACAAGGTCGTACCAGCAGGGGAGTTGGAGTCCACGGCGCGCGGGTGGGCCGAGCGTCTCGCCACCGGCCCGACCCGCGCGCTCGCCCTCACCAAGCAGCTCGTCAACGCCTCCCTGGAGAGCGACCGCGCCACGGCCTTCGCCGCCGAGGCAGCCGCCCAGGAGATCAACATGACGACGGTGGACGCGAACGAGGGAGTGGCGAGTTTTGTGGAACGGCGCGAGCCGAAGTACCGCGGACGCTGACCCGGTTCGACCCCGTCGAACCGGAGTGGAGCGGAGTGAGTCGCCCCGCGGCATTCACTTCTGACGATCCGTCAGCTTCAATGGACACTGTGATGGGACACGCAGGGATGGCGGCCACCGCTGTCCGATACCTCAGGTCGGTCGGGGCACCCACGGTCGCGGAGCCCGTCGAGGCGCTGCCACGACCGGAGTTGAGGGCGGTCGCGGACGACGAACGCGCACCGCTCGACCAGACCGAGTTCCGCCGGGTGCTGGGGAGCTTCGCGACGGGGGTGACCGTCGTCACGGCGCCCGCCACCGACGGTCCCGAGGGCGCCGGCCACGAGGTCGGCGGCCCGGGATCCGGTCCCGCCGGTTTCGCCTGCCAGTCGTTCTCCTCCCTTTCCCTCGACCCTCCGCTGGTCTGCTTCATGGTCGGGCGTACGTCCTCGACCTGGCCGCGGATCGCCCGCGCGGGCGTCTTCTGCGTGAACGTGCTCGGAGCGCACCAGGGCGAACTGTGCCGTGGCTTCGCGGTGCGCGGCGGGGACAAGTTCGCCGGGGTCGTGTTCGACGCGGCGCCCGTCACGGGCTCCCCACGCCTCGCGGAGGCCACCGCCTGGATCGACTGCACGATCCACGCGGTGCACACCGGCGGCGACCACCTGATCGTGGTGGGCCGGGTGGAGGCGCTGGGCACGGGCGACGACGAGACCCCGCCGCTGCTGTTCCACCGGGGCCGGTTCGCCTGAGGACATGGCTACCCCGTGAGGAGGGTCCCTCAGGCCGCGGCACGGTCACCCCTGACGAGGCCCCCCTCAGGCCACCAGCAACGCCGTCCGCGCCGGTCGTCTCCGGATCACCAGCGCCATCAGCGCCGCCGCCGCGCACAGCGCTCCCGACGCGTACCAGACCACGTCGTACGAGCCGAAGGCGTCCCGTGCCACGCCGCCGAGGAACGCCACCAGGGCGGCCCCGATCTGGTGCGAGGCGAGGACCCAGCCGAAGACGATCGCGCTGTCCTCGCCGTAGTGCTCCCGGCACAGGGCCAGCGTGGGCGGGACCGTGGCCACCCAGTCGAGGCCGTAGAAGACGATGAAGAAGATCATCGGCGGGTGCACGGTCGGGGCCAGCAGTATCGGCAGGAAGAGCAGGGAGATGCCGCGCAGCGCGTAGTAGACCGCCAGCAGACGGCGCGGTTCGTAGCGGTCGGTGAACCAGCCGGAGGCAATCGTTCCGACGACGTCGAAGACGCCGATCACCGCGAGGAGCGAGGCCGCCGCCGTGATCGGCATGCCATGGTCGTGGGCCGCGGGCACGAAGTGCGTCTGGACCAGGCCGTTCGTCGAGGCGCCGCAGATCGCGAAGGTGCCGGCGAGCAGCCAGAACGGTCCGGTGCGGACCGCGGACAGGAGCACCGTCACCGCACGCCGGGCGGCGCCGGGCACGGGGGCGGGCTTCTCCACGAACTCCGTTGCCCCGTAGGGCTTCTGGCCCACGTCCGCCGGGTGGTCGCGCAGCAGCAGCCAGACGAAGGGGACCACCGCGAGGGCGGCGAGCGAGACCGTCACGGCCGCGGGCCGCCAGTCGTGCTCGGTGACGATCCAGGAGAGCACCGGCAGGAAGATCAGCTGGCCGGAGGCCGAGGCCGCGGTGAGGATGCCCGTCACCAGGCCGCGCTTCTCCGTGAACCAGCGGTTGGTGACCGTGGCCGCGAAGGCGAGCGCCATCGAACCGGATCCGAGCCCGACCAGCAGCCCCCAGCAGAGCAGCAGTTGCCAGGCCGCCGTCATCCACACCGTCAGCCCCGAGCCGAGCGCGATCACGAGCAGGGCGATCGCGACCACCCGCCGTATCCCGAAGCGGTCCATCAGCGCGGCGGCGAACGGCGCCGTCAGCCCGTACAGCGCGAGGTTGATCGACACCGCCGCGCCGATCGTGCCGCGTGACCAGTCGAACTCCTGGTGCAGCGGGTCGATCAGCAGCCCCGGCAGCGAGCGGAAGGCCGCCGCGCCGATGATCGTCACGAAGGTGACGGCGGCGACGAACCACGCGCGGTGGATACGGTGCCGCGCGACGGGACGCGGCTGCCCGGCAAGGTCGCCGGGACGGCTGTCCTCGATGAGGCGGCTGTCCTTGATCGGGCGGGCGTCCTCGACGGGGCGGGCGTCCCCGACGGAGCGGGCGTCCCCGACGGGGCGGCTGTCCCCGACGGAGCGGGCGTCCCCGACGGACCTCACGGCATCGATGGAGCCCCCGGTCTCGATCGAGGACGCCGTCTCGGCAGAGCCCCCGGTCACGGCGGAGTCGGCGGCGGCGGCGTGAGCGTCGGCGGAGTCGGCGGCGGCGGCGTGAGCGTCGGCGGAGTCGGCGGAGTCGGTCGTCTGGTTCACGTCATAGAGCTTCGGGCCCCCGATCTCCCCGAACGAGTGGCCCGAAGGTCAGCATTAGCTAGGATCGGGCCATGAGCCGAGAGCAAGCGCAAGAACCCGGCCCCGACGGGAGGCCCCGCCGACACCGTGTGGTCGTCCTCGCCCTCGACGGGCTGCTGCCCTTCGAGCTCGGCATCCCGCAGCGCATCTTCGGCAAGGCGCGCGACGCGGACGGCCACCACCTGTACAAGATCGTCACCTGCTCGGTGCGGCCGCCGGGCCTGGTGGAGACGGACGCCGACTTCGCGGTCCTCGTCGGGCACGGCCCCGAGGCGCTGGCCACCGCCGACACCGTCGTGATCCCCGCCTCCTACGAGCTCGGCCCCGTCCACGAGAAGGGCGAGCTCACCCCGGAACTGGCCGCGGCGCTCGCCCACATCCGCCCCGGCACCCGC
Source organism: Streptomyces sp. NPDC088747 (assembly GCF_044751025.1). Classification (NCBI taxonomy): domain Bacteria; kingdom Bacillati; phylum Actinomycetota; class Actinomycetes; order Kitasatosporales; family Streptomycetaceae; genus Streptomyces; species Streptomyces sp. NPDC088747. Next base: position 335,400 of record NZ_JBIVKZ010000008.1, read on the forward strand.
CTCGTCTCCATCTGCACCGGCGGATACGTCCTCGCGGCGGCGGGCCTGCTCGACGGCCGCCCGGCCACCACGCACTGGATGCACGCGGAGCACTTCCAGCAGCTCTTCCCGAAGGTCAGGGTCGACGCGGACGTGCTCTTCGTCGACGACGGCGACGTCCTCACCTCCGCCGGTGTGGCGGCCGGCATCGACCTCTGCGTCCACCTCGTACGCCGCGACCACGGCACCGCCGTCGCCAACGACGTGGCCCGCCGCACCGTCGTACCGCCACACCGGGACGGCGGCCAGGCGCAGTACGTCCAGCGCCCGGTTCCGGAGGCACGCGCGGCCACCACCACCGCCGCCCGCGCCTGGGCGCTGGGCCGCCTCGATGAGCCGATCCAGCTCCGCGACATGGCCGAGCAGGAGTCGATGTCCGTGCGCACCTTCACCCGCCGCTTCCGTGAGGAGGTCGGCGTCAGCCCCGGCCAGTGGCTCACCCAGCAGCGCGTGGAACGGGCCCGCCACCTGCTGGAGTCCAGCGGCCTGTCCATCGACCAGGTGGCCCGCGAATCCGGCTTCGGCACCGCCCAGTCGATGCGCCAGCACCTCCAGACGGCCCTCGGCGTCACCCCGACCGCCTACCGGCGCACCTTCCGGTCCGGCAGCACGTCCGCCGTCCCGGACGCGGACGGCGGCCTGCTCGGCGCCCAGGCCCTCAACGCCTAGAACGTCAGCACCGCCCGCGCCACCCTCCCCGCGTGGGCGTCCTGCGCCGCCTTCTCGAAGTCCTCGACCGGGTACGTCGCCGTCACCAGCTCGTCCAGCAGCAGGTGTCCCTGGCGGTAGAGCTCGGCGTACAGGGCGATGTCGCGCTGCGGGCGGGAGGATCCGTAGCGGCAGCCGAGGATCGACTTGTCGAGGTACATGGAGGAGACGAGGAAGGACGCCTCGGCGGTGGCGGGGGGTACGCCGAGCAGCACCGCCTGGCCGTGGCGGTCGAGGAGGTCGACGGCCTGACGGATGAGTTCGACGCGGCCGACGCACTCGAAGGCGTGGTCCGCGCCGGTGGGCAGGATGTCCTTGACGGTCCTCGTCGAGGTCAGGAAGTGCGTCGCGCCGAACCGGCGGGCCATCGCCTCCTTCGCCGGGTTGGCGTCGACGGCGACGATCGTCAGGGCGCCCGCGATCCGCGCGCCCTGGATGACGTTGAGGCCGATGCCGCCCGTGCCGATCACCAGGACGGTGTCGCCCCGGTCCACCCGGGCGCGGTTGAGCACCGCGCCGACCCCCGTCAGCACCCCGCAGCCGATGAGCGCGGCGGCCGGCAGCGGGATCTCCTCAGGGATGCGGACCGCCTGGACCGCCTTCACCAACGTGCGTTCCGCGAAAGCCGAGTTGGCGGCGAACTGGTACAGCGGCCGGCCCGCCCGGGTGAACGGCTGCTGCGGCATCCCGATCGCCTTGCGGCACATCGTCGGCCGTCCCCGGTCGCACTCGGCGCAGGTCCCGCAGTTGGCGAGGGTGGACAGCGACACGTGGTCGCCGGGCTGGACATGGGTGACGCCCGCGCCCACCGCGGCCACGACCCCCGCGCCCTCATGGCCGAGCACCACCGGAACGGGGAAGGGGATGGTCCCGTCCACCACCGACAGGTCGCTGTGGCACAGCCCGGCCGCGGAGACCTCGACCAGCACCTCGCCGGGTCCGGGGTCCCGTATCTCCAGATCGTCGACGACCTCGGTCCGCTTCCCGTCGAAGACCACGCCTCGCATCACGCCGGCTCCCCTCTCCCCCCGGCTCATCCCCGGGGCTCCTTCGGCAGGCCGAGCACCCGCTCGGCGATGATCGTGCGCTGGATCTCGTCGGAGCCGCCGTAGATCGTGTCGGCCCGGCTGAAGAGGAACAGGTGCTGGAACGCGTCCAGTCGGTAGGGCGAGTCCGCCGACCAGTCCGCAGGACCCACCGCGGCTCCGGCGCCGCCCACCCGCACCGCCAGTTCCCCGAGCCGCTGATGCCACCGCCCCCACAGCAGCTTGGCCACACTGGGCGCCCCGGCCGCCCCCTGTCCCCCGCCCGAACTCCCCAGCGTCCGCAGCGCGTTCCACCGCATCGTCCGCAGCTCCGCCCACTGCCGTACGAGGAGATCGCGTACGACGGGATCGCCGGCCGCGCCGTTCGCCACCGCCGTCTCCACCACCCGCCCCAACTCCTCGGCGAAGCCGATCTGCTGGGCCAGGGTCGAGACACCGCGTTCGTAGCCCAGGAGGCTCATCGCCACCCGCCAGCCGTTGCCCTCACCGCCCACGACGTGCTCGGCACGGGCCACCGCGCCGTCGAAGAAGACCTCGTTGAAGTCGCTCGTACCGGTCAGCTGCCGGATCGGCCTGATCTCGATCCGGCCCGGCTGGTCCATCGGTACGAGCAGGAAGGTCAGCCCGTGGTGGCGCGTCGACTCCGGCCGCGTACGGGCCAGGACGAAGCACCAGTCGGCCTCGTGGGCGAGGGAGGTCCAGATCTTCTGGCCGGTCACGCGGTACGAGTCCCCGGAATCATGTCCCTCGTCCCGTACGGCGGTTGTGCGTATCCCCGCCAGGTCCGAACCCGCGCCGGGCTCGCTGTACCCCTGGCACCAGAGTTCCTCGCCGCGGGCGACCGGAGGCAGGAAGCGGGCCTTCTGCTCGTCCGTCCCGTGGGCGATGAGGGTCGGCGCGAGCAGGTTCTCGCCGATGTGGCCCGAGCGCGGCGGCGCCTTGGCACGGGCGTACTCCTCGGCCCAGACGACCTGTTGGGTCAGGCTCGCCCGCCGGTTGCCGTACCCGTCCTCGCTCCACCCGAGGCCGATCCAGCCGCCCCGGCCGAGCTCACGCTCCCAGGCCGAGCGGGCCGGTACGCCGTCCAGGTGCGCCGCCAGCCAGCCGCGCACCTCACCACGGAAGACCTCGTCCTCAGAACCGAATCCGAACTCCACGCGCCGCCCCTCCCGCCCAGCCCGAAAGACACCCTCACCGGTTCGGCCGGCCCTTCTCCGCCGCCGCCCTGGCCATCTCCGCCACCCGCTCCAGGAGCGGCATCGGATCCACTCCCACCGTCCCCGGCAGCAGGTCCGCGATCCTCTCCGGAGTCCAGGAACCCTCCGCGTACGCCGCCCGCAGCTCCCGGGGCTGCGCCCACACCGCGATCTTGGGCCCGGCGACCGTGTAGACCTGCCCGGTGATCCGCGCCTCGCGCGCCCGCTCCGACAGCAGGTAGACCACCAGGGCGGCCACGTCCTCCGGTTCGCCGATCTCCGTCAGCTCCATGGGGACGTTGGCCGACATGCGGGTACGGGCGACGGGCGCGACCGCGTTCGCCGTCACCCCGTACTTGTGCAGTCCGAGCGCCGCGCTGCGCACCAGCGAGATGATCCCGCCCTTGGCGGCGCTGTAGTTGGCCTGCGAGACGGACCCCTGGTGGTTGCCGCTGGTGAACCCGATGAGCGTCCCCGAGCCCTGTTTCCGCATCACCGCCGAGGCCGCCCGGAAGACGGTGAACGTGCCCTTCAGATGGGTCGCGAGGACCGGATCCCACTCCTCCTCGGTCATGTTGAAGAGCATCCGCTCGCGCAGGTTCCCCGCGACGCACACCACACCGTCGACGCGCCCGTACGAGGCCAGCGCCACGTCGACGATCCGCTGCCCGCCCGCCATCGTCGAGACGTCGTCGGCCACCGCGACCGCGTCGCCGCCCGCCGCCCCGATCTCCTTGACCACCGCCTCGGCGACCGAACTCGTCGGCTGGGCACCCTCGATGGACACCCCGTAGTCGTTGACGACGACCGAGGCCCCCTCCGCCGCCGCGGCCAGCGCGACCGCACGCCCGATGCCCCGCCCGGCCCCCGTGACGGCGATGACCTTGCCTGCCAGGAAGTTCCCCACGCCCGGCCCCTTCCCGCGGTTTCTGACGGTCCGTTAGATTCAACTGGATTCTACGGCCCGTCAGATACCTGGAGACAAGCCCCCGGGAGGACCCATGTCAGCGCCGGCGCTTCACCCGGAGTTCCGTGACATCGCCAAACGCGTGAACAACTGGGGGCGCTGGGGGGCCGACGACGAGATCGGCACCCTGAACCTGATCACCGACGAGGTCGTGCGCGAGGCCGCCGCCACCGTCCGCACCGGCCGCCGCGTTCCTCTCGCCCTCCCCCTCCAGCAGGACGGCGTGCAGACCGGGTTGATCCCCGGACGGGTCAACCCCCTGCATGTGATGGTGCAGATCAACCAGGAGATCTTCGGCCCCGGCACCGTCGCGTGCAGCGACGACGCCGTGACGATGGGGCTCCAGGCGGCGACCCACTGGGACGCCCTCACCCATGTCTCGCACTCCGGGAAGCTCTACAACGGCCGCCCGGCCGGCACCGTCACCCCGCACGGCGGCGCCGAGTTCGGCGGCATCGACAAACCGCGGCACATAGTCTCCCGCGGCGTGCTGCTCGACGTGGCGCGCGCCCGGGGCCGGGACCGGCTCGACGGGGGCCACGCCGTGACACCCGAAGACCTGGAGGCGGCCGAGGAGTTGGCGGGGACACGGGTGCGGGCGGGCGACATCGTGCTCGTCAGGACCGGGCAGATGCGGCTGTACCTCGCGGGCGACAAGCAGGGTTACGGGTACCCCTCGCCCGGCCTCTCCGTACGCGCCCCCGAGTGGTTCCACGCGCGTGATGTCGCCGCCGTCGCCAACGACACCCTCACCTTCGAGATCTTTCCGCCCGAGATCGAGGACCTGTGGCTGCCCGTGCACGCGCTCGACCTGGTCGAGATGGGGATGCTCCAGGGCCAGAACTGGAATCTCGAAGAGTTGTCCACAGCCTGTGGAGAAGTCGGACGGTACGCGTTCCTGCTGTCCGCGATGCCCGAACCGTTCGTCGGCGGCACGGGGACGCCGGTGGCGCCCGTGGCGGTGCTGTAGCGACGGCACGCCTGGGCGTCGGCTGGCGGCGCGCTCCTGCTCGCCCCGAGCGCGGCACCGCGCGCCGCCATCCGGCTCCGGCGTATCCGCTCCACTCCCGCTGCCCCGCAGGAGCTGACGCCGAGTCGCGACCCGCACTCGGCGAGGGCTCCCGTCACCGGAACCCTTGCCGTCCCCTCGCGGCGAATCGCTGACAACAAGCGTGATCAAACGGACACGTCACGTCAACACCCGTTCGGAGATTTATCACTTACGCCCCATTCATGGTGGCGCGCACGGAAGCACGGCACGGCGCATTCGGCCGCCGTCCGAGGCCCCGGAGCTGCGCTCACGCATATATGCGAAGGAACGGCGCCCGTACGGGCACGCGGGAACGTGCGGCCTCGCACCGGGGTTCCGGTGCGCTAGACCGCCTCGTACGCGAAGTCCTCGTATCCCGGATACGCGGCTCCCGCCGTCGCACCCGGCGAACAGCGGTCCACCTCGACCCAGATGCGCTTGCCGGCGCCCTCGGGGCTCCAGCCCCAGCGGTCCGCGAGGCCGTCGACGAGCTCCAGGCCGCGGCCGTTGGTCTCGTCGCCCTCGGCATGCCGGGGGATCGGGGGCCGGGTGCTGGAGTCGGCCACTTCGAGACGGACCGTGCTGATCTCCGCGCCACCCGGCAACGACAGCCGCAGCACGGCGGGACAGCCCGTGTGCACGACGGCGTTGGTGACGAGTTCGGAGACGAGCAGGATCAGCGTCTCGGCCAGCGGCTCGTCAGCCTCTATCCCGGACCCGGCGAGCCGGGAGCGCGCCCACCTCCGCGCTCGCCCCACCTCTGCGGGGTCGGGCCGAATCTCCAGCTGCACTTGAAGCACCTGCACCGCTCACACCATCCGAACCGGCGGACACATCGCCTCGCGCCGCACAAGGGCCACGATCGTGGCCATATTCTGCATGGCCAGAACAAGGATCACGGAACGTGATTCCCTTGTGAGACAGCTTGGTTGACGTACAGTCACCCCAACAAGCGCTTCGGGCATATTCCAGCGCGAAGGAGTACGCGTGCGGGATACTGTGCGACGCTCGCCACGGGGAGTCGAACAGGCAGGCGCGAGGATTCGCCCTGCCCTGCGAGCGCCGTGCATCGCCGGGTCCGGAGCCGCCTCTCGGGCAACACCGGCATGGCTCAAGCTCAGAACCACTCGCATCTCACACAAGGTACCGGAGCGTGGCACCGACTCCGGGCCGTGACGAGTCACGCCTAGGACACAACCCGATATCAACGCTCCGTGATTTCGCGTGCCACGATCCGCGACATCCGTCTGCGGCACTTCCAGAACCGTTCCTGCACAGGGCCCTGCCCGGCCCGCTCAGGCCACCAGATCGTCCGCCAGCAGTTCCTCACTCCGTGTCGCGCCGCCCGTACGTCGTGCCCGCGTCCAGGCCCTCTTGAGATGGAGATGGACGTCCGACTCCCAGGTGAAGCCCATGCCGCCGTGCACCTGGAGGCAGTCCCGGGCGCCACGCACGGCGGCGTCGTCGGCGAGCAGCCGGGCCGCCGCGACATCCTGCGGTCCACCCGTCACTGCGGCGGCGTAGACGGCGGCGCGTGCCACCTCCACCCGCACCAGCATCCCCGCGCACAGGTGCTTCACCGCCTGGAAGGCCCCGATCGGCTGCCCGAACTGCTCACGCGTCCGGGCGTGTTGCACCGCGAGTTCGCAGACCCTGGCGGCGCCGCCGAGCTGTTCGGCCGCGGTGAGGAGGGAGGTGAGGAGCGCGTCGGCCGGGTCGGGCTCCTGGGGCACGGGCACCCGGTGCAGCGGTGTCAGCGGGTCCACCGGCTTCAGCGGCTCGGCGCCGGCCGCGTCCCCTCGTACGGTGTCCGCCTGGACCAGCCACTCCACCAGTTCCCCGTCCACGGCGGTCACCACGGTCTCGCCGGTGGCGGCGCCTTCCACGGTGCCCGCCGCCAGGTGGGTGGCGACCAGCGGACCGGGCAGCAGCACCCGGCCGGCCTCCTCGAAGACCAACACGGCCTCCGGCAGCCCCAGTCCGGCGCCTCCGTCGGCCTCCGGCAGCCGCAGCGCGAAGAAGCCCTTCTCGCCGAGCTCGCGCCACAGGGCCCGGTCGAGCACCGGCTCCTCGCGCACGGCGGCCCGCAGGCTGTCACGGCCGAAGCGCGCGGCCAGCAGTTCGCGCACGCCCGCTTTCAACGCCACCTGGTCGTCGTCGAGTTGAAAGTCCACGGAGACGAAGTCACCGCCCCTTCGGCAGGCCGAGGATCCGCTCGGCCACGATGTTCGACTGGATCTGCGAGGTGCCGGCGGCGATGGTGTAGGAGAGGGACGAGAGCCGGTCGAGGGTCCACTCGTGACCGAGGTCGAGGGAACCGGGGCCCAGCACCTCGGCGGCGGCGTCGTACAACTCCTGCCGCGCCTGCGAGTACCGCAGCTTGAAGACGGAGCCGCCGACGCCCGGCACTCCCCCGCTCCGCTGCGACTCGCTCACGTTCCACTGCGTGAGCCGCCACAGCGCGCGGAACTCGGCGTTCAGCCGGCCGAGGCGGCGGCGCAGCACGTCGTCGTCCCAGCGGCCGTTCCCGCGCGCCTCGCGGGCGATCTCGCCGAGCACCCGGCGGCAGGCGACGACCTCGCCGACGAAGGCGGTGCCGCGCTCGTAGGACAGCGTCACCATGGTCACGCGCCAGCCGTCGTTCTCCGCGCCGACCCGGTTGGCCACCGGTACCCGCACCTCGTCGAGGAAGACCTCGGCGAACTCGGCAGGACCGGCGAGGGTGCGCAGCGGCCGTACGGTGATCCCGGGCGCGTCCATGGGCATGGCGAGCCAGCTGATCCCGCGGTGCTTCGGGGCCGACGGGTCGGTCCTGACCAGCAGTTCGCACCAGTCGGCCACCTCCGCGTGGGAGGTCCAGATCTTGGATCCGCTCACCACGTAGTCGTCGCCGTCCCGCCGTGCGCGCGTGCGCAGCGCCGCGAGGTCCGAACCGGCGTCCGGTTCGCTGAACCCCTGGCACCAGACCTCCTCGCCGCGCAGCACGGGCGGCAGCCAGCGCGCCCGCTGCTCTGGGGTTCCCTCCGCGGCGATCGTGGGGCCCGCGTGCAGCAGCCCGACGAAGTTGGCGCCCACGTAGGGCGCGCCCGCCTTCTCCGTCTCCTCCAGGTAGATGAGGTGCTGCGTCGGGGTGGCGCCCCGGCCGCCGGCGTCGGCGGGCCAGTGCAGCCCGGCGTAGCCGGCGTCGTACAGCATCCGCTGCCAGCCCAGGTCGTACACGCGCCGTCCCGGCCAGTCGTCGGGGGACGGTTTCGGGGGCAGCGCGGGGAGGGCCTTGGCGAGCCACTCGCGCAGCCGGGCGCGGAAGTCTTCCTCTTCCTCCGTGTACGCGAGATCCATTGCCCGTCCACTGGTGGGAGCCGATGGGGAAGTGCGTGACCCGTCAAGCGATCTGATGGTTCGTCAGAACAGTTCGTCAGAACGCAGGCTAACCCCGCGTCTATGGACCGACAAGGCGATGGGCTCTACGCTCTGCGCACGATCTGACTGAACGTCAGATACCGACCGGCCGGCCGCCGGTCGACGACAGGGGGTCGAAGTGAACGACACCGCACACGCCCTGGGTTCCTCCCGCACACTCTGGGAACTGGTCGCCCGCCGCGCCGCCCTCACCCCGCACCGGCCCGTCCTCCTCCAGGGCGACCGGACCCTGAGCTTCGGGGAGTTGCGCGACCGTGCCGAACGGGTGGCGGCCGGTCTCCACCACATGGGCGTACGCCCTGGCACGGTGGTCGCCTGGCAGCTCCCCACCCGGATCGAGACGGCCCTGCTGTCCTTCGCGCTGGCCAGGATCGGCGCCGTGCAGTCCCCGGTGATCCCCTTCTACCGCGACCGCGAAGTCGGCTTCGCGCTGCGGGAGTCGGGGGCCGAGTTCTTCGCCGTACCGGGAGAGTGGCGGGGGTTCGACCACGGGGCGATGGCACGGCGGCTGGGCGCGAAGGGCGTCTTCGAGGCGTACGACCGGCTGCCGGACGGCGATCCCTCCGTACTCCCCGCCCCGCCCTCGGACGGCACCTCGGTCCGCTGGATCTACTGGACCTCGGGCACCACCTCGGACCCCAAGGGCGTGCTGCACACCGACCGTTCGCTGATCGCGGGCGGCTCCTGCCTGGCGCACGCGCTGCGGCTGTCCGCGGACGACGTCGGCTCGATGGCCTTCCCGTACGCGCACATCGCCGGGCCCGACTACACGGTGATGCTGCTGCTCTACGGCTTCCCCGCCGTGATGTTCGAGCACTTCGCGCTGCCCGCGGCCCTGGAGGACTACCGCGGGCACGGTGTGACGGTGGCGGGCGGTTCGACCGCCTTCTACTCGATGTTCCTCGCCGAGCAGCGCAAGCGGCCGGGGGAACCGCTGATACCAACCCTGCGGCTCCTGGCGGGCGGCGGGGCGCCGAAACCGCCCGAGGTCTACCACTCGGTCGTCCGCGAGATGGGCGTCCAGCTCACCCACGGGTACGGGATGACCGAGGTCCCGATGATCACCATGGGGTCACCGGACGACTCGGTGGAGAACCTGGCGACAACGGAGGGACGGCCGCCCGAGGGCATGGAGATACGGATCGTGGACGGCGAGGTGCGGCTGCGCGGGGAGGCCGTCTGCCAGGGGTACCTGGACCCGTCGCAGACGGCGGAGGCCTTCGACCCGGACGGGTTCCTGATCACCGGTGACGTCGGGCATCTGACGGAGAGCGGGCACCTGGTGCTCACCGGGCGGCTGAAGGACGTCATCATCCGCAAGGGCGAGAACATCTCCGCGAAGGAGATCGAGGACCTGCTGCACCGGCATCCGGCCGTCGGGGACGCCGCCGTGATCGGGCTGCCGGACGCCGAGCGGGGCGAGCGGGTCTGCGCCGTGATCGAGACGGCCGAACAGTCGCCGGGGGACGAGGAGTTGACCCTCGCCGCCATCACGTCCCACCTGCGCGCGGAAGGGCTGTCCGTGCACAAGCTGCCGGAACAGCTGGAGGTGGTGGACGCCCTCCCGCGCAACGAGACCCTGCGCAAGGTGCTCAAGTACAAGCTCAGGGAGCGCTATTCACAGGGTCTCACTCGGGAACCGTGAAGTAGCGGGCGAACGCGGTCACGATCTCCACCTCGCCGATCCGGCCGTCGGCGTCCGTGTCGAGGGTGCCGGCCGCGGCGGCGGCGACGTCCTCGGGGGCGCCCAGCGCCTTGAGCACCCGCGCGGCGTGATCGACCGTGGCCGTGCCTTCCCCGTCGGTGTCCGCGACGGCGAGGGCCGCGTGCAGGAACGGGCGGGCGATCTCGGCGAAGCGGTCGGGGTTGTCGCGCAGCCGCTTGACCGCGCCGTTCACGAACTCCTGACGGGTGATGCGCTGGTCGCCGTCACGGTCCGCTATGCCCGCCATGCCCTGCCAGAAGGCCTCCGCGCCCATGTAGAGGGCCTGGCCCTTGTCCGACCGGGCCGCCGTACCGAACTCGGCGAGGACCGCCTTGGTCGCGGCGTTGAAGTCCTCCCGGTCGATGTAGCCGTTGCCGTCCTGGTCGAAGCCGGAGAACCGGGCAGCGATCCTGCGCTCGTACTCGCTGTTGGCCATGTCGTTCGGGCCGCCTTACGTCACGTGAGGGTCAGTCTGGGACGGAGCGTACGACGTCATGGGCACCCCGGGAGCGGGAAAACGACGCTTGTACCAAGACTGCGGGAATTCCGGGACAACGGTGTGTGGCGCGTCATTTCCCCCGGTGAGGGATTCCTCACGCCAGGTGATCATGAAGCGCCGGTGCGGGGCGCGTCACTCACGCCGACAGCGGGGTGGACTCCTCGCCCACGGCCTCGGTGACGTCCGGGTAGACGTCGAAGAGGCGGCGCACGCCGAGGGCCGCGAGGACCCGGTTGACGTGCGAGCCGTCGACCGCCCCCTGCGCGGGCAGTATCAGGCGCAGCCGCCCCTGGCAGGACCGGACGAGGCGGCGGACGGCGATCAGGACGCCGACACCGCTGGAGTCGCAGAAGAGGACCTCGGAGAGGTCGAGGACGATGTCGTGGCAGCCCTCGGCCACCACGTCGTGCACCCGCTGGCGCAGGACGGGCGACGACACGAGGTCCATCTCGCCGGACACCCGGAGCACGGCCCAGCCGCTCTGTTCGCCCCCGGTCACCTTGAGCGTCACCGTCACCGCCATGCCTCTCGCTCGCCTCGCAGGACCCGCGTGAATCGCGGGTCCCGGCCGCCGCACAGGTCTCAACCGCTTCGTACGCCCGACTGCACCTGACGGCGTCTGACTGCCCGACGCGGTACGTGCCTCACGCACCGGAAACGGAAGTGATTCGTACGCTTCGTTTCTCGGCGCCTGCCCGACTGTCGTTCCATGAAACACCGGTCCGGGCACGAAGAAACGTCGTTCTACGGTCGAAAGCGCGTGACGAGCGAGTCATTTCGGTCGCATGCGTTCTGATCTGATCGATACAGGGCAGGCGCCTACCATTCCTGGACCGCCAGGGGCGCACAATGACGCAAAGGGGCGTGCGCTGTCGGACGTGCCGACTACATTCGGGACAAGGAGTGGGCGCAGGCTGGACACAGCACGGGCAGGCGGACACGCGGGCAGGACACAGGGACAGGTGCCGGGCACGACCAGGTGAGGGGGCCGCATGACCACGCAGGACGCACCGCCTCGCTGGGATCGTAAGATGCAGCAGCGGCTCGCGCGCGGGGAGGCCGCCGCGCTCGGTGAGCTGTACGACCGGTTCGCCTCGCTGGTGCACGGCCTCGCCCACCGCGTGCTCGGCGACGAGCGGGCGGCCGACGCCGTCACGCGTGAGGTGTTCGCCCATGTCTGGGAGAACCCCGACGCCTACGACCCCAAGCAGGGCCCGCTGCGTTCCTGGGTCGCCACGCTGACCCACCGCCTCGCCGTCCGGCGACTGCGCGCCACGGAGACCGCCGCGCTCGCCCGTGGCGGGCTGGGCACCACCGAGGAGTTGGAGCGCAAGGTGCGCAGCGCCTCCGTCGCCGCCCGCGCCGACTACATCGTCACGTCCATGCCCGCCCCGTTGCGCGCCGCCCTGGACCTCGCCTACTTCCAGCGCCGCGACTACCGCCAGGCCGCCGCCGACCTCGGCGTCACCGAGGACGAGGCCCGCCGCAGGCTCCGCCTCGGCCTCCAGCTCCTCGCCACCGCCCACGACGCCGGCGGCCCCTCCGGGGCACCGCCGCCCGGGTACGGGGGTGCCAGGTGAGCGGAAGGGCCGACCGCTTCGAGTCGTTCGGCGAAAGCGCCGGGGGCCAGGACGGGGACGAGGGCGAGGAGCAGGAGAAGGACGCGGACGAGCACCGGGAGGAGACCGGCGGCGGCACCGGCAAGGATCCGGCACACCCCGGGGAACCCGGCGGTCCGCGGGAGTCGGGCGCGGACGGTCCTGGCGGTCCGCAGGAGTCGGGCCCCGACGGTCCCGGCGGTCCCGGCGGTCCGCAGGAGTCGGGCCCGGACGGTCCCAGCAGTCCCGGCGGTCCGCGGGAGTCAGGCCCGGACGGTCCCGGCGGTCCCGGCGGTCCCGGCGGTCCGCAGGAGTCGGGCCCGGACGGTCCCGGCGGTCCCGGCGGTCCGCGGGAGTCAGGCCCGGACGGTCCCGGCGGTCCCGGCGGTCTCGACGGTCCGCAGGAGTCGGGCCCCGACGGTCCCGGTGGTCCGCGGGGACCCGGCCGGCCGGTCGGCGGCCGGGACGACGTGCCGGGTGGGCCGCCTCGCATACCCCTGCCGCGTTCCTCCGTCGAGGACACCGGACTGCCGCTGCCCACGGCCGCCCCCGCTCCCGCGGCCGAACCCCTCGTCCTCGATCACCGGGTGCTGACGGCGCTGCTGGGTGCCTGGGCGCTCGCCGCGTGCTCGGCGGCGGAAACCGCCGCCGTCGAGTTGCACCTCGGGGACTGCGGCTCCTGCGCGGACGAGGCCCTGCGGCTGCGTGAGGCGGTCGGGCTGCTGCATCCGCCCGAGAGCCTCGATCTCGACCCGGCGCTGCGCACCCGCGTCCTGGAGGGCTGCCTCGGCCGGCGCCCGCCGCGGATCCCGGTGCCCGACTGGGCGACTCCGTACGACGCGGAGACCGCCCGGCTCGACGCGCTGCTCCAGGACATAGGCGACGCCGAGTGGCACGCGCCCGTACGGCTGCGCTGGTTCGAGGGCGACAACCCCGCCAGCCGCCGTACGACCGTCGCCGGGGTCATCGCCCACCTGCTCACCGTCGACGGACTGGTCGCCGTCGCGCTGGGCCTGGAGGACCCGCTCGGCACGCCCGCGCGCCCCTCGACGCCGACGGCCCGCACCGAGGAGTACTGGAACGCAGCGCACTTCCCGCCCACCCGTTCGGTGCGCGGGCCCTGGCGTGAGCAGAGCCACAACCTCGTCCGTACGGTGTCGTTCGCGGGCGGCGGCTCCGGGCGCCTGCCGGTGCCGTACGGCGACTTCGAACTGCCGCTGAGCGACGCGATGCTGGACCGGGCCTTCGAGTGCTGGGTGCACGCGGCGGACATCGCGGAGGCGGTCGACTATCCCTACGACCCGCCCGCCCCGCGGCACCTGCACGGCATGATCGACCTGGCGGTCCGCATGCTGCCCGCCTCGCTGGCCGAGCGGCGCCGGGCGGGGCTCTCCGCGCCGCCGCCCCGCCACCTCGTCGCGGCGGGCGAGCCCGGACGCAGCCTGCGCCTGGAGATCGAGGGCTCCGGAGGCGGCGAGTGGCTCATTCCGCTCGACTCCCCCGGCGCGGTCGCCTCCGCGGAGCGCGAGGTGGCGCATGTCGCGCTGGACGGTGTGGAGTTCTGCCGGCTGGCGGCGGGGCACGTGTCGCCGGAGGAGGCGGCCGCCGGGCAGGACGGGGACCGTGAGGCGATCAGGGATGTGCTGTTCGCGGCGGCGGCGTTGAGCCGGATGTAGGTCGGCGGCGGGGGGCGGCCGTGGGTTTTTTCGCCCCCTCCGCCCCTTCCCGTCCCGTTCCTGGGGGCTGCGCCCCCAGACCCCCCTTTCGCGCCTTTCGCGCTACGCGCTCGTCCTCAAGCGCCGGACGGGCTGAAGGGTCTCGCCCTAGCCGAAAACCACCGTCCGGCGGCCGTTCAGCAGGATGCGCCGCTCGGCGTGCCACTTGACGGCCCGCGCCAGCGCCTGGCATTCGACGTCGCGTCCGATGGCGACGAGCTGGTCCGGCGTCACGCCGTGGCCGACGCGCTCGACCTCCTGCTCGATGATCGGGCCCTCGTCGAGGTCGGCCGTCACATAGTGGGCGGTGGCGCCGATGAGCTTCACGCCCCGGGTGTGCGCCTGGTGGTAGGGCTTCGCGCCCTTGAAGCTCGGCAGGAAGGAGTGGTGGATGTTGATGATCCGCCCGCTGAGCTGCTTGCAGAGGTCGTCCGACAGCACCTGCATGTAGCGGGCGAGGACGACGAGTTCGACGTCCTCGGCCCTGACCAGTTCCAGGAGCCGCGCCTCGGCCTCCGCCTTCGTGTCCCTGGTCACCGGGATGTGGTGGAAGGGCACGTCGTACGAGGTCACGAGCTCGGCGAAGTCGGTGTGGTTGGAGACCACGGCCGCGATCTCGACCGGCAGCGCGCCGGTCCGCGCACGGAAGAGCAGGTCGTTCAGGCAGTGGCCGAACTTGCTGACCATCAGCACGACCCGCATCTTGTCCTCGGCCCGGTGGATCTGCCAGTCCATCTGGAAGGCGTCACCGATGGCCGCGAAGCTCGCGCGCAGCTTGTCCACCGTCACCGGAGGCTCCGCCGAGAAGTGGACGCGCATGAAGAACAGACCCGTGTCGTGGTCGCCGAACTGCTGACTGTCCTCGATGTTGCAGCCCGTCATGAAGAGGTAGCTCGACACGGCGTGCACGATGCCCTGCTTGTCGGGGCACGAGAGGGTCAGGACGTACTGCTCGGCGGGTGCTGCCCCGCGGACGGACTGCTCGTTCATGCGGGACAGGGTCCCATACCACCCGCCTCGGACGTGCCGTCGTCCCGCCAGGCGGACCAGGTCAGGGGGCGGTACGGGTCCGGCCGCCCGTCCTGGGCGGCCGATCACGGCGGGTCTACGCGGACCGCGTGAGGATCTTCAGGACCTTCAGTGTGCGCGGCGGAAGGTCGGGATCCTCCCCGTCACTCACCGCGAGGCGCACATGCGCGTCGCGCGCCGCGCGCACCGCGTCCGGCCAGCCCTGGTGGTCGAGATACGTGGAGACCAGGGCGTCGGGTCCCACCTGGTGCATGATCCGCAGGACGCGGAGCACGGCGGTGTCGACGAGCGCCGCCTCCTGGGAGTCGCGGAAGATCGTGCCGACGTATTTCTCGGCGGACCAGTTGTCCAGCCAGGTGTCCTCGACCAGGCGGTACACGGCGTCGGTGACGTCGCCGTACCCTTCGACGCCGGCGAGCCAGACGCCTCGCTGGAAGTCGGTGTCGGAAAGCATGTGCAGCGCGGAGCGCACATTGCTGCGCCAGCGCCACCAGGGCATGTCGTTCAGTGGCATGTCGCCCATAGTGGGCGAGCGACGGCCGCGACGGGAAGAGTTCTCCGAACCTTGCACGGTCACCGATCGTACGTTCCCTGTGAAAAACAGATCATCCGCCCCCGTAATTCACCTCTGCGCCACCCTTCGTTGACCGCCGGTCACCATCGGGTTATTGGTGTGGGGGAATCGTGCGTGAGCATGAGCGGCAGGCGACGAACGAGCACCACCTCCCCCACATCACCCCGGCGCCTCAGAGCCACGTTGCTGTCCGCGGGCGCGCTGCTGGCGTGTACGTCGATCGCCGTCGGATGCGGGGTCGTCCCCGGGGTCTCGGGGGGCTCCGGGGACGGCTCCATCACGGTCATGACCTGGGCGCCGGAGAACACCGCCGCGACCAACAAGCCGGGCATGCCCGCCATGGCGAAGGCCTACGCCCGCTGGGTCAACAGCAACGGCGGCATCAACGGCCACAAGCTCAACATCCTCACCTGCAACGACCACAACAACAGCGTGGACGCCGCGACCTGCGCCCGGCGCGCGGTCAAGGAGAACGTCGTCGCGGTCGTCGGCTCCTACAGCCAGCACGGCCGCTCCTTCCTCGCGCCGCTGGAGGGCGCCGGAATCCCGTACATCGGCGGTTACGGCGTCACCGACGACGAGTTCACCAGCCCGCTGTCCTACCCCGTCAACGGCGGCGAGCCGGCGCTGCTGGCCGGCCTCGGCGAGCAGCTCGGCAGGACCTGCGGTCCGGTCTCGCTGATACGTCCCGACACCATCGCCGGTGACGAGTTGCCGGTGCTGATCGACTCCGGTCTGAAGGCGGCGGACCACGCGTCCGTCACCGACCAGCGGGCCGCCGACGACGCCACCGAGTACTCCGGGCAGACCCGGGCGGCCCTGCAGAACGCGACCTCCGACGCGGACAGGAACGGCTGCGTGGTGCCGGCGCTCGGCGACCGCACGGACAACTTCATGGACTCCTTCCGGCGCGACCGCGAGACCTACCCGAAGGTGGGCGTGGGCACCGTCCTGGGCAGTGTCGACCAGTCGGTCATCAACTCGACCGGCGGCGCGTCGAGCCCGTACGAGGGCGCGTTCGTCACCGGCTGGTACCCGCCCGCGAGCGACCCGAGCTGGAACTCGATGCGCAAGGTGATCACCGAGCACGCCTTCGAGGACAACCGGGTGGACCCGGCGGACGCGGGTGTGCAGACCACCTGGATCGCGTACACCGTGCTGGCGAAGGCCGTCGAGTCGCTCGGCGAGGGTGACGTGAACGCGCTGACGATCCGGCGGACCCTCGACGACGGCCTCAAGGTGACCACCGGCGGGCTCACCCCGACCCTCAGCTGGCGCTTCGAGGACATGATCGCGGCGGTCGACTTCCCCCGCCTCGTCAACGCCGACGTCACCTTCCAGGTCGTACGCAAGGGCCAGCTGGCGACGGCCCGCAAGGGCTTCGTGAACATGTCGGACACCCTGGAGAGCGCGGACTAGCGCGGACTAGTGCGAACTAGCGCGAACGCGAAGGGCCGGCCCCGCATCGACTGCGGGACCGGCCCCGACCGGCGCTCGACCGGGACCGACGCGTCCCGGAACCTGCCCTACAGCTGGGTCCGGGTCCGTTCGGTGAGTCCGTACTGCGAGGCGATGGAGTTCCACAGCTTCGCGGCCTTCTCCTTCGCGGTGCTGGCCGTGCCGCTGTCCCGGTTGCCCGCCTGGCTCTGGCCCGTGCCGCGGGCGCGGCCGTCCTTGCAGCCCTTCTTGCCTGCCGCCTGGTCGGCCCAGGCCGCGTAGTGGTTGTCGGCCGACTCCGAGGCCTTCCAGCCGTTGGTGAGCGCGGTGGACAGCTCGGCGTGGTTCGGGAGCTGGTCCAGCGTGAGGGCGTCGAGCCGGGTGACCAGCTCGCCCCGCTGGTTGGCCGCGTCGCGCAGATCGGTGGCCGCCTGGCCGAGGTTCTTGCACGCCGTGACGTTGGCCACGGCGTTGATCACCGAGTCGCGGCCGGCGTTGGCGTCCGCGAGAAGCTTGTCCAGCTCGACGGCCTGCGCCTTGGCCTGGTCGGTGGAGGCCGACGGCGAGCCCTCGGTGGCGGGAGCCGTCGCTGACACGGTCGCGCTGTTGTCGCCGCTGTCCTCGTCGCCGCCGCCGCTGAGCAGCGCACCGGCGCCGACGCCGAGCACGACGATGCCGATGCCGACCGCGGCGATCAGCGGCACGCGGGAGCCGCGGCGCCCGCCTCCGCCGTCGTTACCGCCCCCGCGCCGAGCGGCGGCGCGTCCGCCGGGCCCACCGGGTGCTCCGGGCCCACCGGGAGCCTGCGCGCCGTACGGGGCCTGTGGGGCGGCCTGGTCGAATCGCGGCAACTGCTGTGTCGAGGGCGGCCCTTCGGGCTCGCTGCGGAACAGGTTGTCGAACTCCGCGGGCGGCTGCCGGTCCTCGGAGGCGGCCGGGCGCATCCCGTAGGACACCCCGTCCGGCTCCGCGGGAACGGGCGGGATGTACTGCGTGGGCTGGGCGTCGGGGTGCGCGGCGGACGGCGCGGCGCTCCCCGGGGCCTGCCGGCCCAGGTACTGGGTGGCGTCGGCGTGCACCTCGGGCGGCAGCGCCCCGGGGCCCACCGGCGGGATGTACTGGGTGGCGCCCTCGTCGGGCGCGGAAGGAGCGGGGGGTATGTGAGGTATGTACTGCGTCGCACCCTCGTCACCGCCCGGGGCCGCCGGAATGTGCGGGATGTACTGCGTCACACCCTCCTCGGCGACGGGCGGCAGCGGCGCACCGGGCCCCGCTCCCATGCCCGCGCTCTCGGGCGGCAGCGGCTGCGCGGCGGACGGCGAGGACGACTGACCCGCGCCGGGACCATAGCCACCCCGGCCCTGCGGTACGACGCCGCCACGACCCTCGTACGACGAAGACCGCGTGCCCTCGTACGACTGGGCCTGTGTGCCCTCGTACGACTGGGCCTGTGTGCCGTCGTACGAAGCCGGCGCGCCCTCGTAGGGCTGACCCTGCGCGCCCTCGTACGACTGAGCCTGCGCGCCCGGGTACGACGGAGGCTGCGTACCCCCGTACGACGAGCTCTGGGTGCCCTCGGGCGGCAGGGGTCCGGCGCCGGGCGCGGGGCGTGGCGTGAAGCCCTGCTGCTGAGCGCCCTGTGCGCCCGGGGACTCCTGGGCGCCGTAGCCGTCGGGGCCGGACGGCTGCTGGGCCGGGCTGTCGCCCCAGCCCGGTCGCGGCTGCGCCGGGGTCCAGCCCCGGGAGGCCTCGGGGGTGCCCCAGTCCGGGGCGGGGGCGGCCTGGGGCGGCTGGGCGCCCCAGGTCTGGGTGCCGTTCACCGGCGCTCCCCAGCCCTGGTCGGGCTGCTGCTCCGGCTGCGGGTCGGGCGCGGCCTGCTGGTCGGGGCCCCAGGGCCGGTCCCAGGACTGGCCGCCCGCCGGGGTCGTACGGTCGCCCGTCGTGCCGGGCAACAAGGGCGCGCCGCCGTCGGAGGGCAGCACGATGCCTTCGCGCGCGGGTCGCGACGAAGGCTCTTCGCCCTGTCCACTCTGCGTCACCGGGACTCCTACGAATGGGGGACCTTCGGAATCATCGGCTCACGCTACCGGGTCCCGACAACCCGGTGCCACGCAGCACAGACCCAGACCCCTACCCCTGTGACCGCGGTAACAAAACCGCTCCCCTCGCGCCGCATCTGCCGCCCCCCGCAACCTCCTTGATCGTTTGCCGTGCGTTCACGCCCTCGGCCTGCGGACGTTCACGCCGCCGCCTGCAGGTCCATCCGTGCCCCGAACTCCCTTACCACCGGCTCGTCCTGATAGGGCTCCAGGCGCTGCTGGAAGTCCTCCAGATACTCCGCGCCCCGGTTGGAACGGAGCGTGCCGAGCAACTCGACGGCGCGCAGCCCCGTGTGACAGGCCTGCTCGACCTCGCGCTGCTGGACCTGCGCGGTGGCGAGCAGCACATAACCGATCGCCCGCCGCCTGGCCTTGGACTCGGGAAGCCCGGCGAGGGACTCCTCCGCGCAGCGCGCGGCCGCCTCCGCCTGGCCGAGGTCCCGGTGGCAGTGCGCCAACTCGTCGGCCAGATAGGCCTCGTCGAAGTGCCTGATCCACGTCGGGTCGTCCCCGGAGGCCGCGTCGGCGGACTCCAGGGCGCTCACGGCCCGCCCCGACGCCGCCTGGGCGGCGCGCGCGTCGCCCAGCAGCGCGTGCCCGCGCGCCTCAGCGGCGTGGAACATCGACTCCGCCCGCGGAGTCACCCGGCCGCGCGCCCCCTCCTGAGCGGCGCGCGCCAGTTGCGCGATCTCCCGCGGATTGCCGAGCTGCGCCGCCAGGTGGCTCATGGACGCGGCCAGTACGTACCCGCCGTACGCCCGGTCACCGGCCGCCTGGGCGAGCCGCAGCGCCTGGATGTAGTAGCGCTGGGCGAGGCCGGGCTGGCCGGTGTCGATGGCCATGTAGCCGGCGAGTTCCGTCAACCGGGAGACCGCGGCGAACAGTTCGCGTCCGACCGCCTCCCGGTAGGAGCCCGCGAGGAGCCCGGAGACCACGCTGTTCAGGTAGTGGACGACGACCGGACGGACGTGCCCGCTGCCGTACTGGTGGTCCAGGTCGACCAGCGCCTGGGTCATCGCCCGGACCGCGGCCACGTCCGAGACACCGACCCGCGGCCCCGCCGAGCGCGCCACCTGGGAGTCCGGCGAGGAGATCAGCCAGTCCCGGCTGGGCTCGACGAGCGCGGAGGCGGCGACGGACGAGCCGGAGAGGAAGTCCCTGCGGCCGACGTCGCTGCGCCACAGCTCGCAGACCTGCTCGATGGCTCCCAGGACTGTCGGCGAGAACTGGAGGCCGACGCCGGACGCGAGGTTCTTGCCGTTGGCCATGCCGATCTCGTCGATCGTGACCGTACGGCCGAGCTTGCGGCCGAGCGCCTCGGCGATGATCGCC
The DNA here is from genome assembly GCF_044751025.1 of Streptomyces sp. NPDC088747. Taxonomy (NCBI): domain Bacteria; kingdom Bacillati; phylum Actinomycetota; class Actinomycetes; order Kitasatosporales; family Streptomycetaceae; genus Streptomyces; species Streptomyces sp. NPDC088747. Next base: position 355,794 of record NZ_JBIVKZ010000008.1, read on the forward strand.
GGGGCCCGCCCACGCGGCTGCTGTCCGCGCAGCCAGCGCGCCACGGACGTCTTGTCGTACCGCAGATCGAGACCGTGCTCCGCGCCGCACATGTTGACCCTGCGGGCCAGCCCGGCGTTCGAGCATCCCGCTTCCTGGATGAGCGCCTGCAGTCGTTCGTTCGGCTGCCGCGCGACGAGCGGCCTTGCGGCCATTGGCGTACCCCCTGTGGCTGCGGTGCCTTCCCGCGCACCGAGTTGACGTGCCCTCAGCGGCCGGACCCCCGTGGAAGAGCGAAAGAAGTCGGCCATGAAGATCAATGCCCCGCGAACACGGCGAAGATGCGAGACATGTGAGGATTGCCGGGGTAGAGGCGGTGGCCCCGACCCCTCACGTGGTTACCCGGCACCCGCCGCGATTCCCCATGCGCGCCCCCACCCGTGCATCCATGCGCCCCACGTGCGGAATCGATGCTCCTCCCCCGCGCGCGCGTCCCCCGTAACCCGAGGTGGACGCGGGAGTTGAGTTCCACGTGGACGAGACCATCGCAGGCACCGAGACCGCGCAGATCCCCCAGCAGCGCGGCGAATCGCTGCAGGACACAGCCGTGCGCTACGCAGAGGAGCGCCACTGGGACGTGTTCCCCGGCACCTGGCTGGAAGCCGTCGACGGGACGCAGCGCTGCTCCTGCGGCGAGAAGGCGTGCGCCGCGCCCGGCGCGCATCCGGCGCGCGAGGACTGGTCGACGCAGGCCACGGGCAGTGCGACCGTCGCGCGCCGGATGTGGGCGAAGCAGCCCACGGCGTCGATCCTGCTGCCCACCGGGCGGACCTTCGACGCGATCGACGTGCCGGAGACCGCCGGGTTCCTCGCGCTCGCCCGCATGGAGCGCATGGAGTTGACCCTCGGCCCGGTCACCTGCACCCCGGACCGGCGCATGCACTTCTTCGTGCTCCCCGGCGCCGCCGCGAAGGTCCCCGACCTGGTGCGGAAGCTGGGCTGGCCGCCCGCCTCCCTCGATCTGGTCACCCTGGGCGAGGGGGCGTACGTCGCGGCGCCGCCGACCCGGTTCGGGTCGCGGGGAGCAGTCCAGTGGGCCTGCCGGCCCACCCACGCCAACCGCTGGCTGCCCGACGCGGAGGAGTTGATCTCGCCGCTCGCCTACGCCTGCGGGCGGGAAGGGCGCCGATAGTTCCCGCGGCTCGTTCGTGTTCCGCGGGTTCGCTGTGGCTGATCGCGCGGTTCCCGCGCCCCTTAAAAGCCGGGGGTTGACCCTTAGGGTGCCTACATGACCGAGCGATCAGGGGCCGCCGTGCCCGCCGTACGCGTGCGTGGGCTCTGGAAGCGGTTCGGGGAGCAGGTCGCTGTCGCCGGGATCGATCTGGAGCTGCCCGCGGGGCAGTTCATCGGACTCGTCGGGCCGAACGGCGCGGGCAAGACCACCACCCTCTCCATGGTGACCGGACTGCTCAGACCCGACCAGGGCACCGTCGAGGTCGTCGGCCGTGACGTGTGGCGCGACCCGGTGGAGGTGAAGGCGCGGATCGGGGTGCTGCCGGAGGGCCTGCGGCTCTTCGAACGCCTCTCCGGACGCGAACTCCTCGGCTACACCGGCCGGTTGCGGGGCCTGCCGGGCGCAGAGGTCGACAAGCGCGCCACCCAGCTCCTGGACGTGCTCGACCTCGCGGGCGCCCAGCACAAACTCGTCGTCGACTACTCGACCGGCATGCGCAAGAAGATCGGCCTGGCCTGCGCCCTCCTGCACAACCCCGAAGTCCTCTTCCTGGACGAGCCGTTCGAGGGCGTCGACCCGGTCTCCGCGCAGACCATCCGCGGCGTCCTGGAGCGGTACACCGGCTCGGGCGCCACCGTCGTCTTCTCCTCCCACGTGATGGAGCTGGTCGAGTCGCTGTGCGACTGGGTCGCCGTGCTGGCCGCCGGGCGGATCCGCGCGCACGGCCCGCTCGCCGAGGTCCGCGGCGACGCCCCCTCGCTCCAGCAGGCCTTCCTGGAACTGGTCGGCGCGAACGGCCGCGCCGCCGGGGCCGAGCTGGACTGGCTGGGCGGCGGAGCCCCCCGATGAGCGCCACCACCGGTGCATCCGCGACATCGGTCACCCCCGTCCTCGTACGCCTGAAGCTGTCGCTCCTGCGCAACGGGCTGCGGCAGTCCTCCGGACGGCGGGCCGCGTACGTCGCCTCCGCCGTCCTGGTCCTCCTCTTCGCCGCCCTCCAGCTGCTCGGCCTCATCGCACTGCGCGGCAACACGCACGCCGTCGCCGTGGCCGTCCTGCTCGTGGCGGTCCTGGCGCTCGGCTGGGCCGTGCTGCCGCTCTTCTTCCCCAGCGGCGACGAGACGCTCGACCCGACCCGCCTGGTGATGCTGCCGCTGCGCCCGCGCCCGCTCGTCCGGGCGCTGCTCGCGGCCTCGCTCGTCGGCATAGGGCCGCTGTTCACGCTGTGCCTGTTCGCCGGGTCCGCGATCTCCGTGGCGTTCGGCACGGCGGCCTACGTCACCGCCGTCGTCGCCGTGCCTCTGGGGCTCCTCGTCTGCGTGGCCCTCGCGCGCGCCGTCGCCGCCGCCAACATCCGGCTGCTGACCAGCCGCAGGGGCCGCGACCTCGCGGTACTGAGCGGTCTGGTCATCGCGGTCGGCGCGCAGGCGGTCAACTTCGGTGCGCAGCGCCTTGGTTCGTCCGGCGGGCTCGCGGAGCTCGACCCGGTGGGCGACGTGCTGAGCTGGGTGCCGCCCGGCTCGGCGATCGGCGCGGTGCACGCGGCGAGCGAGGGGTTGTACGGGATCGCGGTCGCCCAACTCCTACTCAGCGGCGCCGCGTTGGCGGGGCTGCTGGCCCTCTGGTCCCATCACCTGACCCGGCTGATGACCGCGCCGGACGGGTCGACCCTCCAGGCGGCGGAGCCGGTCGCGCGGGAACGGGGTTCCGGCGGCCTGGGGCGGCTGCTGCCGGACGGCCGCACCGGGACCGTCATGCGGCGCAGCCTGCGGTACGTGTGGCGCGACCCGAAGACCAAGGCGGCGTGGGTGACCTCACTCGCCATCGGGCTGATCGTGCCCGTGCTGAACGCCGTGCAGGGCACCGGCTCGATCTACTTCGCCTGCTTCGCGGCCGGGATGCTCGGGATCCAGATGTACAACCAGTTCGGGCAGGACACGTCCGCGTTCTGGATGGTCGCGATGACGATCTCGTCCACACGTGACGCGTACGTCGAACTGCGCGGGCGCGCGCTGGCGTTGCTGCTGATAACCCTCCCGTACGCCACCCTCGTGACCGTCCTGACGACCGCGCTGCTCGGCGACTGGCCCAAGCTGCCCGAGGCGCTCGGTCTCTCCTTCGCGCTGCTCGGCGCGATGCTGGCGACCGGCGCGTGGTCCTCGGCCCGCTTCCCGTACTCGATCCCCCAGGAGGGCTACAAGAACGTGGCTCCCGGGCAGGCCGGGCTCGCCTGGATCGCCATCTTCGGCGGCATGGTCGCCGCCGCCCTCCTGTGCGCCCCCGTCATCGCCCTGACCATCTGGCTGAACGTGTCGGCGGACGGGGAGGGTTGGACGTGGCTGCTCCTCCCGCTGGGCACCGCGTACGGCGCCCTTCTCACGGTGGCGGGCCTGCGGCTGGCCGCCCCGCGGACGGCCCGACGGCTCCCGGAGATCCTCACGGCGGTCAGCAAGGGCTGAGCGCCGGGCTGTTCGTGGGCGGACGGTGTCAGCCTGTGAGTACGCCGTCCAGGAAGGGTTCGATCGCGGTGCGCCAGGCGTCCGGCTGGTCGTAGTGGACGAGGTGGCCGGCGTCGGCCACCTCCGCGTACTGGCCGTTCGGCAGGACGCGGACCATCTCCTGGGACTCGGCACGGCCGAGCTCGCCGTCGAGTCCCCTGACCACCAGGGCGGGGCACCTGACCTGGGTGAGCTCCTCCCAGTGGGCGTCGTACACCCACGTCTGGCGGGACTTGAGCATCTGCGCGGGTTCGAAGACCGGGCGCCAGCCGTCACCGGACTCGTGCATCACCTCGGCGTAGAACTCGCCGCGGGACGGGTTGGGGCGCTCCACCCAGGGGTCGTCCTCACCGAACCACTTGCGTACGTCGGCGAGCGTGGCGAAGGGGACGGGCCAGGCCTTGAACCAGTCCTCCCACTCGCGCTGCGAGGCGGCGCCCAGCGCCGACGCCCGCATGTCGCAGATGATCAGGCCGCAGACGAGATCGGGGCGTTTGGCGGCGAGCTGCCAGGCGGTCAGCGCGCCCATCGCGTGGCCGATCAGGACGGCCGGGGCGAGGCCCAGTTGTTCGAGGGCGGCCTCGGCGTCCTCGACGTAGGCCTCGCGGGTGTAGGCGGCCTCCGGCGGTTTCTCGCTCTGGCCGTGGCCGCGCTGGTCGAGCGCGATGGCGCGGTGCCGTTCGGAGAGCCAGCGGGCGGTGGAGGCCCAGTGGGAGGCGCGGCCCATGAGGCCGTGCAGTAAGAGCACGCCGGGCGCGCGCGGGGCCTCCTCGGGCCCCGGTCCGGCCCCTCTTCCCTCGGGATCGCTCCCGGACCGGGGAGAGCCGATCCTGGGCAGGTCCTGTCCGGAAGAGACAGCCCCGGCCGGAACCGCTCCGGACCGCTCCGTTCCGGATGACTCGGTTCCGGCAGGGTCCGCCTTGGGCTTGGGAGGATCGGCGAACTCCCAAGCGGCGAGGCGTACGCCACCCGCTCCCGTCACGTCGATGCGCCGCACCACAGGTAATGGCACCCCCCTCGCTCGCTGGGACCGCCTCGCTCCCGCTCGAGCCGGCCGGTCCACTCGTACCGTTCCTACCGCTGTCGTACCGCTGCTCCTGCTGGTTCCGCTGCCCGCTCCCGGCGGGCTTCCGCCGGCCCGTACGGGCTGTGCCGCCTGTCGCTCGGCGCTGGCTCCCGTGTTTCCCCTGGTGCCCCGGCCACACCCCGACGTTATCGAATGGGGATTCGAAAACGTCCTTCTCGGCGGCAACACCCCTCGTTCGAGTGACCACCCTCAAGGATTGACCGCGGCCGCCGAGGGGAGATCTTCAGCGGGGGGCGGGCCGCTCGGGGAAACCGGCCCGAAGGGGTCGACCCTGGGAGCTCGGGGCTCCGGGTCGACAAGGGGGAGAACAGGCCCCGGCGCCATTGGGCGCCGGGGCCCTCTCCACCTCTGCGGCACATCCTTTCGCCCCCTCCCCGACCGCGCGCCTTCGCTCTCGGAACACGGTCAAGAGCTCTCAAGTCATATGCCTCACGCGACAGCCTCGCACGCAAATGGTCCCCGCGCTGCGATTCCGCGCACTGAATCTTGGTTTCGGTGAGGTCACGCCGAGGTCACAACTACCTCTGTGGTCACGGTAGTTGACACGCCGGTAGTCAGGTGGTGGACAGCGCGTGCCGGAGCGAACACCGACCGACGAAGCCGCCGGCGGTGCGCCGGGGCGGGTCCTCCCCGGTGGGCGGGGCGGCGCCCTCAGGTGAGGCTCAGCGCTTCGCTACGAAGACGTGGGAGGCGACCTCCGACTGCAGTTCCGCGGCCTCGCCGCCGCTGCCGACCAGGACGCCGCCCGCGGACTCCGTCACGCTCACCACGGAGCCGGGCTGGACGCCCGCACGGCGCAGGGAGTACATCAGCTGCGCGTCCGTCTGGATCGGCTCGCCGATACGCCGGACGACCACGGTCTTGCCCTCCTTGCCCGGGTCCAGCTCGGCCAGCGACACCATGCCCTCGTCCAGGAACGGGTCGGCGCCGTCCTTCTCGCCCAGCTCCTCCAGGCCCGGGATCGGGTTGCCGTACGGCGACTCGGTCGGGTGGCGCAGCAGCTCCAGCACCCGGCGCTCCACCGCCTCGCTCATCACGTGCTCCCAGCGACAGGCCTCGGCGTGCACCTGCTCCCACTCCAGACCGATCACGTCGACGAGGAGGCACTCCGCGAGCCGGTGCTTGCGCATGACACGCGTGGCCAGCCTGCGACCCTCGTCGGTGAGTTCCAGATGCCGGTCGCTGGCCACCGCCACCAGACCGTCGCGCTCCATCCGCGCGACCGTCTGGCTGACCGTCGGCCCGCTCTGGTCCAGCCGCTCCGCGATCCGGGCGCGCATGGGGACGACGCCTTCCTCCTCCAGCTCGAGGATGGTGCGGAGATACATCTCCGTGGTGTCGATCAGTCCGGACATGTGTGCCCCTCGATTAGCTCTGCCGGAGGCTCCGTGGCTCACCGGCTTGTGCGCTGGCCCTGGACTCAATTCTGACGCATCGCACTGACAAGCGTGCCTCGCCGTCGAAACCACGTGCTGCCAAGTGCCCGCACCGGATCTTCACGGCAGTACGGAGCCGGTGGCGGGGACCGTGTATACGAGCCCCACGCCGTATCGCCGACCGTACTGCCCGCCGTATTGACAGCGCGATGGTCCAGACCGCAACGTGATCGGCGACGCGTCGACGCTGACCGAACTTCGAAGGGGCTTCGCCGATGAGCGACAGCAAGCTGGCCGGGCGGTTCTTCGACGCGGCGATCGGCCTGCTGCAACGGGTGCGGGACGAGGACGCCGAGGAGATCGAGGCGGCCGGAACGCTGATCGCCGACACCGTCGCCGACGGCGGACGCCTGTTCGCGTTCGGCGCCGGGCACTCCTCGGTCGCCGCCCAGGACATCGTCTACCGCGCCGGTGGCCTCGCCCTGATGAACCTGCTCGTCGTACCGGGCACCGTGGGCGTCGACGTCATGCCGGCCACCCTGGGCTCGGCCCTGGAACGGGTCGACGGCCTGGCGAGCGCCGTCCTGGACTCCAGCCCGGCCCGTGCGGGCGACCTGCTCGTGATCATCTCCCTCTCCGGGCGCAACGCGCTGCCCGTCGAGATGGCCATGAACGCCCGCGCCCTCGGCCTCAGGGTCATCGGCGTGACCTCCGTCGCCTACACGACGGAGACGAAGTCCCGGCACTCCTCGGGGACGTATCTCAAGGACCACTGCGACATCGTCCTCGACTCCAGGATCCCCATCGGCGACGCCGAACTCACCCTCGACACCATCGAGGCGCCCTTCGCCCCCGCCTCCACGGTGGTCACCTCGGCGCTCCTCCAGGCCGTGATGGCCACCGCCGCGGGCGCCCTGGCCGAGCGCGGCATCGAGCCCCCGCTGCTGCGCTCGGGCAACGTGGACGGCGGCCACGAGTGGAACGGCCGCGTGATGACCGAGTACGGGGACCGGATCTTCTACCGGCACTGAGCCGGGGAGGGGCGGGCGAGGCGGTTCCGGACGTCTCCGGACGTCTCCGGAAAGCCCGGCAGGACACCCGCACCGGCCGGCACCGAGACCGCGCCGAACCGGCTGCCCCCAAAACCCGAAAAGACCTGCGGGGTGGGCCCGGCGGCTCCGAAGATCCCGGCGCGGGGCCTGCCGGCGGCTCCGATGAGACCGGCGCGGGCCTACCTGCGGTCCGACGAGACCGGCGCGGTGCATGTCGGCGGCTCCGAAGATCCCGGCGCGGGGCCTGTCGGCGGTTCCGACGAGACCGGCGCGGGGCCTGCCGCGCGGTTACGGCGAACCCGGCGCGGTGCCTGCCGCGCGGTTACCGCGAAACCGGCGAGACGCGAGCCCGGCGTGGACCGCGCCGGAGGCCGTCGGTGAACCGCCGCCCGGCCACGTCGTCCGGCGCCGAGGAGACCGGCACCGCTTCAGGGCCGGCCGCCCTCAGCGGCGCCCCTCCCACAGGTCCTCCAGGTCCAGCGCCATCGCGATCCGTACGGCGACGTCCTCGGCGTAGCTCGCGTCCGTGCGCTCGAACTGGCTGCGGCCCGCGCCCCGCAGGAACGTCACGACGCCCAGGGTCCGCCCGCGGCTGCGCAGCACCGCGCAGAGCGCGTGGACCGAGTCCGGGGGCCACTGCCGGGCCACGGCCCACTCCCGGACCCGTCCGGGCTCGGACTCGCGGGCGCTGGCCCGCACCGACCCGGCCCGCTCCGCGCTCTGCAACGCCGGATGCCCGTCCGCGTACCGCACCGGCAGCCCCGCCTTGCCGGCCGGCATGCTCGGCCCCGGCGTCCCGGAGGGCGTGGCGGCTGCCCGTACCAGCCGCACGGGGCCCTCGCCGTCCCGCGCCGAGCCGCCCGCGACCCGGTCGATCAGCGCGTGGTCGGCGAACCCGGCGAGCGAGAAGTCCAGATGGACGGTGGCCGCCTCGGCCGGGTCCTCGCACTCGGCGGCGGCCCGCGCCGCCCGGTGCAGCTGGTTGGCCCGGAACCGCAGCAGCGCCGCCTCCTGCTCGGTCTGCTTGGCCTCGGTGACGTCCTGGAAGAGCCATCCGACCCCCAGCGGGACGGGCTCCTCGGTGAGCGGCGAGGCGAGCCGCAGGAAGCCGCTGCGCCAGCAGCGCCGGGTCTCGCCCTCCTGGGTGCGGACGCTCACCCACATCTCGGCGGGCGCGGGCGGCGCGCCCTCGGCCAGCACATGGGTGAGCGCGCTCTCCAGCTCCTCGACGCCCTGCGAGAGCAACTCCCCCAGTGGCCGTCCGAGCACCGCCGTGCGCCCGATGCCGAGCGCGCGGGCGGCGTGTGCGTTGACGACGGCGGGGCGCAGATCCGCGTCCACGAGCACCACACCCCAGCTCGCGTCCTCGAACAGCGCCTCGCTCAGCGCGATGGACCGCTCCAGGTCGATCTGGGCGTGCACCTCGCTGAAGGCGCAGTACACCCCGGCGGGCTTGCCGTCGGGTCCGCGCACCGCGGCCGACTGGGTCCGCACGAGGACCCGCCCGCCGTCCTTGGTGAGGAGGGCGAACTCGTTCACCTGGCGGCCGGGGGCCTCCATGGCGGAAAGGAGCCGCGCCTGGACCTCCTCCGCGTCGGCGGTGCGCACGGCCCAGCCGGCGAATCCGTGCCGCCCCACGGCCTCGGCGGCCGTCCAGCCGAGGATCCGCTCGGCCTCGCGGTTCCAGTGGGTCACGACCCCGTCGGCGTCGAAGGCGCACAGGGCCGCGTCCATCCCGTCCAGAAGCGCGGCAAGAAGATCCGAACCGTCCCGCTCGGGCTCGTCCGGCCCCAGCTCGTCGGTGGTCCCACTACGCCGGGAAGCACTCACCTGGACCCCCTGCAGGCTGCGTCCGCAACTACGACGCGACAATTCGCTCGCTCACCCTCATTGAACTCGAACGTGACCCAGCCCACACCGGGTTCCCCAAAGATTGAACGAAATCGTTGCACCCCGCATTTCCGCCTCGCCCGCCCCATGAGCAGCGGACCCGTCCTCCGGAGCCTTGCCGCGAACTTTCCGAAAAACCGGTTGAGCCGTGTCCGAACGATTCCTAAGGTGTGGTGCACACGAGAGAGGAGGTGGTTCGGCAGATGTATCCAAACCGGACGCGTGAGGTGGCTGCGGGCTAGCGGCCCGTCACCACATCCAGTGCGGTGCCGGACCAGCACGTGTTCTGTGCGTGCAGCCGGCCCAATCTCCAGCAGTCACCCGACCCGCGGGCTCGCCGGTACGTCCGGCCGGCTCCTCCGCCGTGAGGCGGAGGAACCCGAGCTCGCGGGTCGTCTGCGTTTCCCGTTGCTTCCCGCTGTTTTCCTGTTTCTTCCCGCCCGTGCGCGCCTCGGGGTTCAGCGCGCGATGTCCCCGTACCCCGTGATCTCCTGTGGCCCGCGGGTGCTGGGGCCGACATAGCGGGCGGAGGGCCGGACGAGCCGTCCGGTGCGCTTCTGCTCCAGGATGTGCGCGGACCAGCCGGCGGTGCGGGCGCAGGTGAACATCGAGGTGAACATGTGCGCCGGGACCTCGGCGAAGTCGAGGACGATGGCGGCCCAGAACTCGACGTTCGTCGCCAGGACACGGTCCGGGCGGCGTGCGTGGAGCTCGGCGAGGGCGGCCTTCTCCAGGGCTTCGGCGATCTCGAAGCGGGGGGCGCCGAGCTCGCGGGCGGTGCGGCGGAGGACCCGCGCGCGGGGGTCCTCGGCGCGGTAGACGCGGTGGCCGAAGCCCATCAGGCGGTCGCCCTTGTCGAGGGCCTGCCTGACGTACGCCTCGGCGTCGCCGGTGCGTTCGATCTCCTCGATCATGCCGAGGACGCGGGAGGGGGCGCCGCCGTGCAGCGGGCCCGACATGGCGCCCACGGCTCCGGAGAGGGCCGCCGCCACGTCGGCGCCGGTCGAGGCGATGACGCGGGCGGTGAAGGTGGAGGCGTTCATGCCGTGTTCGGCGGCGGAGGTCCAGTAGGCGTCGACGGCCGCGACGTGCTTGGGGTCGGGCTCGCCGCGCCAGCGGATCATGAAGCGCTCCACGACGGACTGCGCCTTGTCGATCTCGCGCTGCGGGACCATGGCGTTGCCCTGGCCGCGGGCGGACTGGGCGACGTACGACAGCGCCATCACGGCGGCCCGCGCGAGGTCCTCGCGGGCCTGCGACTCGTCGATGTCGAGGAGGGGGCGCAGGCCCCACACCGGGGCCAGCATCGCCAGCGCGGACTGGACGTCGACGCGGATGTCGCCGGAGTGGACGGGGATCGGGAACGGCTCGGCGGGCGGCAGACCGGGGTTGAAGGCTCCGTCGACCAGGAGGCCCCAGACGTTGCCGAAGGAGACGTGGCCGACCAGATCCTCGATGTCGACGCCCCGGTACCGGAGAGCGCCGCCCTCCTTGTCCGGTTCGGCGATCTCCGTCTCGAAAGCGACGACTCCCTCGAGTCCGGGTACGAAGTCGGACATCAGGCGGCTCCTCATGATGTGTGCGACGAATGGCTTATGGGGGGATTCAGAGTTCTCGTGACCATATGTCCGTGATGAGCGACGTACGTCCGGTTCCGCGGTCTCCTCATGGACTCGCGGTCCTGTGCGTCACCCCGGTGATGCCCCGCGCGGCCTGCGGTCACCCCACCGTTTCGACATCACGATATCCCTGAGTGCCACCTTTGGGGAGGGTGCGCGGCACTCAGTGCCACTCAAGTGCGGCTCGGAGATGAGCCGCACCCCCGCCGACAGCGGTACGGATGCGGCAGGATGACCAGGTGACCGACCGTGATCCGACCCTCGATCCCGCTCTCGACCCCGTTCTCGACCCCGCCGCGATGCGCGAGCACTACCGGGCCGAGGGCATCGCCGAGTCCGAGCTCGCCGCCCATCCCATGGAGCAGTTCGCGCGCTGGTTCGGCGAGGCGGTGCGGGCCGCGGCGCGGGGTGCGGTGTACGAGCCCAACGCCATGGTCGTCTCCACGGCGGACGCGGACGGCCGGCCCAGTTCGCGCACGGTGCTGCTGAAGAAGTACGACGAGCGGGGCTTCGTCTTCTACACCAACTACGGGTCCCGCAAGGCCCGCGAACTGGCCGACAACCCCTATGTCTCGCTGCTCTTCCCGTGGCACTCCATGGCCCGCCAGGTCATCGTCACCGGCACGGCCCGGCGCACCGGGCGGGACGAGACGGCCGCCTACTTCCGGACCCGTCCGCACGGCTCGCAGCTCGGCGCGTGGGCCAGCCCGCAGTCATCGGTGATCGCCTCCCGGGCCGAACTGGACGCCTCGTACGCGGAGTTGAGCGCCCGCTATCCGCAGGGCGAGCAGGTCCCGGTGCCGCCGGACTGGGGCGGCTTCCGTATCGCCCCGGGGACGGTGGAGTTCTGGCAGGGCCACGAGAACCGGCTGCACGACAGGCTCCGGTACGCGGCGGAGCCGGACGGCGGCTGGAAGGTGGAGCGGCTCAGCCCCTGAGGTCCCCTGGATCCCCGGTGGCTGGGCTCAGTCCCGGAAACCGGTCCCCAGCGCGTCGTCCAGCAGGACCGCCCACTGGGCCACCACCCGCTCCCGCCGTACCCCGTCGTCGGTGAGCAGGTTGGCGAGGCCGAGGCCGCGGGCCATGTCGAGGAGGCCCTGGACCGTCTCGCGCACCCCCGGCCGTGACTCGTCGGCGGCGAGCAGTTCCACCGCTATCCGGTGGGTCTCCCGGCCGACGTGGGCCTCCAGTTCGGTGACCCGGGGCCGGAGCTGCTCCTCGTTGGAGGCGGCGACCCAGAGGTGGAGGGCGGCGCGGAAGAGGGGGCCGGTGTAGAGGTCGACCAGCGCGGACACCACTTCGCGGCGGTCGGCGGCCCTCTTGGGGAAGAGGGCCCGCAGGGCCGTTGAGCGTTCCTCGGCGACGTACTCGACGGCCGCGGTGAAGAGGTCCTCGCGGGTCGGGAAGTGGTGCTGGGCGGCGCCCCGGGAGACACCGGCGCGCTCGGCGACGACGGAGACCGTGGAGCCCGCCCAGCCGTGTTCGGCGAGGCAGGCGACGGCCGCGGCGAGGAGCCGCTGCCGGGTGGCCCGGCTGCGGTCCTGCTTGGGGACGTGCGGCGCACGCGCGGCGGCCTCTCTCGCCCCCTCCGGCGCACTGTCCGTCGTGGTCACACCACCCATGCGGGATCCCGTCGTTCGAGGAAGGCCGTCATTCCCTCGCGGGCCTGCGCGGAGGAGAAGAGCCGGGCGGAGAGCGCGGTCAGCTCGTCCGCGTCCCGGTCGAAGGCCTCCAGCACCTTAGCCGTGAGCAGCGACTTCGTCTCCGCGAGGGCATCGGGGGAGGACCGGCGCAGTCCGTCGAGGACGGGTTCCAGGATGACGTCGACGTCCTCGCCCGCCATGGTCAGGAGCCCCGCGCGTACGGCCTCGGCGGCGTCGAAGCGTTCGCCGGTGAGGCAGTACCGGGCGAGGGCGCGGGGGTCGGCGCGGGGTGTCAGGGGCAGGGAGATGACCGCGGGGGCGACGCCGATGCGCACCTCCGTGAAGGCGAAAGTGGCGTCCAGGGAGGCGGCGGCGAGGTCGCAGGCGCCGAGCAGGCCGAGGCCGCCCGCCCGTACGTGTCCGGTGACCCGGGCGACGACGGGCTTGGGCAGTTCGACGAGCTGCCGCAGCAGGGCGACGAGGGACTCGGGACGCGGCGGGTCGCGCAGGTCGGCGCCCGCGCTGAAGGTGTTCCCGGTGTGGGTGAGGACGACCGCGCGTACGTCGCCGTCCTTGCCGCAGCGGGTGAGGGCGGCGGCCAGCTCGCCCACCAGGGCCGCCGACAGGGCGTTGCGGTTGGCGGGCGAGTCGAGGGTGAGGGTGGTGACGGCCCGGTCGTGGGCGGTGTGCACAAGGGTCACTGGGGCTCCCGGAGTCGGCGGCGCAGGATCTTCCCCGAGGCCGCCCGTGGCACGCCCTCGATGAAGGTGACCTGGCGGACCCTCTTGTAGGGGGCGACGCGTTCGGCGACGTACATCATGATCTCGCCCTCCGAGAGGGCGGCGGCGGACGGCTGGCGGACCACGTAGGCGTGCGGGACCTCGTTGTTGTCCTCGTTGTAGACGCCGATGACGGCGGCGTCGGCGATGCCGGGGTGGGTGAGCAGCAGGGCCTCCAGTTCGGCGGGGGCGACCTGGAAGCCCTTGTACTTGATGAGTTCCTTGACGCGGTCGATGACGAAGAGCCAGCCGTCGGCGTCCACGTAGCCGACATCCCCGGTGTGCAGCCAGCCCTCCGGGTCGATCATCGCGGCGGTGGCGTCGGGCTGCCCGAGGTAGCCCTTCATGACCTGGGGTCCGCGGATGGCGATCTCCCCGGCCTCGCCGATCTCCAGGTCCTCGGCGGGGTCGTCGAGGGACACGATGCGCATCTCGGTGTTGGCGATGAGCCTGCCGACGGTTCCGGGCGGCGGGTTCTCGGCGTCGAGGGGGACGACGTGGGTGCCGGGCGACAGTTCCGTCATGCCGTAGGCCTGGCCGATGGGCGGCAGGCCGAGCCGTCGTGAACAGGCGGCGGCGAGGGCCGCGTCCAGGGGCGCCGCCGAGCAGATGATGTATTTCAACGAGGACAGGTCGTACTGCGCGACGGCCGGGTGCTTGGCGAGGGCGAGGACGATCGGCGGGGCCACGTACAGGGCGTTGATGTGGTGCTTCTGGATGGCGGCGAGGAAGGTCTCCAGGTCGAAGCGCGGCAGCACGACGACGGTGGCGCCCTGCCGCAGCGGCGCGTTCATGAGGGCGGTCAGCCCGTAGATGTGGAAGAAGGGCAGCACCGCGAGGATCCGGTCGCCGGGCCCCGTGGGTACGGCGGGCGAGAGCTGCGCGAGGTTGGTGGCGATGGACCGGTGGGTGAGCATCACGCCCTTGGGGATGCCGGTGGTGCCCGAGGAGTACGGGAGGGCGGCGATGTCCCGCGCGGGGTCGATGCCGACCTGCGGTTCGGGCGCGGTGGACCCGAGGAGTTCCATCAGCGAGCGGTGTCCGGGCGCGCTGTCGCAGAGGAAGATCTCCTGTACGCCGCCCGCGAGTTCGGCGGCCTGGCGTGCCGCGTCCAGGAGGGGCGAGACGGTCACGATCCACTTGGCGGCGCAGTCGCGGAGCTGTTTCGCGAACTCCTCGGGCGTGGCGAGCGGGTGCACGGTGGTGACCGAGGCCCCCGCGCGGGTGGCCGCGTAGAACGCCGTCGGGAAGGCGATCGTGTTCGGGCTGTGCAGAGCGAGTACGTCGCCCTTGCGCACGCCCGCCTCGGCGAACGCGGCGGCCAGCCGCCGGTGGAACAGGTCGAGTTGGCCGTAGGTGAGCGTGGTGCCGTCGACGCCGTCGATGAGCGCGGGGGTCTCGCCGAACTCGGCGGCGCGGCCGAGGACCGCGTCGTGGATGGGTTCCTCGATGGCCTCAACGTCTGCGTACTCGCTGCGGAACACGGTTCCTCCTGAGGCGAATCGGCGAACTGGGCTCTCTCTAGTACGACTTGGGCAGGCCCAGGGTCTGGTGGGAGATGTAGTTGAGAATCATCTCCCTGCTGACCGGTGCGATACGAGACACGCGCGAGGCCGTAATCAGCGAGGCGAGGCCGAACTCGCGGGTGAGGCCGTTGCCGCCGAGGGTGTGCACGGCCTGGTCGACGGCCTTCACGCAGGCTTCCCCGGCGGCGTACTTGGCCATGTTGGCGGCCTCGCCCGCGCCCACGTCGTCCCCGGCGTCGTACAGGTGGGCCGCCTTCCGCATCATCAGGCGGGCGAGTTCGAGATCGATGTGGGCCTGCGCGAGGGGGTGCGCGATGGCCTGGTGGGCGCCGATGGGGGCTTTCCAGACGGTGCGTTCGCGGGCGTAGCCGATCGCCACCGAGAGCGCGTAGCGGCCCATGCCGATCGCGAAGGCGGCCGTCATGACGCGCTCGGGGTTGAGTCCGGCGAAGAGCTGGAGGAGGCCCGCGTCCTCGTCGCCGACGAGCGCGTCGGCGGGCAGCGTCACCTCGTCGAGGGTGAGCTCGAACTGCTTCTCGGCGCTGTGGAGTTCCATGTCGATGGGGCGCCGTCCGAAGCCCTCGGTGTCGCGCGGGACGATGAAGAGGCAGGGCTTGAGGCGGCCAGTCCTGGCGTCCTCGGTCCGTCCGACGATGAGGGTCGCGTCGGCGGTGTCGACGCCGGAGATGAACACCTTGCGGCCGTTGATCACCCACTTCTCGCCCTCGCGGCGGGCCGTGGTGGTGATGCGGTGCGAGTTGGAGCCGGCGTCGGGCTCGGTGATGCCGAAGGCCATGGTGCGGGTGCCGTCGGCGAGGGCGGGGAGCCACTCCTGTTTCTGCGCCTCGGTGCCGAAGCGGGCGATGACCGTGCCGCAGATCGCGGGCGAGACGACCATCATCAGCAGCGGACAGCCCGCAGCGCCCAACTCCTCAAGGACGATGGAGAGTTCGGTTATGCCGCCGCCTCCGCCGCCGTACTCCTCCGGCAGGTTGACCCCGAGATAGCCCAGCTTGGCCGCCTCGGACCAGAGTTCGTCGGGGTGCGCGCCGTCGGCGATGACCTTGTCGAGGTAGCCGCGGCCGTAGCGTTTGCCCAGGGCGGCCACGGCGGATCGCAGGGCCTTGTGCTCGTCGGATTCGGTGACGGAGGTCATGTGGTCTCCTGAGGAGTGCGGCTGGGTCCCGGCCCGTCCTGCCCCGGGAGGGGCTCGACCACGGCCAGAAGGGTGCCGACCTCGACCTGTTGGCCCGGGGCGGCGTGAAGTGCGCTGAGGGTGCCCGCGACGGGCGCGGAGATCTTGTGTTCCATCTTCATCGCCTCCAGCCAGACGAGGGGCTGGCCGGCCGTCACCGTGACTCCGGCGGCCAGGCCCTCGGCGACCCGGACGACGGTTCCCGGCATGGGGGCGAGCAGTGAGCCGGGGGCCTGCTGGGCGGTGGGATCGGGGAAGCGCGGCAGGGCGGTGAGGGTGGCGGGCCCGACGTGGATCCGGTCGCCGTAGCGGCTGATCGCGAACTTCCGCCGTACGCCGTCGATTTCGAGGACGACGAGAGCGGCGTCGGCGTGCACGACGCGCACCCCTTCGGCGGTCAGGCCGTCGCGGGTGTGCCGGTAGTGGACCTCGTGCTCGGTGCCGTCCATCAGGTAGCGCCTGGTCTGCGGCTGGGACGGCAGGTTGCGCCAGCCGCCGAAGCGGGAGCGGCCGTGCGCGTCGGAGAGGGCCGCGGCGAGCGGGGCGTACGGGTCCGGGGCCGCCCTGGTGAGTTCGTCCAGGTGGCGTTCGTAGAAGCCGGTGTCCATCCGCCCCGACACGAACTCCTCGTGCCGCAGGGACCGTACGAGGAGATCCCGGTTGGTGACCGGGCCGTGCACGCTCGCCCGCTCCAGGGCGCCGGACAGCCGACGGAGGGCCTCGGCGCGGGTCGGGGCGTGGGCGATCACCTTGGCGAGCATCGGGTCGTAGTGGATGCCGATGGGGTCGCCGTCGGTGTAGCCGGTGTCCAGGCGGACGCCTTCGGGGACGGCGAGGCGGTGCAGGGTGCCGGTCTGCGGGGCCCAGTCGCGGGCCGGGTCCTCGGCGTAGAGGCGGGCCTCCACCGCGTGGCCCCGCGCGGGCGGCGGGTCGCTCTCCAGTGCCGTGCCCTCGGCGATCCGGAGCTGGAGGGCGACGAGGTCGATGCCGAACACCGCCTCCGTGACCGGGTGTTCGACCTGAAGGCGGGTGTTCATCTCCAGGAAGTGGGCCCTGCCGTCGGCGATCAGGAACTCGACGGTGCCCGCGCCCACGTAGTCGACGGCTCGCGCGGCACGCACGGCCAACTCGTGGAGTTCCTCGACGAGACCGGGTGCGAGACCGGGCGCCGGTGCCTCCTCGATCACCTTCTGGTGCCGCCGCTGGAGCGAGCAGTCGCGGGTGCCGAGCGCCCACACCGTGCCGTGCGTGTCGGCCAGGATCTGCACCTCGACGTGCCTGCCGCCCTCGAGGTAGGGCTCGACGAAGACCTCTCCGTCCCCGAAGGCGCTGAGTGCCTCGGCACGGGCGGCCGTCAACTCGGCGTCGAGGTCCGCGAGTTCGCGTACGACCCGCATACCGCGCCCGCCGCCCCCCGAGGCCGCCTTCACCAGCACGGGAAGGTCCTCGGCCGTCACCGTCGACAAGGGTTCGAGCCCCATCAGCTTCTTGGCGCGCGTCTTGGAGGCCATCGCCTCGATCGCCTCGGGCGGCGGCCCGATCCACCGGAGCCCGGCATCGGTCACGGCGCGCGCGAAGCCCGCGTTCTCGGAAAGGAAGCCGTACCCGGGGTGCACCGCGTCCGCCCCGGCGCTCAGGGCCGCCTTCACCACCAGATCCCCGCGCAGATACGTGTCCGAGGGCGCCGCACCCGGCAGCCGCACCGCCGCGTCGGCCACGCGCGTGTGCAGGGCGTTCTCGTCGGCGTCCGAGTGCACGGCGACGGTGCGGATGCCCAGTTCGCGGCAGGTACGGAAGACACGGCAGGCGATCTCACCGCGGTTGGCGACGAGGAGGGTCGTGATCACTGGGAACCTCACATCCGGAAGACGCCGAAGCCACCGCGCGCGCCCTCGTAGGGCGCCGTGTGGATCGCGGACAGGCACAGGCCGAGGACGGTCCGGGTGTCGCGCGGGTCGATGACCCCGTCGTCGTACAGCCGCCCGGACAGGAACATCGGCAGGGACTCCGACTCGATCTGCTGCTCCACCATGGCGCGCAGCGCGGCGTCCGCGTCGTCGTCGTAGGGCTGCCCCTTGGCGGCGGCCGACTGCCGGGCGACGATCGAGAGGACGCCGGCGAGCTGCTGCGGTCCCATGACGGCGGACTTGGCGCTCGGCCAGGCGAAGAGGAAGCGCGGGTCGTACGCCCGCCCGCACATGCCGTAGTGGCCCGCCCCGTAGGAGGCGCCCATCAGCACGGAGAGGTGCGGGACGCGGCTGTTGCTCACCGCGTTGATCATCATCGCGCCGTGCTTGATGATGCCGCCCTGCTCGTACTCCTTGCCGACCATGTAGCCGGTGGTGTTGTGCAGGAAGAGAAGCGGGATGTCGCGCTGGTTGGCCAACTGGATGAACTGGGCGGCCTTCTGGGACTCGGCGCTGAACAGCACGCCCTGCGCGTTGGCGAGGATGCCGACCCGATAGCCGTGCAGCGACGCCCAACCGGTGGTCAGGCTCGTCCCGTAGAGCGGCTTGAACTCGTCGAAGTCGGAGCCGTCGACGATCCGGGCGACGACCTCACGCGGGTCGAAGGGGTGCCGCAGGTCCCCCGGGACGATCCCCAGAAGCTCGTCCTCGTCGTACTTCGGCGGGGCCGCCGGGCCCGGATCGGGGTGCGCCTTGCGGTGGTTGAGGCGGGCCACCACCCGCCGGGCCTGCCGGATCGCGTCCCGCTCGTCGACGGCGAAGTAGTCCGCGAGCCCCGACACGCGCGCGTGCATCTCGGCGCCGCCCAGGGACTCGTCGTCGCTCTCCTCCCCGGTGGCCATCTTCACCAGCGGCGGCCCGCCGAGGAACACTTTGGCCCGCTCCTTGACCATGATCACGTGATCGGACATGCCGGGGATGTACGCGCCGCCGGCGGTAGAGTTGCCGAACACCACGGCCACGGTGGGGATTCCGGCCGCCGACAGCCGGGTGAGGTCCCGGAAGATCGCGCCTCCGGGTATGAAGATCTCCTTCTGGGACGGCAGGTCGGCGCCGCCCGACTCGACGAGGCTGACGCACGGCAGCCGGTTGGCGAGGGCGATGTCGTTGGCCCGCAGCGCCTTCTTCAGGCTCCACGGGTTGCTGGCGCCGCCGCGCACGGTCGGGTCGTTCGCGGTGATCAGGCACTCCACGCCCTCCACGACACCGATCCCGGTGACCAGCGAGGCACCGACCGCGTACTCGCTCCCCCAGGCCGCGAGCGGCGACAGCTCCAGGAACGGGGTGTCGGGGTCGAGGAGCAGTTCTATCCGTTCCCGGGCGAGCAGCTTGCCGCGCCCCCGGTGCCGGGCGACGTACTTCTCGCCGCCGCCCGCGAGCGCCTTGGCGTGCTCGGCGTCCAGCTCGGCGAGCTTGCCGAGCATCGCCTCGCGGTTGGCCGTGTGGTCGGCGCTCCTGATGTCCAGGGCCGAGGAGATGACGGTCACAGCAGGGACTCCGGGATGTCGAGGTGGCGGGAGCGGAGCCATTCGCCCAGCGCCTTGGCCTGGGGGTCGAAGCGGTGCTGGGCGGCGACGCCCTCGCCGAGAATCCCCTCGACCACGAAGTTCAGCGCGCGGAGGTTGGGCAGCACATGCCGTACGACGGTCAAGTCGGCGCTCTCCGGCAGGAGTTCACGGAACCGGTCGACCGTGAGCGCGTGCGCGAGCCACCGCCACGCCTCCTCCGTCCGCACCCACACCCCGACGTTCGCGTTCCCGCCCTTGTCGCCGCTGCGCGCACCGGCAACCAGCCCGAGGGGCGCACGACGGGTGGGCGCACCGGACGGCAGCGGCTCGGGCAGCGGCGGCGCCTGCGGAGTCTCCGGTACGAGGCTGGCGTCGGCCGGAGCGATGTGGACGCGGCGCCCGTCGTGGAGGACGGCCACCTGGTCCACGGAGTCCTGGGCCACGTACGCGTCCTCGAAGACCCCGTACGGCGCGCCCGGCCCGGGTGGCGCCAGCACATGGAATCCGGGGTAGCCGGCGAGGGCGAGTTCGATGGCCGCGCCGCTGAACGCCCGTCCCACCGCGTGCTGTTCAGGATCCCGGACGACGAGATGCAGCAGCGCGCTCGCCGACTCCTCGGTGGAGGCGTCGGGATGGTCGGTGCGGGCGAGGTCCCAACGCACCTCGGCGGGGCGGGACTTGGCGGTGGCGAGCGCGGTGTCCATCTGGTCCCGGACGAGGGCGGCCTTGGCCTCGATGTCGAGGCCCGTCAGCACTAACACGACCTCGTTGCGGAAGCCGCCGAGCCGGTTGAGGCCGACCTTGAGGGTGGGCGGCGGGGCCTCGCCACGCACGCCGTCGATCCGCACCCGGTCGGGGCCTTCCTGGCCGAGCCGGACGGTGTCGAGCCTGGCGGTGACGTCGGGCCCGGCGTACCGGGCGCCCGCCGTCTCGTACAGGAGCTGCGCGGTGACCGTGCCGACGTCGACGAACCCGCCGGTGCCGTCGTGCTTGGTGATGACGCTCGTGCCGTCCTCGTGGAGCTCGGCGAGCGGGAAGCCGGGGTGGCGCAGGGTGGCCGGATCGTGCTCGGTGAAGAAGGCGTAGTTGCCGCCGGTGGCCTGGGTGCCGCACTCCAGGACGTGCCCGGCGACCACGGCACCCGCGAGCCGGTCGTAGGCGTCCGGGGCCCAGCCGAAGTGGGCCATGGCGGGGCCGGTGACCAGCGCCGCGTCCGTCACCCGCCCGGTCACGACGATGTCCGCGCCCTCGCGCAGACAGGCGGCGATACCTGCGCCGCCGAGGTAGGCGTGCGCGGCGAGACTGTCCGGGTACCGCCGCGTGAGATCGTCGCCCTCGACGTGCGCGACACGCGCCGGTATGCCCAGGCGGTCCGCCAACTCCCGTACGGCGTCGGCGAGTCCGGCCGGGTTGAGGCCCCCGGCGTTGGCGACGAGGCGTACTCCGTGTTCGCGGGCGAGGCCGAGGCACTCCTCCAGCTGGCCCAGGAAGGTCTTGGCGTATCCGCGGGCGGGGTCCTTCAGGCGGTCCCGGCCCAGGATCAGCATGGTCAGCTCGGCGAGGTAGTCGCCGGTGAGGACGTCCAGGGGGCCGCCGGTGAGCATCTCGCGCATGGCGTCGAAGCGGTCGCCGTAGAACCCGGAGGCGTTGCCGATGCGGAGCGGTTCGGTCGCGACCGCCTCTCGCGGGGCCTCGGCCACCACGGCGGCCTCCACCTCCCGAAGGGCCTCGGCGATCGCCGCGCTCTTCTCGTCCGGCGGGAGCCCGGCGGTCACCGTCCGCTCCTCCTCCCGTAGCGGCTCAGTGGTCATCGCCCGCGCCCTTCGCCCTCTTCGGCGCGCGGCCGGTCCCGGACGGCCCCGCGAACGCCTGCGCGATGTCCAGCCAGCGGTCGGCATCGGGCCCTTTCGCCCGTACGGCGAGGTCGGCGCGGTTCGCCCGCTGGGTGACCAGCAGACAGAAGTCGAGCGCCGGGCCGGTGACCCGCTGGGCGGCGTCCTCGGGGCCGAACGTCCACAACTCCCCCGAGGGGGCGACGAGTTCCACGCGGAACTCCTCACTCGGCGGAGTGAGCCCTCGTACCCCGAACGCGAAGTTGCGGGTCCGTACGCCGATGCGCGCCACGTGCTTCAGCCGGTCGGTGGGTTCGCGTGTCACGCCCAGCGCGTCGGCCACGTCCTGCCCGTGGGCCCAGGTCTCCATCAGCCGGGCGGTGGTCATGGAGGCGGCGGACATGGGCGGCCCGTACCAGGGGAAGCGCACGCCCGGGGACGCGGAGCGCAGGACGCTCTCCAACTCGGCCCGGCCCGCACGCCAGTTGGCGAGGAGCAGCGCGGGCTCCGCTCGGGACCACTCCTCGGCGGCCTCGTCCACGAACGAGTTGGGTGCGGCGAACGCCTTCTCGGTCTCCCTGCCGAAGGCCTCCGCGTCCGTGACGGCCAGCACCGTCGCCCGGTCGGTCCAGGCGAGATGCGCGATCTGGTGAGCGACGCTCCACCCCTCGGCGGGCGTCGGAAGAGCCCACTCGCCCTCCTCCAACTTCCCGACCAACTGGTCGAGTTCCTCGCTCTCCCGGTGCAGATCGTCGATCACGGACGACGGATCGAACACGATGGCGCTCCCCTCGGGGGCCGACGGCGTGCGGCTCGGTGCGTTGCGTTGCGTTGCGTTTGGGCTCGGTGCGGTGCGTTTCGGGTCGGTGCGTTTGGAGCATGGCAGCGCATCCAGAAACAAGCAAGCGTGCTTGCATTATTGATTTACGCCACGGAACGCGCGCGAGTCGCTACTCTCAGCGACAGAGCGAAGTCAACGCCATCGGGCGTTTCGACCCGGGGAGGCCGTCCCATGGTGAACATCCGCGAACTCGATCCCAGTGCGTCGGCGTTGGACTACTTCGGAAGCGAACTGCGCCGCGCTCGCGAGTCGGCGGGGCTCAAGCAGGCCCAGTTGGGCAGCTGCATCTTCTGCACGGGGTCCCTGATCGGGCAGATCGAGACCGCCAAGAAGGTCCCGACCCGCGATTTCGCCGAGCGGGCGGACGCGGCGCTGGGGACGGACGGGTTGTTCTCGCGGCTGGTGGGGCTGGTGCTCCGGAGTCAACTGCCGTACTGGTTCCAGCCGTATGCGGAGATGGAGGCGCGGGCGACGTACATCTCCACGTTCCAGGCGCAGTTGGTGGATGGTCTGTTGCAGACGAAGGGCTACGCGCGAGCGGTGCTCGGCGCGCGCAACGACGAGGGCCTGGACGCCAGGGTCGCGGCGCGGACGGAACGGCAGCGCGTCCTGGAGCGCGCGCATCCCCCGTCGCTCTGGGTCGTGCTCAGCGAGGCGGTGCTGCACCAGGAGATCGGGGGCCGGGAAGTGATGCGGGAGCAACTCACCCACCTGTTGTCCTTGACGCGGCGACCGTGGCTGAAGGTGCAGATCCTGCCCTTCGAGGCCGGGGAACACGCTGGCCTGCCGGGCACCTTCACCGTCCTGCGCTTCGACGACGACCCCGACATCGTCTACACCGAAGACTTCGTGCAGGGGCACATGACGGCCAATCCGGAGGCCATCAAGGAGGGCTCACTCCGATACGATCAACTACAGGCCACCGCCCTCTCCTTGGAGGACTCGGCCGCCTTGATCGCCCGCGTTATGGAGGAGCGTTATGGCAACGAACCGGAACTCGACCGGCGCGACGTGGCGTAAGTCGTCGTACAGCTCCGACACCGGCGGCCAGTGCGTCGAGTGCGCCCCCCTCGGCACCGCAGCCTGGCGCAAGTCCTCGTACAGCGGAGACACCGGCGGCGACTGCGTCGAGGTCGCCGACCTCACCCCCCACATAGCCGTCCGCGACTCCAAGAACCCGGCCCACGGCGCGCTCACGGTCACACCGGAGGCCTTCGGGGCGTTCGTGACGGCGGCAGCGGGAAGCGCGTTCGCGATCACGCCGTGATGAACGGCTCCGTCAGATGCGGTGTCGCCAGGTGCAGCGTGGTGGCGGTCTCGTGGTTGAGCATGCGTTCCCGTGAGCGTCTGGCCGCCGCGGGGTCGACCTCGTGTGCGTAGGCGAGCTCGGGGTGGAGCAGCTGGAGCGCGTGCACCAGGAGGTCGCCGGTGACGAGCGCCAACTCGCGTCCTTCGGCGACCAGCACGCTCTGGTGGCCCGGCGTGTGACCGGGCGTGGCGAGCACGCGCCCGGTGCGAAGGGGTGTGTCCCCGTCGAGGAGGCGGAGCCGGCCGGCCGCGGCGAGCGGGTCGGTGAGGGTCTCACGGAGCTGCGGGTTCAACGCGTCGAGGGCGTCGAACTCGGCCCGCTGGAGCAGATATTCGGCGTTCGGGAAGTACGGGCGCCGGACGCTGACCGCGCTGCCGGAGGAAGGGGCGCCGCCGGCCTCTGACGGGACGGCCGCCTCGGTGACGACGGCCCACCCGACATGGTCGGTGTGCAGATGCGTGAGCACCACGGTGTCGACCTCGGCCGGGTCGATGCCCGCGGCGGCGAGCGACTCGGGGAGCACGCCGGGCACCGGCGCCCACGAGGCGGCCGGGCCGTCCGCCGGACCGATCCCGGCGTCCACGACGGTGAGACCCCTGTCCCCCCGGATCGCGTACGCGCGGAACTGAAGCCGCCAGCGCCCCTCGGCGTCGACCGCGCCCGGATCGAAACGGTCCGCCTCGGCCCACTGAGCCCCCGTGGCCTCGGGAAACGCCTCCCCGCGCGACGAGAAGAACGGACCCTCGCCGTCCGCGAGAGCGATGATCTCGGTCGAACCGATCCGGAGCCGGGGAACAGTGAGCGACATGGCCGCGATCCTGCCATGCCCGACTTCACGACCGACCTGGCCGACCGGGGTCAGGTCACGCGTCGCGCACCGCCGCAGCGGCGTCGCGGTAGATCCCGCTGGTCGTGGTCAGAAGCCGTCGAGCCTCGTCCGGCTCGGTCGTCACCTGGGCGAGGTACTCGGTCCGGTGGAACGCCTTGGCGATCTCCGGGTGTCGCTCGATCTCGATGAGCGCGGCCCAGTGGAGGAGGTACGCGTGGATGGCTTGAGGGAACCGTGTTCCACCGCCTCGGCCAGTGCCTGGTCCTTGGCTTGGTCGTAGGCGGCCAGGAGCTGGGGGGCGACGACAGCACAGGCCGCGCGGAGCGCCCCGGGGGTGCGCTCCGGACGGGAGATCAGCGGTCCGTCGCCCGCCGCTTCGGCATGCCACACGCTCACGCTTGCCGGTCCCTTCGTCGCGTCCCTGCCCGTGCCGGGCTCGCTCCCGTGGAATCCCTCGCGGAACAGTTCGCGCTTTCCGCCGAAATCGCTCGCGGAACGGTTCGCGGTTCCGGCGGGCCCGCCCGATCCGGCAGACCCCGACGCCGGCTCAGACCCCCTGCTCGGCCCCCACCCCCCGCGCCTTCCCCCGCCCCACCTGCGTCCGCACCGCGCCCATGCTCGCCGCGATGACGAGGGCGATCGCGCAGGACTGTACGAGGGAGAGGGACTGGTCGAGGACGAGGAAGCCGGCGGTGGCGGCGATGGCTGGTTCGAGGCTCATGAGGATGGCGAAGGTGGAGGCGGGGAGGCGGCGCAGGGCGAGGAGTTCGAGGGTGTAGGGGAGGACGGAGGAGAGGACCGCCACGCTGGCGCCCAGCGCGATCGTCGTCGGCACGAGCAGCTTCGAGCCCGACTCGGCGATCCCCAGCGGCAGGAACAGCACCGCCGCGACCACCATGGCGAGCGCGAGCCCGTCAGCCTGCGGGAAGCGTCGCCCCGTACGGGCGCTGAAGACGATGTACGTCGCCCACATGGCGCCCGCGGACAGGGCGAAGGCGACGCCCAGCGGGTCGAGGTCGCCGAAGCCTCCGCCGCCGAGGAGGAAGACGCCGCCGAGGGCGAGGCCGGCCCAGAGGAGGTTCAGGGCGCGGCGGGAGGCGAGGACGGAGAGGGCGAGCGGGCCGAGCACTTCGAGGGTGACGGCGGTGCCCAGCGGGATCCGGTCGACCGACTGGTAGAACAGCCCGTTCATCGCGGCCATCGTGACGCCGAAGACGACGATGGTGCCCCAGTCGGCGCGCGAGTACCCGCGCATCTTCGGCCGGCAGACCACGAGCAGCACGATCGCCGCGACCGCGAGCCGCAGGCTGACGACCCCGAGCGCCCCGACCCGCGGCATCAGGGTCACCGCCAGCGCCCCGCCGAACTGCACCGAGACGCCCCCGGCGAGCACCAGCCCCAGCGGGCCGAGTGCGGTTCGTCGGGAACCTCCGGCGGATGCGGCTGCCGCCGCGGCGACAGCGGGTTCTGTCGTCGTCGTGGCCACGTCTGCGCTGGGGAGGTTCACGGAGGCCGTCCAGGAAGTTCAAGTCGGGTTCACTGATGTTCGTCTATCCTGCTGCACTTGCCAGTCCAGGGTAATGGACTACGTCAGGACTGTGAATCCCTTTCACCGCTTACCGCGCGGTAGGGCGGGTGCGATGGGTCACCCCCGGCGGGACATGTACAGATCCAGCGCCTTGTGCAGGACGCGGTTGAGCGGGAAGTCCCACTCGCCGAGGTACTCGACGGCCTCGCCGCCCGCGCCGACCTTGAAGCGCAGCAGGCCGAGCAGGTGGTTGCTCTCGTCGAGGGTGTCGGTGATGCCGCGGAAGTCGTAGACGGCGGTGCCGAGTTCGTGGGCGTCGGTCATCATGCGCCACTGGATGGCGTTGTTCGGCTGGACCTCGCGGCGGCGGCTGGTGGAGGCGCCGTAGGAGTACCAGACGTGCCCGCCGACGGTCAGCATCGTGGCCGCGGCGAGGATCTCGCCGTCGTGGTGGGCGAGGTAGAGGCGCATGCGGTCCGGGTCCTCGGCCGTGAGGGCGTTCCACATCCGCTGGAAGTAGGGCAGCGGCCGGGGGATGAAACGGTCGCGTCCGGCCGTCTCCGCGTACAGCTCGTAGAAGGCGGGCAGGTCGTCGTAGCCCCCGCGCACCACCTTCACGCCGGCCTTGTCGGCCTTCTTGATGTTGCGCCGCCACTGCTGGTTGAGGCCCTGCTGGATCTCCTCCAGCGACCGCCCGGCGAACGGCACCTGGAACACGTACCGCGGCTGCCCGGCCGCGAACCCGTCCTCGCTGTCGGCCTCGGTCCGCTGCCAGCCCATCCGGCGGAGCCGGTCCGCGACCTCGAAGGCGGCCGGTTCGTACGTCGTCGCCTCCGCGTCTCCCAGCCGTCGCGCCGCCGGATCGGCGATCGCCGCCTTGACCGCGTCCGCGCTCCACCGGCGCACGACCACGGGCGGCCCCATCTTCACCGTGAACGCGCCGCGCTCCTTCAGGTGGGCCAGCATCGGATCGAGCCAGCGTTCGAGGTCGGCCGCGTGCCAGTCGATGACCGGGCCCTCGGGCAGGTAGGCGAGGTACCGCTTGATCTTCGGCAACGGCCGCATCAGCACCAGCCCCGCCCCGACGATCCGCCCCTGGCCGTCGAACCAGCCCAGGCTCTCCGCGCGCCAGTCCGGCTTCACGTCACCCCAGGACGGCACCTGCATATGGCTGGCGGACGGACGGCTCCTTACGAAGGCCAGGTGCTCGTCCCGGGTGATGGCCTGAAGACGGAGGCTCATGCGCGTGCGGCTCCTCGGGTTGGGGGGTGCAGCTGATTGGTGGGGGTGCAGCGGGTTGGTGAGGGCTGCGGGTCGGGGGGTGCACCGGTCGGTGAGGTGCAGCGGGTCGGTGGAGGTGTCAGCGTACTGACGGGCGATGCCCGGGAGGCCGAGCCGCTTCAGCTCTCACCCCGTTCAGCCCTCACCCCCGTTCAGCCCCTCGGCGAGCAGCTCCGCCAGGTGCCGTCCCCTTTCACCCGCCAGCTGGTCGAGCTGGGTGCGGCAGGAGAAGCCGTCCGCCAGGATCGCCGCGCCGTCGGGGGCGGCCCGCACCGCCGGGAGGAGTTGCTCCTCGGCGCAGGCCGTCGACACCTCGTAGTGGCCCTTCTCGAAGCCGAAGTTGCCCGCGACGCCGCAGCAGCCGCCCGCCAGGGTGCCGGTCAGGCCCGCCGCCTCGCGCAGCCGGCGGTCGGCGGTGTCGCCGAGGACCGCGTGCTGGTGGCAGTGGGTCTGGCCGACGACCGGGCGGTCCAGGCGGGGCGGCGTCCAGTGCGGGGCGTGCCGCTCCAGCGCCTGCGCGAACGTCGTCACCGCGGCTGCCAGGCGCGCCGCCCGCGGATCTCCGGGCAGCAGCTCAGGCAGGTCGGTGCGCAGGGCGGCGGCGCAGCTCGGTTCCAGGACGACCACCGGGGTGCCCATCTCCAGGTAGGGCTCCATCAGGTCCAGCGTGCGGCGCATCACCGTGCGGGCGCGGTCGAGCTGGCCGGTCGAGACGTAGGTGAGGCCGCAGCAGACACGGTGCCGGCGTCGCGGCAGTACGGCGCGGATCCCGGGCAGACCCTTGGTGACCCCGTCCCCGACCGGCGACCGCGACACCCCGGCCCCACCGACACCGCGCGACAGCCCGGAACCGTCCCCGTCCCCGACCGGCGACCGCAACCCCCCACCACCACTCGGCCCCCGCGACACCCCGGCCCCACCGAGCCCCCGCGACCCCCCACCCCCGTCCCCAAGTCCCCCTCCCGCCACTCCCCTTCCCGCCAAGCCCGTTCTCTCCAGCCCCGTTCCACCTGTTCCCGTCCCGCCCGCCCACTCCCCCGCCAGCGTGAACCTCATCGCCCTCGTCGGTGGCAGCAGCACCGTCAGGCCCGCCGCCTCCAGGACGTCGACGGCGGCGCGGCCCACGGACGGTGAGAGGTGTTCGGTGAAGGTGTCCGGCCACAGGACGACGACCTGGCCGCCGGGACCGGCGTCGGCGCCCGCGCCCGTCCCGAAGCCCGGGAAAGGCCTCCGTACCCCCCTCCTGGCATCCCGCACGAACCCCCGGACCCGCGCCCGGAACCTCCGCGACCACCACCGGCTGAAGGTCTCCCGCGCCACCGGCGGAATCCCCCGCTCGGGCGCGATCCCGCCCAGCCGCTTGGCCACGGCGGCCAACAGCCGTACGGAAGCGAGGCAGTTGACGAGCCGCGCCGTGCGAGTCCTGGCGACGGCCCCGAGCCACACCGGCAGCCACCCCATGGCGTAGTGGGCCGCGGGACGGCGGCGCCCGGCGTAGTGGTGGTGGAGGAACTCCGCCTTGTACGTGGCCATGTCGACGCCTACGGGGCAGTCGGACCTGCACCCCTTGCAGGAGAGGCAGAGGTCCAGCGCGTCGCGGACCTCCGTCGAGCGCCAGCCGTCGGTCACGACCTCGCCCGCGAGCATCTCGTGGAGCAGCCGGGCCCGCCCCCGCGTGGAGTGCTCCTCCTCGCCGGTCGCCCGGAACGAGGGGCACATGACGTCCGCCCCGGACCCCGTGGCCGTACGGCACTTGGCGACGCCCACACATCGCCGTACCGCCGCCGAGAAGTCGCCGCCGTCCGCCGGATAGCCGAAGGCCACGTCCACCGGCTCGCTGGGCAGCACCGCGAACCGCAGGTTCTCGTCGAGCCGGTGGGGCCGCACCAGCATCCCCGGGTTGAGCAGGTCCTCCGGGTCCCAGACGCCCTTGACCCGCTCGAAGAGGCCCACCATCTCCTCGCCGTACATCCTCGGCAGCAACTCGGCCCGCGCCTGCCCGTCCCCGTGCTCGCCCGACAACGAGCCCCCGTGGGACACGACGACCTCGGCGAGTTCCTCCGAGAAACGCCGGAAGCGGGCGACGCCGGCGGGAGTCACCAGGTCGAAGTCGATGCGTACGTGGATGCAGCCGTCGCCGAAGTGCCCGTACGGCGCCCCGCGCAGCCCGTGGGCCGTCAACAGGGCGCGAAAGTCACGGAGATAGGGCCCGAGCCGGGCGGGCGGCACCGCGCAGTCCTCCCAGCCGGGCCAGGCCTCGGTGCCGTCCGGCATCCGGGTCGCCGTGCCGCTGGCGTCCTCGCGCAGCCGCCACAGGGCGCGCTGCCCGGCGGGGTCGGTGACCACGAGGGAGTCGGTGACCGCGGCGGCCCGCACGATCGCGTCGCCGCGCGCGCGTGCCTGGGCCGGGTCCGCGCCGCCCGTCTCCACGAAGAGCCAGGCCCCGCCCCTGGGCAGCCTCGCGTCGGCCCGTACGAGATCGGCGGCCATCCCCTCCACCGTGAGCGGGCCGTGCGGAAGCAGTCCGGCCGCCGCCTCCGCCGCCGCGCTCTCGTCCGGGTACGCCAGCACGGCCAGCGCCCGCGCGGGCGGCGCCTCGACCAGTCCCACGACGGCCTCGGTCAGCAACCCGAGCGTGCCCTCGGAGCCGCAGAAGGAACGGGCCACGTCCGCGCCCCGCTCGGGGAGGAGTGCGTCAAGCGCGTACCCGGAGATCCGGCGCGGGAGGTCGGGGAAGCCCGTGCGCAGCCGCGCCAACTCGCCCTCCACCAGGGGCCGGAGGCCGTCGGGGGCACCGGCCCAGTCCTGGCCGAGCCGGACGGCCGCGCCCTGGCCGGTGATCACCGACAGCTCCCGCACGCTGTCCGCCGTCGTGCCCCAGGCGACCGAGTGGGAGCCGCAGGAGTTGTTGCCGATCATGCCGCCGAGGGTGCAGCGGCTGTGGGTCGAAGGGTCGGGGCCGAAGCGCAGGCCGTGCGGGGCGGCGGCGTCCTGGAGGCGGTCCAGTACGACACCGGGCTGGACCACCGCCGTACGGGCGTCGGGGTCGAGCGACACGATCCGGTTCATGTGGCGGGTGAAGTCGAGGACGACACCCGTGCCGGTGGCCTGCCCGGCGATCGACGTGCCGCCGCCGCGCGGCACGACCGGCACCCCGTGCGCCCGGCACACGGCGAGGGCCGCCGCCACGTCCTCGGCGTCGCGCGGGGAGACGACGCCGAGCGGCACGCGCCGGTAGTTGGACGCGTCCATGGTGGTCAGCGCCCGCGCCGTCGCGCCGAAGGCGACCTCGCCGCGCACGGCCTTCCGCAACCCGGCCCGCAGTTCCGCTGGATCCGTCATGTCTCCAGGATGCCCCCGACCACTGACAGTGACCGTTGCGTCACAGTGAGCCGCTGGCGTTCACGTGTTCGAATCATGGCGTTTTTACGTGACCTGGAACAAAGAACCTTCCCAATCCGATCACGAACTCTCATATAGTGACCGTCAGTTGAGCACCAGGTGTCGCTTCTCGCCCAGGAACCTCGCTCCCAGGACCCTCGCCCAGGACACGACCGAGGACACGATTAATGACCGCGCCAACCGCGCCCATCCCCCCCGGCGAACGACCCACCCTTCGCGCCGTGGCGCCCGCTCCTTTGATCACCGCAGTCCCCGCCGCGCTCGCCGTCGTCGGCGCGGTATATCTGGCCCCCGGTTCGGTGCGCGCCCCCCTCGCCTGGGGCGCGGGCGCCGCCGCCGTACTGCTGTGCGCGGCCGTCGCCGTCGCCGCCCACGCCGTACTGACCTCGCGACTGCTGCGCCGTCGCCTCGACACCGTGACCCAGGACGCCGGACGGCTCCTCCAGGAACGGGCCCGGCTGACCGAAGAGTTCAACCAGGAACAGGCCAGGCTGACCGGCGACGTCGCCCGCGAACGGACCAGGCTGACCGAGGCGTCGGCCCTGGAGCGCGTACACCTGCGGGACACCGCGGCGCGCGAGCGGGACCGGCTGACCGAGGCCGCCGCGCAGGAACGCGCGCGCCTCGCCGAGGAGTTCGCCGCCGAACGGCAGCGGCTCACCGACGAACGCGACCGCCTCACCGCGGAGAACACCCGACTGGCCGAGCGCGCCCGGCAGGCCGTCGGTGACCGCGCCGCCGCGCTCGCCTCGACCGCCAACGCGGCCGGCCGGATGCAGGCCCTGTCCACCGGCATGCTCGCCGACCTGCGCGCCATGGAGGAGCGGCACTCCGACGAGGAGGTCCTCGCCGACCTGCTGCACCTCGACCACCGCACCGCGCAGGCGGGCCGGCTCGCCGACTCCGTCGCCATCCTCTCCGGCGCCCGCTCGGGCCGCCGTTGGGCGCGGCCCATCGTCATGGAGTCGATCCTGCGCGGCGCCATGGGCCGCATCGGCGGTTACCAGCGGGTCCGCATCCACTCCGCGAGCGAGGCCGCCGTCGCCGGGCACGCCGCCGAGGGCGTGATGCACGCGCTCGCCGAACTCCTCGACAACGCCGCGAACTTCTCCCCGCCGACCGCTGAAGTGCACGTGTACGTCGAGGAGGTCCCGGCCGGCGTCATCATCTCGGTCGAGGACAGCGGCCTGGTCATGGGTGACGTCCAACTCCGCCGCGCCGAACGCGCGGTGGCAGGCGAGGGCGTCGAACTGGGCGGCCTCACCGGCACCCGGCTCGGCCTCGCCGTGGTCGGCAGGCTCGCCCTCAAGCACGGCCTGAGGGTGTCCTTCCGGCCCTCCGCGCGCGGCGGCACGGGCGTCCTCATGCTGGTCCCCCAGGATCTCCTCACCCTCTCGGCCGTCCCGCTGCCCGCCGACGCCGGGACCGGGACCGGAATCGTCGACGCCGGGACCGGGAACGCCCAGACCGCGCCGACGGCCGCCGAGCCGCTCCCGGAACCGTCGTACGCCGCGGCCCGCGCCTCCGCCGACCTCGACCCGGAGCCCCTGCCCACCCACGACTCACCGCGGCACGAGCCGGACGCCGCGCCGACCGGCGGCCTCCCCAAGCGCCGCCGCGGCCGCACCCTCGCGCACGCCGAGCGCAGCCGCGCCCGCACCGCGCCGACGGCCGACCCCGACCCCCGTACCGCCGATGCCGCCAAGTCCCGCGGCGACCGGTTCAGCAGCTTCCGGCAGGCGGTACGCGGCGCGGCGCAGGGTGCCGCGGACGCCGAACGCATCGAAGGAGACCTCGAAAAAGAAGGGGTACGGGACAAGGCCTCCGCCGCCCCGTCACCCCAGCAGTCGCCCTCCCGCCCGCACCCGAAAGGCCACACCACTCCATGACCGGCAGTACCACCACCGCTGACGAGAAGCTCTCCTGGCTCATCGAGGGTCTCCTTGAGCGCACCCCGGGCACACGCCACGCGCTCGTGCTCTCCCGCGACGGCCTGAAGCTGTGCCGCACCCCGGAGCTCTCGGTCGACCAGGCCGACCAGCTCGCCGCGATCGCCGCCGGCATCCAGTCGCTGTCCCACGGTGCCTCCGTGGAGTTCGGCGACGGCAGCGGAGGCGTCCGGTCCGCGATGGCCGAGTTCTACGGCGGGGTCCTGTTCATCGTCGAGGCGGGCGACGGCGCGCACCTGGCGGTGGTCACCGCCGAGGACGCGGACGCCGGTCTGGTCGGCCACAACATGAGCGAGCTCGTGGAACAGCTCGGCGAACACCTGAGCGCGCCGCCGCGCACCTCATGAGCCGTCCGGGCAGGGACGACGCGCCCGACCGGCTGTACACCCTCACGGGAGGGCGCAGCCGGTCCGCGCCCGACGCCCCGTTCGACCTGGTGACGCTGGTGGTCGCCGAGTGCGATCCGGCGGCGGGCATGCAGTCGGAGCACGCGACGATCCTGCGCTCCGCCCAGCAGCCCACGGCGGTCGTCGAACTCGCGGCGGAACTCCGGCTGCCGGTGAGCATCACCAAGATCCTGCTCTCCGACCTCCTCGCCAACGGCCGCGTCAGCGCCCGTCACCCCCACACCGCCGCTCTTCCCGATCCCGACATCCTGGAGCAGGTGCTCGTTGGACTCCGTAACCTCTGACGCTCGTACGCCCGTGCCGGCAAGCTCCGACACCCGTACGCCCCTCTCCGCGTCGGCCGACAACGGCCTCAAGATCGTCGTCGTCGGCGGTTTCGGGGTCGGCAAGACGACACTGGTCCGCTCGGTGAGCGAGATACGTCCCCTCAACACCGAGGAGACGATGACCCAGGCCGGCGAGGCGATCGACGACATCAGCGAGGTGCGCGGCAAGTCCGCGACCACCGTCGCCTTCGACTTCGGGCGCATCACGCTCGACACCCGCAACGTGCTGTACCTCTTCGGCGCGCCGGGCCAGGAGCGGTTCTGGTTCCTCTGGGACCGGCTGTTCTCGGGCACGCTCGGCGCGGTCGTCCTCGTCGACACCCGGCGCATCGACGACTCCTGGTACGCCATCGACCGCCTTGAGCACCACGGCACACCGTTCATCGTGGCCTGCAACGACTTCGGCGGCACCGCGCACACCCCCGCCCAGATCCGCGAGGCCCTCGACCTCGACCCGCACATCCCGCTGCTCGACTGCGACGCCCGCTCAAGGGAGTCCGCCAAGCGCGTGCTGATCACGCTGGTCGAGCACATCCAGAGCCTGTACGCCGCCCGCGGCGCGGCCGGGGATGACGGCGAAACCCCCCTCAAATCACCGGAGTTGGCCCTGTGACCTCCGCCCCCGTACCCCTCACCGGGGCCCGGTTCCACTCCGAACCCGCCGAGCTGTACCGGGACCTGCGGCGCGACCACGGTGCCGTGGTGCCGGTGCTGCTCGACGGCGACGTACCGGCCTGGCTGGTGGTCGGCTACCGCGAACTGCACCAGGTCACCGGCGATCCCGTGCTGTTCAGCCGGGACTCGGATCTGTGGAGCCAGTGGCCTGACATCCCGGACGACTGGCCGATGCTGCCGATGATCGGCCGCAAGCAGCCCTCGATCCTCTACACGGTCGGCGAACGCCACCGCGAGCGCGCCGGGATGATCAGCGACGCCCTCGAAGCCGTGGACCCCTTCGAACTGCGCGGCCACGCCGAGAAGTTCGCCGACGAGCTGATCGACGCGGTGAGCGCCAAGGGCGAGACGGACATCATCGCGGACTACGCGGCCCTGCTGCCCGTCCGGGTCCTCGCGACCCTCTTCGGCTTCACCGACGAGCAGGGCCCCGGCCTGGTCAGCGCCCTCAACGCCATGATCAACAGCACCCCGGACGCGCTCGCGGGGCAGCAGCATCTGGGCCTCTCCATGGCGCAGTTGGTCGCCGACCGCAAGACGGCGCCCGAGAACGACGTGGTCAGCCGCATGCTGGCGACGGCACGGGACATGGAGGCGGCGACCGGCGGCTCCGGCTTCACGGACGAGGAGATCGTCCAGGACCTGATGGTCATGCTGGCCGCGGGCCACCAGCCGACCGCCGACTGGATCGGCAACTCGCTGCGCCTGATGCTCACCGACGACCGGTTCGCCGCTTCGCTGTTCGGCGGCCGGCACAGCGTCGCCGAGGCGATGAACGAGGTCCTGTGGGAGGACACGCCCTCGCAGAACATCGCGGGACGCTGGGCCTCCCGCGACACCCAGCTCGGCGGGCGCCGCATCCGCTCAGGGGACATGCTGATCCTCGGCCTCCAGGGCGCCAACTCCGACCCGCAGGTGCGCACCGACGGCTCCGCCCTGACCGGCGGCAACAACGCGCACTTCTCCTTCGGCCACGGCGAACACCGCTGTCCGTTCCCGGCGCAGGAGGTCGCGGAGGTCATCGCGCGGACCGGCATCGAGGTCGTACTGGACCGGCTGCCGGACATCGACCTGGCCGTACCCGCCGAGGCGCTGACCCGGCGGCCCTCCCCGTGGCTGCGGGGTCTGACCGAACTGCCCGTGCGCTTCACTCCCACCCCGGCCCTTGGAGGTACCTCCGTATGACCACCACCGGCACCGAACAGACCCGGATCGTCCTGGACCCGTTCGTCTCCGACCTGGAGGGCGAGAGCGCCAGGCTGCGCGCGGCGGGTCCGCTGGCCGCCGTGGACCTGCCCGGCGGTGTACCGGTGTGGGCCGTCACGCATCACGCCGAGGCGAAGAAGCTGCTGACCGATCCGCGGCTGGTGAAGGACATCAACGTCTGGGGTGCCTGGCAGCGCGGCGAGATAGCCGCGGACTGGCCGCTGATCGGGCTCGCGAACCCCGGCCGTTCCATGCTCACGGTGGACGGCGCGGACCATCGCCGGATGCGGACGCTGGTGGCGCAGGCGCTGACGCCGCGCCGGGTGGAGCGGATGCGGGACCGGATCGCCAAGCTGACGGCGGGCCTGCTGGACGACCTGGCTCCGGCGGGACCGGACGGGATCGTCGACCTGAAGGCCGAGTTCGCCTACCCGCTGCCCATGTACGTCATCGCCGACCTGATGGGCATCGACGAGGCGAAGCTGCCGCGGCTCAAGGAGCTCTTCGAGAAGTTCTTCTCGACGCAGACCCCGCCCGCGGAGGTCATCGCCACGCTCACCGAGCTGGCCGGGATCATGGCCGAGACGGTCGCCGCCAAGCGCGCGGAGCCGGGCGACGACCTCACGTCCGCGCTGATCCTCGCCTCCGAGAACGGCGACCACCTCACCGACGCGGAGATCGTCTCCACCCTCCAGCTGATGGTCGCGGCGGGCCACGAGACGACGATCTCCCTCATCGTCAACGCGGTGGTCAACCTGTCGCTCCACCCCGACCAGCGCGCCCTGGTCCTCTCCGGCGGGGCCGACTGGTCCGCCGTGGTCGAGGAGACCCTGCGCTACTCCACGCCCACCTCGCACGTCCTGATCCGCTTCGCGACGGAGGACGTTCCCGTCGGTGACCGGGTCATCCCCGCGGGGGACGCGCTGATCGTGTCGTACGGCGCCATCGGCCGCGACGAGATCGCCCACGGCCCCTCCGCGGGCGAGTTCGACATCACCCGCGTCTCGCCGAACCGGCACATCTCCTTCGGCCACGGCCCCCACGTCTGCCCCGGCGCCGCCCTCTCCCGCCTGGAAGCGGCAGTAGCCCTCCCGGCCCTCTACGAGCGCTTCCCCGACCTCGACCTGGCCGTCCCGGCGGGCGAACTCCGCAACAAGCCGGTGGTGACCCAGAACGACCTGTTCGGGCTGCCGGTGCGGCTGGGTAACTGACGCGCGGGGCGGTCCGGCCCTCCCCGCGGAGACCCGGCCCGCCCCCGTCTCACCCGACGGACGACGTTTCACCCGCGTTTCCGGAAACGGCTAGGCTCCCCGTCGTGGCTGATATCGAGATCCCCGCTGACATCAAGCCCGCCGACGGTCGTTTCGGCGCGGGCCCCTCCAAGGTGCGGACCGAGGCGCTGGACGCCCTGGCGGCGACCGGCAGTTCTCTGCTCGGGACGTCCCACCGCCAGGCGCCGGTCAAGAACCTGGTCGGCAAGGTGCGCGAGGGCGTGCGTGAGCTGTTCTCGCTGCCCGAGGGGTACGAGGTGGTGCTCGGCAACGGCGGCTCCACCGCGTTCTGGGACATCGCGACCCACGGGCTCATCGAGAACAAGTCGCAGCACCTCACCTTCGGCGAGTTCAGCTCCAAGTTCGCGAAGGCCGCCAAGCTCGCCCCGTGGCTGGCCGAGCCGACCGTGATCTCCTCCGACCCGGGCACCCACCCCGATCCGGCCGCCGAGGCGGGTGTGGACGTCTACGCGTTCACCCACAACGAGACCTCCACCGGTGTCGCCGCGCCCATCCAGCGGGTGGCCGGCGCCGACGACGGCTCCCTCGTCCTGGTGGACGCCACCTCCGGCGCGGGCGGCCTCCCGGTCGACATCGCCGAGACCGACGTCTACTACTTCGCCCCGCAGAAGTCCTTCGCCTCCGACGGCGGCCTGTGGATCGGCGTGTTCTCCCCGGCCGCGATCGAGCGCGCCGAGCGGATCCACGCGAGCGGCCGGCACATCCCGGAGTTCTTCTCGCTGCCCACGGCGATCGACAACTCCCGCAAGAACCAGACGTACAACACCCCGGCCCTCGCCACCCTGTTCCTGCTCAACGAGCAGCTGGAGTGGATCAACGGCCAGGGCGGTCTCGCCTGGTCCTCGGCCCGCACGAAGGACTCCTCGACCCGCCTCTACAGCTGGGCCGAGGACAGCAAGTACGCCACCCCGTTCGTCACCGACCCGGCCAAGCGCTCGCAGGTCATCGGCACGATCGACTTCGCGGACGAGATCGACGCCGCGGCCGTCGCCAAGGTCCTGCGGGCCAACGGCGTCGTCGACACCGAGCCCTACCGCAAGCTCGGCCGCAACCAGCTCCGCGTCGCGATGTTCCCGGCGATCGACCCGGCGGACGTCGAGGCGCTCACCAATTGCGTCGACTTCGTGATCGAGAAGCTGTAACCGTCTGCACGCGCGGAGGGGCGCCCCGCACCTGTAAACTTCCCGGCCCCCCAAACTACGCAAAGGGGCAATTTAAGTAAACCCCCAAACCCCCCCCGCACGAAAAAAAACCGAAAGATAAACCCCCCCAACCCCCCCAAAAACACCGCGGGGTGAA
>NZ_JBIVKZ010000009.1:0-318768 GCF_044751025.1 Streptomyces sp. NPDC088747
ACGCGGTAGGTCTTTCCGTCCCGGGTGATGCTCGCCAGCGCGTCCTGGGAACCGCCCCCGGAGAAAGTGACGTCAGCCGCGGAGGCTTTCGGTACGACCTCACCGGACGGGGTGGTCTCCAAGTTGGTGTCGACCGGGATCCACCCGGACGCCTTCTTCACACGCACCGGTACCGGATCAAACCCGACGGTAAACGTGCCGTCCGGCTGGGCCGTGACGAGTTGCGTGGGAGTCGTCTCCGCACTTACCTCAACGGGTGAACCGGATTCCGCGGCCTTTTGTGCAGCGGCGGCCTCGGGCGATAGGTCGCCCGTACCAGACGTCGCCGATGGGATATCCGAGGCTGTCGCGGGGCCCGCCTGGGCATTCGCTGCACCCATCAGGGGCACGAGAAGTACCGACGCCAAGACCCAGGTTCCCACCGGCACCCGTCTGCCGCTTGCACGCACGCCGACAGCGCGACGCCCCCCACCCCACCACATAGCCCCCACCTTGCTCTTTACAGGTCTCTCACAGCTGGGTGAGCAAAGCCCGGAGGGGCACTTCTCGTCAATCACATCCCGGCGACACCAAGTCGAGTAAATCCACCCAAACACCGCATTGAGAAGGTAAAGGAAAGGAACACGGTTAGCGATCTAGAGGACATGGGAAGACCAGGGAATCCCAAAGAGATCACTCGCAAACGCTCGCAAACCCAAAAGATCAACAAGATGAAGCAAATCACTGTCCGCTCATCGACCGTCGGGAAAGACCCGGAGAACTTTCCATCGCCGACCTCGTAACCGAGCCGTTCGGCCCACACCGACTCATCTCGCCGTCGCCACCAGCCGTGTAGGCGGACCACCCGTCGCCAAGGTCCGTTCCGCCCAAAGGGAGCTTCCGACCAGGCAACGACGGCGCACAGATGTAGGCATGCGGACCGCCCCCGTTACCTTCTTCGTGGCTCCACAATGGGGCCTTCAGGCCCGGCATGACTTCCCCCTCCTGTTGTCGATGCCTCCGGGGTGTGGACGTTCGCGTAATTCCCCAGCCGGAACGTCACGTAATTCCCCAGGTGCTGGGTCGTGAGCCGACTCTGAAGTCCGGGGTCAGTCCCACCAGAGCACGAGGAGGAGGTGCCGTTGGGATGCGGCAAGGTAGAACTCGTGCAGGGCATTGAAGTGCCCCAACAGGTACTTCCTCGGGCCGCCGACGATCTTGTCCGCCCCATGGCCGATCAAGGAAGCGGCTTCGGTGTCTTCGGTCGGCAGGACGGCCAGGACGGCCGAAAAGTCGATTTGGCCGAGCAGTTCCGAGACGCGGTCCACTTGAGCTTCAAGAAGCGCAGCGGGAGGCGGTCCGAAGGGACCGATGGCATGCGGGTGCGTGTTGAGGAAACCGAGATCGATCACCGAGTCTCCCTCGGTGGCTTGCCGAAGAGCAGCCAGATGGACACCGTCGAGACCTGCCAGCTCGCAGACGCGTTCCAACATGGCTGGCGCCCAGTCCAGGTCCAGGACATCCGCCGACGACGGATCCCAATGGGGATCTCCATCGGTCGATGTTCCGGCTGACTGACGGCAGGCGGACAGATATTCCGCCGAGACGCGGGCGAGTTGCTGGGTGACGGCCATGACGGCAGTATCCCGACAGCGTCCACCGGTTTTCCTTCTTGGTTGGGGTCCTGCCGTTCTTGTCGGTGGGGCTCTTCGGGCGCTTGTTGGGGCGGTAGCTGGGGCCGTTCATGATGACCTGGTGGCTGGTGTTGATGAGCCGGTCCAGGAGAGACTCGGCGACTACGGGGTTGGGGAAGAGGGGATACCAGTCGCTGGGCGCTCGACGCCTGGCTCGTGTTCGAGACGAGGCCGGCTTCTCGATGACGCCGCCCACCACCGCACCTGGTCCCGGCGCGGCCACACACCGATCGTGCGGGTCCGCGGCCGTTCCCGCCGCCGCTTGTCGATCGCAGCCCTGGCCTGCTACAAATCCGGACAACCGTCCCGACTGATCTACCGCCCCCGTCCCGGGGGTTGGGGTGTGCGGGCTGCGTACCCGTTACTCGACGGATCTGTCCGATGCGGAGTGGGCGATCCTCTGTCCGCTGGTTCCGGCAGTCAGGCCCGGTGGACGGCCGGCAAAACATACACGACGGGAGATCCTCAACGCACTGGTGTACTGGCTGCGGGCCAGCTGCGCCTGGAGACCGCCGCCGCATGACCTGCCTCCGTGGCAGACGGTCTACCACTACTGGCGCCGGTGGCAGCAAGAGGGCGTGTGGGAACGAATGTTGATAGCTCTGCGGGAACGCGAGCGGGCACAGCTCAGCCGTGAACCCACTCTCCCAGTGCGGCCGTCGTGGACAGCCAGAGCGTGCGGGCCAGTGAGCGCGGTGGCCTGCACGGCTACGACGGCGGCAAGAAGGTCAGCGGCATCAAACGCCACTTACTCGTCGATACCCGCGGCACCGTCCTGGTGGCATGTGTGAGCCCGGCGAGCGTCGGCGATCGGGATGGCGTCGTTGTGTTGCTCTCTCGGGCTGCCGACACCTTTCCGCTTCTGCGGCATGTGTGGGCTGACCAGGGTTACCGCGGCGCCGACTTCCATGCCTGGGCCCGGGAGGCCACCGGCATCACCGTGGAGGTCGTGCAGCGCCGCGACGGAGAATTCCGCTCAACCTGGACCCGGGTGGGAGAACCGCC
This sequence comes from Streptomyces sp. NPDC088747, assembly GCF_044751025.1. NCBI lineage: Bacteria > Bacillati > Actinomycetota > Actinomycetes > Kitasatosporales > Streptomycetaceae > Streptomyces > Streptomyces sp. NPDC088747. The sequence continues at coordinate 2,679 of NZ_JBIVKZ010000009.1, forward strand.
TCCAGCGGTGCCTCTCTTCGCCGTGGTCCCGCGACGTTGGGTGGTAGAGCGGACGTTTGCCTGACTGGGACGATGCCGCCGCCTGTCCAAAGACTACGAGTACCTGCGCGTCTGCTCGGAGAACGCCATCTACCTCACCATGGCCATGCTCCTCGTCCGCCGCATCGCAAGACCAGCCCGATGACAGGCTTTTCAGACGCCCTCGAGAGATCTTTAACGGTGCGGGTTACGTCTGGTCGTGACGGTTGGCGTCGGCTGCGCTATGCCGGAGGGGTGAGGTATCCCGATGGCGGTGGCTGACGGCCGAGGAGCGCGATCGGCGTGAGCAAGTCCGGCTCGCGGCAGCGGACTTGATCGAGGCGGGGGTCAGTGACTGCGAGGTGGCCCGGCGGTTCCGGGTGACCCGGATGCCGGCGAACCGCTGGCGTCGGGCCCTGGCCTCGGGCGGCCGCCAGGCGCTGGTCTCCAAGGCCCCGGCGGCGCCCGCTGCAAGCTCAGCGCCGGTCAACTGCGTGCTTTGGAGGCGGTGTTGGAGGCCGGTCCGGCCGTGTGCTGCTGGAATGACCAGTGCTGGACGCTGGCCCGCATCGGTGAGGTCGTGCGCCGCCAGTTCGGGGTCGAGTACACCCTGGCCGGGCTGGATCTGCTGCTGCACCGCATCGGCTGGAGCGTGCAGGTCCCGGCCCGCAGGGCCACCGAGCGGGACGAGTCGAAAATCGCCACCTGGAAGGACGAGCAGTGGCCCGTCATAAAAAGAAGGCGGCGGACCTGGGCGCCTGGCTCTGCTTCGAGGACGAGGCAGGTCAGGGCCTGAGGCCGCCCAAGGGCCGCACCTGGGGCCGCCGGGGCCGCACCCCGGTCGTGAGGATCACCGCCGCGGGCACCAAACGGGTCTCCATGGCGGCGCCTCTTACCCGCTGCCAGACCTCCGGTTCCCATAGCTCCATCGCGCTCGATCGCGCCCGATCGCGCGTCGAGCAGGCTGCTGCCAGGACCAGCCGTGCCTCCTCAGCAGCCGCCACGTGCCCTCCACCGTGTACGAGACGTGGCACAGTCGGACGATCATCGTCTTCACCTGGGCCAGCGTCGACGCACGCGGTTCCCGCAAATCGGGGATGTGGTTGTAGAGGGTGCCCGGGGAGACGTTCAACAGCTTGGCGATCGAGGTGACGGAGCGGCCGGGTTCGGCAGGAGGTCGCGGGCGGCCTTTTCACCCACGTCGTAACCGCAACCGTGCGGGCAGTCGGACTCGGACTGCTCCGCCCGACACCCGGCCTTCAAGAAACGAAGCAAAGATGAAGGCATTACGGTCGTCTTGTCGTTGTGGGCGAGCTGGATGAGGACCAGGTCGTGCCGGCGGATCAGCGGCTGAACGGTCGGGAAGAGTGCCGGGTCGGCGAGATAGCTGACCGTACTCTCCCCGGAATCCGCGTAGTTGGCGACCGAGACCCCACGGCGGAGGTACTGCGGCAGTTGCTGGCCCCAGCCCGAGTACGGATCGCCGGGCTGGTCGCAGACCGTGGAGTCGCCCACCAGCAGGATCTGCCGGGTGCGGGGGTGGGCCGGCGTCACCCGGATCCCGGCCAGGGCGGGCGCCGAACCGCCGAGCACCAGGTCGAACCCGGGTGATCCCGCGGGGCCCTTCGGTTCACCCTCGGGAGTGCGGACGTCGACCGTGAAAACGCGGGTCACGGGCCTGCCGGCCTCGGTGGCGGTCTCCGGGAGCAGCGAGCGACGCGTCTCGCCGCTGACGCTCGTACTGGCGGCCGCGTCGCCACCGAGGACCACACGGACGTCGTACGTGCCGGGCTCGACGTCGAAGTGACAGGCACTGGCGGAGCAGTCCTCAAGACCGGGGACGCCCGGCCCCTCGGACGCCCCCGCGGGTGCGACCGACAGCGCGCCGGCGGCTGTCACCACTGCCAGCACGACAATGCTGAAACGTCTCATGCGACTCCTCCAACGGGACGACGGGACGACGGGTAGGCAGGACAGCAGGACGGCAGAGCGATAGGACGGCAGGACCACAGGTCTTGGCCGCTGGACCGTACCGCGCCGGGAAAGCGCTTTCTAGTAGTCGGGCCTCGACTTCACACGATCGTCAACACCCGGTCGCCGTCAACCGCCGCGTGTCCACTGCTGGTTGGTCGCTCCGTTGCAGGTGTACGTGATCACCGCGGCGGAGTTGGCGGTGGACGCGCCGTTCACGTCGAGGCACTCGCCGCTCGCCCGGGACCTGAGGGTGCTGTAACCGCCCGAGGCGGTGACCGTCCACTGCTGGTTGGTGGCGCCGGTGCAGTTCTCCTGGGTGACGTCGGTGGCGCCCTCGGTCAGGCAGAGCGAGCTGTTGCGGACGACGAGTTGGTGGTAGCCGCTGCCGACCGACTTGAACCAGTACCTCTGGTTGTTGCCGCCGTTGCAGTCGTACTGCTTGATCTGGGCGCCCTGCCAGAGCGACTGGCTGGTCACGTCGGCGCACCGGGCGGAGTGCCGGGCGATGAGCGTCTGGTAGGTGGCGCCGGTCCCGACGACCGTCCCCGCGGTGGTGTCGAGGGTGACCTCGGGCGACCAGGCCATGGACATCGTGGTCGAGCTCGGGAAGGTCAACGGCAGCCACACGTAACGGGAGTCGTTGACGGTGCCGCCGAAGGAGTTGCCCCAGCGGTCGCCCATATAGAGGTACGAGGTGCCCGAAGTGCCCTGCACGGGAAGGACGTACGCGGTCTGCGAGCCGTAGGTCGTCGAGTCGCCGACGTTCGTCATGGCGGTCCACGGGCCGGTGATGCTGGTGGCCGTCGCGTACTGCTGCTGGTTCGGGCTCCAGCCCGTGGCACCCGAAGTCAGCATGAAGTAGACGCCGTTGCGCTTGAAGAGGGCAGGTGCCTCGCGGTGTCCGCCGTGCCAGGGGTCGGCGACCAGGGCGGCGATGCCGGTGTAGTCGGCGGTGAGCCGGTAGATCTGGAGGTCGTAGTTCTCCCGGGCGGCGGAGATCATGTAGCCCGTGCCGTCGGTGTCGACGAAGACCGTGATGTCGCGGGACATGTGGGTGCCGAGCGGGCGGAAACTGCCCTGCCAGGTGTAGTTGCCGTCGACGGTGTCGGACACGGCGACCGCGGCACGCGCCTCGGCGTAGTCGGTGCCGTTCTCCTTGTGCATCCACATCACGAACTTGCCGGTGGACGCGTTGTACATGACCTTGGGACGCTCGATGTTGGCGCTCGCCAGTTCGCTCGCGCTGGACCGGGTCAGGACGTGGTTGCGGAACTCCCAGTTCTTCAGGTCGGTTGAACGGTAGGCGTCCACGTACTGGAAGGTGTTGTCGGCGTTGCGGTGCTCGCCGAACCAGTAGTAGTAGCTGCCGACCTTGAGGACCCCGCCGCCGTGGGCGTGCAGTGAGCTGCCCGAAGTGTCGGTGAACTGGGTGCCGTTGGCGATCGTCTGGGGTGCCGCGGCTGCCGGTCCGGCGGTCGCGAGTGCGGCGGTGAGTGCCAGACAGAGGGCGACGAGGACGGCGTACACACGTCTCATTTCACACACACTCCTTGAGAGGGGCGGGCGGCTCATGCGGCGGCCACCCGTCCGTCATTTCGTCCCTCCGCCCATCCACCGCCCACCGTCCATTTGTCCGGCATATCGAACGGTATCTGCGATGACGAACGTGCGGCCGCCGAAAAGGTAAGCGGTTGCCATGGCGAGGTCAACGGGTCTGACGGGACGGGTCCTTGAGGTCCACCGCTCGAACGGCCTTGGGGCGATCCCTTCGGGCCGCCACGTGTGGCCGGTTCGGGGATGCCTCGGGCCCCCGTGGGCCCGGCCGCCCCGCGACCCGGCACGTTCGCGAGCTGCTGGGCCATGTGCGGAGCGTCTGATCCGCCGCTCGCGCTCTCCACACCCCCGGCGGGCGTGGTCAGTCGAGGATCGCGGTGACCTCGACCTCGACCAGGTGGTCGGGGATGTCCAGCGTCGCCACGCCGATGAGCGAGGCCGGTGCCATCGGGGTGATCCCCAGCTTCGCCGCCGCGCGGGAGACGCCCTCCAGGAAGAAGGGCATCTTGTCGGCGGTCCAGTCGACGACGTAGACGGTCAGCTTCACGGCGTCGTCGAAGGAGGCGCCAGCCGCGGCCAGGGCGGTGCCTGCGTTGAGGTAGCTCCGCTCGACCTGGGCGGCGAGATCTCCCTCGCCCACCGTGACCCCGTCGGCGTCCCAGGAGACCTGTCCGGCAACGAAGATCATTTTTGTTCCCGTCGCGATCGACACCTGCCGCATCACGTCGATCGCCGGAAGTCCGTCGGGGTTCACCAGGGTGATGGCCATACTGTCCGCCTCCTCGTCGCACGAGTTCGGTCACGCCGGGCTCGTGCTCTCTTGTGGTTACTCGGGAACCGTAGGAGAGTGAGCCCTGACATGGAAGAACGCACTTTTCAGTGACTGGGGAACCTCATGGTGACCAAGCAGTTCAGCGGCTCGCGCGACGAGGCGGACCTGCGGCGGGCGGACACCCTGGCGCGGGAGATCTTCTCCGACGTCGCCAACAAATGGGCACTCCTGATCATCGAGGCCCTGGGAGAGCGCACCCTGCGCTTCAGCGAGCTGCGGGGTGAGGTCGAGGGCATCAGCCACAAGATGCTCACCCAGAACCTGCGCATGCTGGAGCGCTACGGCCTGGTCGACCGGTGCGTGCACCCCACCGTGCCGCCCCGCGTCGAGTACACCCTCACGGTGCCGGGCCAGGGACTCCGGGCGACGGTCGACGGCATGTGCGGCTGGACCCATCAGTACCTCGGCCACATTGAAGAGTCCCGGCGTCGTTTCGACGGTTGAGACGGGGGCTCCCCCGCCCGCCGGGGATCACCAGGGATCGCGGGGAATCGCGCGGGATCGCTTGGGATCGCTTGGGACCTCTTGGGATCCGGGCTTTCGTCTCCAGGAGGTGACCGCCGGTGTCCGCGCCGAGCCTGCTCGGGGTTTTCGCCCACCCGGACGACGAGTCCCTGTCGGCGGGCGGAGTGCTCGCCCGCCATGCCGCCGCGGGCGCGCGCACCGCGGTGGTCACGGCGACCTGGGCCGCGGACACCCCGCGCGCCGGGGAACTGGCCGAGGCGCTGCGGATCCTCGGCGCGGGCCGCCCACGGCTGCTCGGCTACGCCGACGACCGGGTGCCGCGGTCCGCCCCCGGCCGGGCGCGCTTCCGGGACGCACCGCTGGACGAGGCGGTACGTCAACTGGTCGCGGCGCTGCGGGAGTTCCGACCGGAGATCGTCGTCACCCATGACGCGTACGGCGGGCTGACCGGCCATCCGGACCACGTGCACACCCACCGGGTGACCGTGCTCGCGGTCGAGGCGGCCGGGCTTGAACGGCTGTACCCGGAGGCCGGTGCCCCCTGGCGGCCGAGCGCCCTGTACCTGGCCACGCACCCGCACTCCGCCCTGCGGGTGTGGGGCGGACATCTGGCCGCCGCGGGCAAGTCGTTGCACAGTGTTCCGGACGAGTGGATCAGCGCGACCGTCGATGTGCGTCCCTGGCTGGAGCGGAAGATCGCGGCGCTACTGGCCCACCGCACCGAGGTGGCACGGGGAGCCGCCCCCGGGCTGGTCGCCGGCCTCGCGGAGTCGGAGCGGGCACGGCTGCTCGGCACCGAGTGGTTCATCCGCCATTCCCTCCGCTCCCCCGCCCTCTCTGCCCTCCCCACCGGGACCGTACGTACGGAACTGACCGTCTGAACGGCGCCGTCGAGGGGCCGGGGATCGGAAGTCAGCCGTGCCCGTGCCTGGCGATCTCTCAGGCCACGCGGTGGCCCGTGATGAGGTCGTGGATCGTGCGCTTGGTGACGCTGCCTCCGTTGTGGTCCTCGATCAGGTCCGTGACGCAGCGGAGCAGGCCGGTCAGCGCGGTGGGGTCCAGGGCGCGGTGGTTGGAGAAGGTGCGCAGGAGGTCGAGGTAGGCGGGGGCGGAGTACGTGATCTCCTGGCCGAAGCGCCGGGTCCGCACCGTGTCGAGCCGGTCGGAGCGGTCCAGTTCGCCGGTGTCGGGGATGAGGTCGGACTCGTCCGGCATGCGCAGGCCCGGAGTGGTGGCGGGGTCCCAGCGTTCGTAGCAGCGTTGGATCCGGTCGCAGAAGTCCTGGTCCCAACTGCCGCCCGCCACATGCCTGGTGGTGACGAGGGCAAGGATGCCGCCCGGGGCGAGGGCGTCCGTCGCCTTGGGGACTCGTACCGCCGGGTCGATCCAGTGGAAGGCGGTGGCGCTCACCACCAGGTCGAAGGGCTCCGGCGGGAGGCTCCACTCCTCGAAGGCCGACAGTTCGACGCGGGCGTTCGGGAAGGGCCGCAGGTTGCGCCGGGTGACCGCCGCGAGCGCGGGTCCCAGCTCGACGGCCGTGATCCGGCAGCCCAGCCGCGCCAGCGGAACGGTGAGCTGGCCGGTCCCGGGACCCACCTCGAGGACGCGGCTGTCCGGAGTCAGCCCTGCCACGGCGACCAGCGCCTCGACCAGCGGGGCCGGGTAGGCGGGCCGGGCACGGTCGTAGAGTTCGGCGTCCTCGTCGAACGTGTCGCGGAGCATGACTCAAGGCTAGGCCCTGTCGTCATATTGCCGTCCGCCGCGCGACGCCATGCACGCGGTGATACCGGGCCACCGGAGGGACGCCCTCGCCCCGGCGCCCCTGCGGTGCGGGCCCGCCCTGGCTGAGGGCGGGCCCGCACCGGTGGGTCGGCCATCGCTGTCCGGCACGTGGCCGTGGAAGCGGGAAGGCCCTGCTCAGACCTGCGGCTCCAGCGCCGGCCCGAGGGACGCGAACTTCTCCTTGCTGACGACCCGGCGCGGCGGCCAGGTGATGTTCTTCGGCGGCCAGTGCTGCCCGGTCTTCTTCAGGAACCAGGCCGGCGGCTCGTACATCGGGGGCTCGTAGCCCTCCGGCAGCGCGGTCTTCCAAGTCAGGCCCTTGGTCCGCTGTTCGAACTCCGCCTTGATGCCCCGAAGAAGCTCCGGCTTCACCAGGAGGTCGACGGCGGTCGCGGCCAGATAGGCTGCCGCCGTTTTGATCGCCGCGTGGGCGGGTGACGATCCCGCGCAGGAGGCGGTCGACCAGGTGTGCATCTTCGACCCGATGGGTGCCAGGGCCACTCCCATCGAGACCGTCGGCACCTGCCAGCTGATGTCGGCCACATCGGTGGAACCGCCGCCCAGGAAGAGCGGGTTGGGCGGCGCCAGCTCGCCGACACTGGCGTGCAGGCCGTACTCCGGAAGCCCCAGCGAGGCCTGGAGCTGCTTGGCCAGCCGCTGGGCGTCCGCCGAGAAGACCGGCGGCCCGATCTGCCGCATGTTGTCGTACATCAGCTCGGCGAAGGCCTTGGACGGGAGCTGGTTCCAGCACGCCGAGGTGATCCTGTGCTGCACCGAGGTGTTACTGGCGGTCGCCGCGGCCTTCGAGACAGCGATGACCTTGTCGAGCAGCGAGGTGACGCGGGCGACGCTCCCCTCGCGCACGTAGTAGGAGATCTCCGCTATCTCCGGTGTCACGTTGGGGATGTCGCCGCCGTTGTTGATCACCCAGTGCAGCCGGGCGGACGGGGCCATGCTCTCCTCGCGGAGGAACTCCGACATGGTCGCCATCATCACGGCCGCGTCCAGCGCGCTCTTGTTGCCCAGCGGGGTGCCCCCGTGCCCGGCCACCCCGAGGAAGGTGAAGGTGACGGCCGTCATCGCGTTGGTGGTGCCCCAACCTGTGCCGGTTCCAGGGGAGGGGTGCCAGTCGAGGAACGCGTCGAGCCCTTCGTATACGCCCTTGCTGACGGCGTACGTCTTTCCGATCAGCTGCTCCTCGGCGGTGGAACCGAAGAACTTCACGGTGACGTCGAGCTTGTGGCGCCTGGCCGCTTCAGCGACGGCGGCGGCCGCGGCCGCGGCGGCGGTCCCCAGGGAGCAGTGTCCGCAACCGTGACCCGGGCCGTAGCCGGGGGCGAAGGGGTCGTGGATGTACACCTTCGGGTCGTGCTCGCCCACGCCCTTGTTCTGGGAGAGGCCGGGCAGCGCGTCGTACTCGCCGCTGAAACCGATGACCGGCCCGCCCTTGCCCCGGGTGTAGGTGGCGGTGAAGGCGGTCGGGAAGCCAGCCGTGCCGAACTTGACGTCGAAGCCCGCCTTGCGCAGGAAGTCGGCCTCGGCGAGGGAGGAGTTCCACTCCCGCAGGCTCAGCTCGGCGTGCTCCCAGATCTCGTCGTTCAGCGCGGTGATCCGGGAGGCGTTCTGGTCGATCCAGCTGAGTGCGGTCCGCTTGGCGGCCGAGTCCTCGGCCAGCCCCTGGGGCGGGGCGTAGGCGGTCGCGTCGGCCTCGACGAGTCCTGCCGCCTCGTCGGAGGTGGCCGCCATGGCCGGATCCACGGTCGCGGCCATCACGGTGGTGGCGATCCCCGCGGCCCCGAGTACCTGCATGATTCTGCGACGGCTGAGCCCGTCGGCCGTCTGTATCGCGTGGTCGTGGTCGCTGGAGTCGTGCAGGTCGCACACGGGGCGCCTCCGGTCCGATGGCCTGTGGTCGGTGTATCGACCCGCACTCTCCATTCCGGATGTTGCGACGGCAACAGCTACACGAGTCACCGGAGTTACGCGTTCCGCTCGGCGTGGACAGGCGTCCCTCGCCCGTCCACCGGCGCGTCCGGGACCGCGGCGGCCCCGCGTCGACGGCTGCTCAGGAGCCCACGGTCACTGCGGAGTTGCCCGGATCGCCGTCGTGCGCCGCCCCCGAGGCGTCCCAACTCCCCTTCCGGGCGCACATCGCCGTAGGAGAACGCGTATCCAATGGGGAGTCCGCGTGGACGACGAGCGGCCGGTGGTCCGTCACGGCACCCTCGCGACAGTGCCCGGACCTCCGGAGCCGACGGGACGCAATGCCCATTAGGTGGACATCCCGGGGCGTTCGGATCCGCTTCGACTAGCGTCGTGACATGACCAGCGACACCACCGGCAACAGCGGCAGTACCGGCACCTTCGCCGCCGCTCTCACCACCGGCACGCTCGTCCTCGACGGCGGCATGTCCAACCAGCTCGAATCGGCCGGGCACGACCTGAGCGACGAGCTGTGGTCGGCGCGGCTGCTCGCGGAGCGGCCGGAGGCGATCGTCGAGGCCCACCTCGCCTACTACGAGGCCGGCGCGGACGTGGCGATCACCTCCAGCTATCAGGCCACGTTCGAGGGATTCGCCAAGCACGGGATCCCGCACGAGCGGGCGGCCGAACTCCTCGCTCGTAGTGTCGAGTTGGCGCGTGAGGCGGCTCGTCGCGCACACGCGAAGGGCGTCACCCGACCGCTGTGGGTGGCCGCGTCGGCCGGACCGTACGGGGCGATGCTGGCGGACGGCTCGGAGTACCGGGGGCGGTACGGGCTGAGCGTCGACGAGCTGGAGCGGTTCCACCGGCCGCGCCTGGAGGTGCTGGCCGCCGCCGCTCCCGACGTGCTGGCCCTGGAGACCGTGCCGGACACCGACGAGGCGAGGGCGCTGCTGCGGGCGGTGCGCGGGCTCGGCGTACCGGCGTGGCTTTCGTACAGCGTCGCCGGTGACCGGACGCGGGCCGGACAGCCGCTGGCGGAGGCCTTCGCGCCGGCCGCCGACGCCGACGAGGTCATCGCGGTCGGCGTGAACTGCTGCGCCCCGCAGGACGTGGACGCGGCGGTCGAGACCGCCGCGCGGGTGACCGGGAAGCCGGTCGTCGTCTATCCGAACAGCGGCGAGGTGTGGGACGCGCGGGCACGGGCCTGGAGCGGAGAGTCCACGTTCGCGGCGGCGCGGGTCGAGGGGTGGCACCGGGGCGGGGCGCGGCTGATCGGAGGGTGCTGCCGGGTGGGACCGGCCGCGATCGCGAAGATCCACGAGGCGGTCGGGGACTGAGGGTGCGCTGAGGTTGGCGTAACTCCGGTGAATCACGGGCTCAATGAGGACTTCACGGACAGGTGATGAAGTCCCCGTACTCGTCAGCCGATCACGAGCCGACCTGGGAGAACCCCTTGAGCGAGCCCACCGCCGAAGAACTGGACACCTACGTACGGACCCGCCTCAAACTGGCGGGTTTCGATCTCTCCCTGCTTCCCGAGACGTTCGACGCCGGGACGGGGGTGCCGACACGGGCCCAAGTGCTCACCTCGCTGCGGTCGTTCGTGGCGTCCACCCCGGGTGCGATATCCGGGTGGACCCCGCCCGCGGACAGCCCCGCGTACGCGCAGCAGGCCTCGCCGCCCCTCATCTACCCGTCCATCACCGAGGCCTGGACCGGTAAGGCGGCCGACCGATGAGCCGTGCCCTCAACAGACGTGTCTTCCTGGCGAGTTCGGCGGCGGTGGCGAGCGGACTCGCACTGCACGGCGCCGCTCCCGCGAGCGCGGCCTCGGCCGGCACGCCCCGCGTCCCCGACATCGACGTACGCGAGGCCGCCCGGCGGGACCCCTCCGAGGCCACTCTCGCCGAGGCCGTCGTCCTGATGCGGCGCGGGAAACTGACGTCGGCGACGCTGACCGAGGCATACCTGGAGCGGATCGAGCGGTACGACACCACCTACCAGGCGTACGCCGAAGTGACCGGCGACGCGGCGCTCGCGGCGGCCCGGAAGGCAGACCGAGGGCGGGGCACCGGTGGCGTGCTGCGCGGAATCCCCCTGTGCATCAAGGACAACTACTTCACCAAGGGTGTGCCGACGCGCTGCAACTCCCTTATCTTCGAGGACTTCGTGCCCGACGAGGACGCCACGGCCGTGGCCCGGCTGAAGGCGGCCGGCGGCATCGTCCTGGGCAAGGGGCAGATGGGTCCGCTCGCCACGACCCGGGCGACGCTGCCGAACGGGACGGTGACCACGGTCAACGCCTGGACGCCCGAGGATCCGGGGGTCGATCCGGGCGGCTCCTCGACCGGGCCCGCCTGCTCGGTGGCCGGACGTCTCGCGTCCTCCTCGATCGGCACGCAGACCGGCGGCTCCATCGTGCTGCCGTCCAACCAGCAGAACCTGACAGGGCTGAAGCCCACCATGGGCCGGGTGTCCATCCACGGCGTCATCCCGCTCTCCTTCACCCGCGACCACGCCGGCCCGCTCGCCCGTGACGCCATGGACGCGGCGCTCATGCTCCAGGTCATGGCGGGCCCTGACGCCCAGGACCCGCGCACGCTCGGGCTGCCGGCCGTGCCCGACCTGATCCGGTCCGCGACACCCGTCGTCTCGCGCGGTGGTGCGGTACGGGTGCGCCGTGCCACCCGGATCGGGGTGCCGGCCGACTTCCTGGGCGCGCAGAAGGAGTTGCGCGGCGCGCTCCTCGACAAGCTCGACGCGATCTCGGGCGTCACCCTGGTCGACGTCACCTATCCCGCCGACTGGGCGACGCTGACCGGCACCTTCAACGCGGCCCGGCTCGCCGAACGCACCGAGCCCTTCCGGCACTGGCTTCGCGCCGACCCGACCAAGTTCGGGGTTTCGCTGCTGAGTTGGCTCCAGGGGCTGATGCTGTCCGGTGACGAGTGGATCACCGCTCAGCGGGCCAAGAACCATCTGCTGCGGGAGGTCCTGGACGGGGTCATGGGCCGCTGCGACGTGCTCCTGCAGACCGGGCCGGTGCCGTTCGACATCCTCGGGCTGCCCGAGATCGCCTTCCCGATCGGCTTCGACGCGTCCGGAGTGCCGGTCGGTGCGATCCTCGGCGGTCAACCCTACGAGGAGGAACGGCTGTTGGAAGTGGCCGCCGCCTATCAGGCAGTCACCGACTGGCACACCCGACGCCCCGCCGACCCGGTCTCCACCACCCCGGCCACCGCCCGCCTGAAGGCCACCCCCACCCGCCCCCGCCTGTCGGCCGAGGAGGCAGCGGCAACCTCCGCCTGACACCAGCCGATCGCGGCACCGGCCGCCGCCCAACCCCGGCAGCCGGCCGGGGCGACGGCAGCGGCCTCCGCCGGAGGCCAGCCGGCCGCGGCGGGGGGATACCCGCCCGGCTCGGCGCCAACCGCAGCGACCGCGCGCCCAGCCGCGACCGTCGGCGGAGGGGACGGCAGCCACCCCCAACTGACGCCAACCAGCCACAGCGAGAGCGCCCGCCCGGCTGCCGACCGGGGAGACATAGTCCGACCAGCCCCGGCATCGACCGCAGTATCCGCGCCTGCCCAGCCGCCATTATCGGTCGCGGGAACGCGGCAGCCACCTCCAACTGACGTGAGCCAGCCACCGCGAGGGCGCCCGCCCTGCTGCCAGCCGAGGAGACCTAGTCCGACCAGCCCCGGCATCGACCGCGGCAACCGGGCCTGCCCAGCTGCGCTTGTCGGCCGAGGAGACGGCAGCCACCTCCAACTGACGTCAGCCAGCCACAGCGGGGCCCGCCGGGCTACCGGCCGACGAGGCACAGTCCACCCGGTCCCGCCCTGGCCGCCGACCGCGGCGACCACGCCTGCCCAGCCGCAGTTGCCGGCCGAGGGGACGCGGCAGTCACCTCCAACTGACGCCAGCCGACCGCGGCAGGAGCGCCCGTCCGTCTGCCTGCCGAGGAGACACAGCCCACCCAGTCCCACCTGGCCGTCGACCGCAGCGACCACGCCTGCCCAGCCGCAGTTGCCGACCGAGGGGACGCGGCAACCACCTCCAACTGACGCCACCCAGCCAAGGGAACGGCAGCAGGCTATGCCCGACACCAACCAACCGCGGCAACCCCGCCCACCCACCCGTCCCGGGTCAAGGCCCGCACCGAAGTCACGGCCGCGCCGCTCCCCCCGGCCCCCGGAAGCGGCGTACGGCCGACTGTAGGGCCGTGGCTCGATTGCGGGAACCGGCGGCGGGGAGGGCCGCCGGGGTGGGCTCCGTGGACGGCGGGCGTCTTGAGTCGGCGGTCCACAGGGCGAGTTCGCGGTCGCGCGGCCCGTGGACGGTGTGCGGCTCCCCGGAGCCGAAGATCCGCACCGGGTGCGAGGCGTCCCAGGCGGCCCAGCCCGGGTCGCCCTCGACCGCGAACCGCACCCACGCCGCGTGCATCCAGTCGGCCAGCTCCTGCGGCGCTCCCTCGCCCGCGAGCCGCGCCGACTCCGGCATGTCGACGGTGTCGAAGACGAACCCGAGCTCCAGGGCGTGGCAGGCGCCGAGCCCCGGAACGTTCGAGGGCCAGGTGAACTCGTATACGTACGAGGGGGATCGGGCGTCGGCGAGGCGGTGCAGCGGGACCCTGAGCAGGTGGTCGGCGACCAGTTGGCCGACCAGGTCGGCCGTGCCCGCCTCCGGGTGGACCGCCCGGTAGCCGCGGGGCACCTCGTGGCCGCAGTGACAACGGGCCATGGCACCGGCCAGGGCGACCGGGCCGAGCCGGTCGATACGCTCCAGAAGACCGCCGGGCACCAGCCACAGCCGGTGCTCCTCACTGGTCCAGCCCATGAGCAGGCTCACGCCGGGCGCGGCGCCGCCCTCGACGAGGGCCTCCAGCGGGTCGCGCGGCACGATGTCGCCGTCGACGACGATGCCGAAGGCGGGCCCGCCGAGCACCGGGCTGCTGCGCCTGCCCACCTCGGCCTGGGTGCGCAGCAGCAGATCGCGGTCGACGGCGGCGAACGCCCGCGCCGTCGCCGGGATCCTCAGCCGGGTGGCCATCCTGCGCACCATCCGGCGCACCTTGTCCCGGTCGCTCGCCTCGGGCGGCCCGCTCTGCAGGACGGCCCGGTGGAAGAGACCCTCGGCGCGCGGACCGGCCAGCAGCGCCCCGACGCTGATGGCCCCGGCCGACTCCCCGAAGACGGTCACCCGGTCGGGGTCGCCGCCGAACTCCGCGATCGACTCGCGCACCCACTCCAGCGCGGCGAGCTGGTCACGCAGCCCGGCGTTGGCGGGCACGTCCGGGAAGAGGCCGTAACCCTCCACGCCCAGACGGTAGTTGAGGGACACCAGGACGACGCCGTCGCGGGCGAAGCGGCTTCCGTCGTAGACGGGCACGGCCGAGGAGCCCCGGGTCAGCGCCCCGCCGTGGATCCACACCATGACGGGAAGGCGGGCGCCGGTGCCCGGCTCGGGTGTCCACACGTTCAGGTTGAGACAGTCGTCGCCGGGCACGACGGGGTCGGCGAGGAGCTTGGCGAACGCCTCGGAGTACGGCGGCTGCGGCGGGGTCGCGCCGAAGGCACCCGCGTCGCGTACGCCGTCCCAGGGCTCGGGCGGCTCCGGGGGCCGGAAGCGGCGGGGGCCGAACGGCGGTGCGGCGTACGGGATGCCGCGGAAGACGGCGATGCCGTTCTCGAACCTGCCGCGCACCGCTCCGTACGGGGTGCCGACCACGGGATCCACCGCGTCCACAGTCATCCGACCACCAGCTCCTCTCCGGTGCCTGAACCTGAACCTGAACCTGAACCGCTCAGGTCCGGGAATCACATCACCCCCGGCGCCCCCATCGCGTGCATTTCGGACGAAGAATTCGCCGTCCGCCATCGACTCCGCGTCCGGTCTCCTTCCCCGGTTTCCTTCCCCGGTCCCTTTCGGTCCCGTCGCGCCCCGTCGCGCCCGGTCGCGGGTCCGAAAGGGTTCCCTTTCGAGCCGCCACATGTCCGCCAGCGGCGCCGAACCGTCCCGAGTGCGGCGCCGAGTGCGGCCCCGAACCGCGTCCCGGTCCGCGCTCCGGTTCGGCTGATTCCATGAACCCCCGCTTCTTCACGCCGAGTTGAGCCCGACCTACCTTAGGAAGCGCTTGCTACGCGGTCGGGGACTCCGTCGCGTGGGCAGCCGTGCGCGAATCTTTCGATGGCCCTCGCGGCCGTATCGGCGAGCCCTCGGGCGGGCCGGAGGGGTGGGCTCCATGGTCCGTACGGGAGGCGCGGGCGGGCCGACTCTGTCGGTCGTCGCACGTGAGGCCGGGGTGTCCGTGCCGACGGCGTCGAAGGTGGTCAACGGCCGCGAGGACGTGGCCCCCGAGACCCGCCAGCGCGTCACCGAGGCCCTCGACCGCCTCGGCTACGTCCGTAGACCCCGCGGCGAGGCGTCGAAGGCCCCGGGCCTGGTCGATCTCGTGGTGCACTCGCTGGACAGCTCCTGGTCGGGGCCGGTGCTGCACGGCGTCGAGCAGGCGGCGCACGACGCGGGCCTTGAGGTGGTGGTCTCCGCCGGCCTCTCCCGCTCCCGGGGCGGCCGTCCCGACCGGGGCTGGCTGGACAAGCTCACCCAGCGCGGCTCGTCGGGCGTGCTGGTCAACCTGGCCGGGCTGACCCCCTCGCAGTACGCCTCGCTCAGCCGGCACCGCATCCCGTACGTGATGATCGACCCGGTGCACGAACCGCCCGCGGGCGTCGTGTCGGTGGGCGCGGCCAACTGGCAGGGCGGGCTGCTCGCCACGGAGCACCTGCTCGCGCTCGGCCATCGGCGCATCGCCGTCATCGGCGGCCGGCGCCGCAGGATGTGCGTCGGCGACCGGATCGCCGGCTACCGCTCGGCCCTCGCCTCGGCGGGAGTCCCTGTCCACCCCGAGTACGTGCGCCACGGCGGTTTCGGCGAGGCCGACGCGCACCTCCGCACGCTCGAACTCCTCGACCTCCCCGACCCGCCGACCGCCGTCTTCGTCTGCTCCGACGCGATGGCGCTCGGCGTCTACCGGGCCCTGGCCGAGCGGAGGTTGACCGTCCCCGACGACTTCAGCGTGGTCGGCTTCGACGACCTTCCCGAGGCCCGCTGGCTGAGCCCGGCGCTCACCACCGTGCGCCAGCCGCTGTCCGAGATGGCTGCGACGGCGCTGCGCCTGCTGGTGCGGATGATGGCGGGCGACCAACCCGAGGGAAGGCGTACGGAGTTGTCGACCCTCCTGGTGGAACGGTCCAGCACGGGCCCGGTGCCGGTCAGACCCCGGCCGCCCAGGTGATGCCGCCCAGCAGGTGCGCCCGGAAGTCCGGGTCCTCGTAGGCCTCGGACGCGTGGCCGAGCGCGGTGTAGAAGACCCGCCCGGCACCCTGCTCACGGCACCACACCAGCGGATGGTCCGCGCCCATGCCCCCGCCTTCGTACGACGACTCGTCGGCGGAGGCGAGAACGCGCACCGCACCGCGCGGGTTGACCCGGAAGTCGTACCACTCGTCGGTGAACTCCCAGACGGGCGGCAGGTGTCGGGTGGCCGGGTGGGTACGGTCCTCCACCACGGCCTTGCCCGGCTGGAGTCGGGGATGCCGGTCGAACCACGCTCCGAGCATTTCGCCGTAGTACGGCCAGTCGTACTCGGTGCAGGCCGCGGCGTGCACGCCGACGAACCCGCCGCCGCCATCGACGTACGCCGCGAGCCGGGTGCGGCCCTTCGGCGTCAGCACGTCCCCGCTGGTGGAGAGGAAGACGACGGCCGCGTACGGGTCGAGGGGCGCCTCGAACGCGCCCGGGTCCTCGGTGGCGTCGACGCCGAAGCCGTGCGCCTCGCCCAGGGCCCGTACGGCGGCGACGGCGTCCGGGATGGACTCGTGGCGGTAGGCGGTGGTCCGGGTGTGGACGAGTACGCGGGTGGTCATGAAGCCGAGCCTACGACAGCCGTCCGGGCTGCCCTCAACCGCTCGTCCCCACCCCGTTGTCGGGCGCCCCGTCCCCCACCGGCGGAAGGTCGCCGCGCTCGACCGGTGCGGTGGCGGCCGGAGCGGGAGTCGGGAAGAGGGCGGCCAGTTCGACGTTCCCCGGGCGATGGACCGCCTTCGCGGCGTCGAGGAGGACGGCGCGGTCGACCGTGGCCGAGTCCGCGACCAGCCGGACGACGACGTCCCCCTTCTCGGGCAGCAGGTACTCGTGCTGCCCGCTCCCGGTGCGGTACCAGCGGGGCCCGTCCCGCTCGCAGTCGGCGTGCGCGCCGGGGGACGGCTCCGCGCAGCTCTGCGCCGTCATCGTGCCCCGGTCCGAGTAGAGCTGGATCTGACCGCCGGTCTCCTGGGACCAGTACGCGGCGGAGAAACCGTCGCCCCCGTACACCCCCACCGACTGCTGGGCCACGGTGAAGCCCGCCGCCTCGGTGACGTACACCAGCTCGGGCGCGATCTGCGACGCCCGGACGCGGGCGTCGAGTTCGGTCCGGTCGGGACCGGCGGGACCGGGGTCGGTCGTCCCGGTGCCCGCCTTCTCCGTGCCGCAGCCGGCGAGCAGCACGGGGAGCAGCAGCGCCAAAAGCAGCGCACGCACAGTTCGGATCATGGGATCATCCTGCCGCACTCGCACAGGCGTTTCCCAGGCCACGCACAGATCCAGGTGCTCGGGCACGTCCGATTCGTTCAAGACCCGCCGCACGCGCCCCGCCTACGGTGGCCGTATGACTCCACGTTTCGATCTGATCGGCATCGCCGTCTCCGACATGGCCGCCTCCCTGGCCTTCTACCGCCGCCTCGGCCTCACCTTCCCGGACGGCTCCGAGGACCAGCCGCACGTCGAGACCGAACTCCCCGGCGGACTGCGGCTCGCCCTCGACACCGACGAGGTGATCCGTTCCTTCCACGCCGGGTACCGCCCCTCGTCCGACGGCGGGCGGGTCTCCCTCGCCTTCCTCTGCGACAGTCCGGCCGAGGTCGACTCCGTGTACGAGGAGCTCGTCGGCGCCGGACACCACGGCGAACTGAAGCCGTGGGACGCCGTCTGGGGCATGCGGTACGCGGTCGTCCTGGACCCGGACGGCAACGGCGTCGACCTGTTCGCCCGGCTGCCGCAGGCCGAGTAGCGGCTCGCACTAACCGCGGGCCAGCAGCTCACCCAGCGGCGCGCCCGCCAACTCCCTTACGTCCCGGGCCAGATGGGGCTGATCCGCGTACCCCGCCCGAGCGGCGGTGTCCACGAAGGGCACGCCGCTCCGCGCGAGGGCCAGCGCCCGCTGGAGCCGCAGTACGCGGGCGAGTGTCTTGGGGCCGTACCCGAACGCGGCCAGTGAGCGGCGGTGCAACTGGCGGGCGCCGAGGCCGAGTTCGTCGGCCACGGCGGACACCGGGCGGCCCGCGTCCAGCGCCGCGACGACCTCCCGCAGCAGCGGGTCGACGGGCTCCGACTCCGCCGCCCGGCCCAGCGCCACCTCTTCGAGCGCGTCGGCCGGGTCGGCGGCGGAGTCGACGCGCGCGGTGAGACGCCGTACCTCCGGGGCGGCCCACAGATCGGCCAGCTCCACACGCCGGTCGAGAAGTTCGTGGGCCGGTACGCCGAGGAACGCGGGCGCGGTCCCGGGGAAGAAGCGGACGCCCGCCCAGCGGCCGGAGGCGCCGCCGGGGTCGTACGCACGGGTGTCGGGACCCGCGACCAGCAGCCGCCCCTCGGTCCACAGCAGGTCCATGCACCCGTCGGGCAGCACGGGCCGCGCTCCGGACGCGGCCGGGGTGTTCGTCCACACCACCGCGCCGGTCAGCCGGGACGGCCTCTCGGCGTATCCGGAGGCTGTCGGAAGGCGCTCGGCGGACATGTACGACAGGCTACGCCGCTCGTGTCCGGTGCTCCTGCGGGCTGACGCCGTACACCCGCTTGAAGGCGCTGGAGAGGGCGAAGGCGCTGCCGTAGCCGACCTGGCGGGCTATCGCGCCGATGGTCTCCTCGGTGTCGCGCAGCCGGTCGGCGGCGAGGGCGAGCCGCCAGCCGGTCAGGTAGGTCATCGGGGGTTCGCCGACGAGGTCGCTGAAGCGGCGGGCGAGCGCGGCGCGCGAGACACCGGCCTTGGCGGCGAGGCTCGCGACCGTCCAGGGGTGGGCCGGGTCGTCCTGCACCAGCCGCAGCACCCGGCCCACCACGGGGTCGGCGAGTGCCACGTACCAGGCGGGGGCCTCGGCCTCGGGGCGCGAGAACCAGGCCCGCAGCGCGGCGATGACCAGCAGGTCGAGCAGGCGGTCGAGGACGACCTCCTGGCCGGGCTCGTCGCGGACGATCTCCTCGGCGAGGATGTCGGTGAGCGCGCAGTCCCACACGTCCGCGGGCAGCGTGAGCACCGGCGGCAGGGCGTCGAGCAGCCTGCCGCTGATCTCCCCCTGCATCATGTACGTCCCGATCAGCATCACCGCGGCCCCGTCGAGCCGGTCGCCCCAGCTGCGCACGCCGAGGTCCCAGTGACCCCTGAGAGGGCGGCCGTCGGGGTAACTGCACTCGCCGCCCGGCAGGATCACCGCCTGCGGGACCGTCCCGGGAGTGTCGGCGACGGTGTACGGGTCCGGGCCACGCGCGATCGCGACGTCGCCGGCGCCCAGCCGCGTCCGCTCTCCGTCGTCCCCCGTGATCCACGCGTCACCGCGCACCAGCAGCATGATCGTCAGAGGGGCGCGGTCCTCGATGCGGATGCTCCAGGGCGGGTCGAAGCACGCACGGATCATGAAGGCGCCACGGGCGCGTGGGCCCTCCAGCAGGCCTGCGAGAGCATCCATGGAGCAAGCCTAGACGCGCACATATGGGAATGAGCGGTTCAGCGATGGTTCCTCGCCGCGCACGGAAGTTCACTGGCGTCATGACGGAGAACACGGCAGGTACGAAGGACATGACGGTACTGGTCACCGGGGCCACCGGGCGTACGGGCAGCCGGGTCGCGGAGGCCGCGCGGGCGGCCGGACTCACGGTGCGGGCGGCGTCCCGCTCGCAGGGCACCCGCTTCGACTGGGCGGACCGCTCGACGTGGGCGGACGCTCTGCGCGGCGCCGACGCGGCCTATCTCGCGTATCCCACGGACGTCGGCTCCCCGGCGGCCACCGAGGCGGTCGGCGCCCTCGCGCGGGAGGCCGTCGCGCTGGGCGTACGGCGGCTCGTGCTGCTGTCGGCGCGGGGCGAGGAGCGGGCCCGGCCGACCGAGGAGGCGCTCAGGACGTCGGGGGCGGACTGGACGGTCGTACGGGCGGCGTGGTTCGCGCAGAACTTCAGTGAGGGTCCGCTGGTGGAGGGGCTGGTCCACGGGGAGCTGGTGTTCCCGGCCGGTGAGGTGCGGGAGCCCTTCGTCGACGTACGGGACATCGCGGACGTGGTGGTGGCCGCGCTGACCTCGGGAGACCGGTACGTCGGGCAGGACCTCACGCTCACCGGGGCGCGGCTGCTGACGTTCCGGGAGGCGGTCGCGGAGATCTCGGCGGCGACGGGCGCCGAGCTGACGTACACCCCGGTGTCGGCGCGCCGGTACGGCGACATCCTGGCCGGGTTCGGGGTGCCGCCCCAGGAGGTCGAACTCCTCGTCGAGGTCTTCGAGGGGCTCCTCGACGGCCGCAACGCGCACCTCACGGACGGTGTCCAGCAGGTCCTGGGGCGCGCGCCGCGGGAGTTCACGGACTTCGTCAGGGAGGCCGCGGCCGCCGGGGTCTGGAAGGCCTGAGCGTTCCCGCCGCGGTGTCACTCCCCCGGCGGCGGCGCGTCCCCGTTCTTGTGCTGCTGGTGATGCGTGCTCTTCACATGGGTCCGGAGCCGGGACGTCACGTCCTCCGGGGGGAGGAAGCGGGACCAGCGCTCCGGGAACTCGGAGGGCATGTCCGGGTCGTCGGAGTCCTCGGACTCGCCGTCGTAGGAGCGGGACGCGGCGACGCGGGCGACGTACTCGGCGACCTGGGCCTGGCGCAGGCGTTCGTTGTTGGCTCGGGCCGCGGCCGTGGCGGCGGCCGGCCAGACCCGGTCGATGGCGGCGTTGACGGCGGCGCCGACCAGGACCGCGAACGCGGACACGCCGATCCACAGCAGGACGGCGACGGGCGCGGCGAGCGAGCCGTAGATGGTGGGGCCCTCGACCGTGTTGGTCAGGTAGATGCGGAGCAGGAGGCTGCCGAGGACCCACATGGCGAGGGCCACCAGGGCGCCCGGCACGTCCTCCACCCACGGGGAGCGCACCGGCACTGACACGTGGTACAGCGTCGTCAGGAAGACGACTCCCAGGACGATGACGACAGGCCAGTACAGGATCTGCACGAGCGTCTCGGACCACGGCACGATGTTCACGACCGCGTCCGGGCCCGCCACCATCAGCGGCAGCGCGATCGAGCCGATCAGCAGGGCCACGATGAAGAGCAGGAACGACATGATGCGGGTCTTCACGATCCCGCGGGTGCCGTCGAGGCCGTACATCACGGTGATCGTGTCGATGAAGACGTTCACCGCGCGCGAGCCCGACCACAGGGCGAAGAGGAAACCGAGCGAGATGACGTCGGGGCGGCCGCCCTTCATCACGTCGTGCAGGATCGGCTCGGCGATGTCGTGCACACCCTTGTCGGAGAGGACTGTGCGGGCCGCCTCCAGGATGTTGTTCTCCAGGCTGGCGATGGTGTCCGCGCCGGTCCAGTCGTCCACGTAGCCGAGCAGGCCGATCATGCTCAGCAGCAGTGGTGGCACGGAGAGCAGGGTGAAGAACGCCGCCTCCGCCGCCAGACCCAGGATCCGGTACTCCATGCACGAGTTGACCGTGTCCTTGAGCAGCAGCCAGGCGGTCCTGCGCTTCGACACGTTCCGGTAGAGCGCTCTGGCGCGGTGAAGACGACCCGTGGGAGGCCGTTCAGGTGTTTCTTTTGCCTGGTGCACATCCTTACCGTAGCTGTATGGCAGCCACCACCCACACCGTGACCAACCAGCCTCCGCCGCTGGTCGGATATGACGTATTCGCCGCCGACCGAGCTCTTGTGGAGGCGGTCGAGCGACATCTCGATCCGGCGCTCCTCGACGAGGCGCGCGGGGACCTCTCGGCGCTCGGGCTCACCTCGGGATCGGCCCAGGTACAGGAGTGGGGCGTCCAGGCCAACGAGAACCCGCCCAAGCTGCGCACTCACGACCGTTACGGCCACCGGATCGACGAGGTCGAGTTCCATCCGTCCTGGCACCGGCTCCTCGGCAAGGGCGTGTCGGCCGGGCTGACGTCGGCGTGGTCGCGGCCCGGCGGGCATGTGCGACGCGCCGCAGGTTTCGTGATCTGGACGCAGGTCGAGGCGGGCAACGGGTGCCCGCTGTCGATGACCCACGCGGCGGTGCCCGCGCTGCGCACCGACCCGGCGCTGGCCGCCGAGTGGGAGCCGCGGCTGACCTCCACCATCTACGACCAGGAGCTGGTCCCGGCCGCGCGGAAGCCCGGCGCGCTCTTCGGCATGGGCATGACCGAGAAGCAGGGCGGCAGCGATGTACGCGCCAACACGACGGAGGCACGGCCGCTCGCCGAGGACGGGACGTACGAGCTGACGGGCCACAAGTGGTTCTGTTCGGCGCCGATGTCGGACGGTTTCCTGGTGCTGGCGCAGGCGCCCCAGGGGCTGACGTGCTTCCTGGTGCCGCGGGTGCTGGCGGACGGCACGCGCAACGTCTTCCGTATCCAGCGGCTCAAGGACAAGCTCGGCAACAGGTCGAACGCGTCGAGCGAGGTCGAGTTCGACGGGACCTGGGCGCGCCGGGTCGGGGACGAGGGGCGCGGGGTGCGCACCATCATCGAGATGGTCGCGGCCACCCGCCTTGACTGTGTGCTCGGTTCGGCCGCCCTGATGCGGCAGGCCGTCGCACAGGCCGTGCACCACGCCGCCCACCGCGAGGCGTTCGGCGGCAAACTCGTCGACAAGCCGCTGATGCGGAACGTGCTGGCCGATATGGCCCTGGAGTCCGAGGCCGCGACGGCGCTCGCGCTGCGGCTGGCGGCCGCCTACGACGACGGGAGCGAACGGGAGCGGGCGTTTCTGCGGCTCGCGGTGCCCGCCGCCAAGTACTGGGTGACCAAACGGTGTACGCCGGTGGCGGTCGAGGCACTGGAGTGTCTGGGGGGCAACGGGTACGTCGAGGAGTCCGGCATGCCGAGGCTGTTGCGCGAGTCGCCGCTCAACTCGGTGTGGGAGGGCGCGGGCAACGTCCAGGCGCTGGACGTACTGCGCGCGCTCCAGCGGGAGCCGGGCGCGCTCGACGCGTATCTGCGCGAGGTGGGCCAGGCACGCGGCGCCGACCACCGGCTGGACGGGGCGATCAAGAACCTGCTGACCGAACTCGCCGATCTGGAGGGCGTCGAGGGCCGCGCCCGCCGTCTCGTCGAGCGGATCGCGCTGGTGCTCCAGGGATCGCTGCTGGTCCGGTACGCGCCGCCGGAGGTCGCCGACGCGTTCTGCGCCTCACGGCTGGGCGGCGACTGGGGCTCGGCCTTCGGCACCTTGCCGCACAGTCTGGATCTGGCCACGGTGGTGGAGCGGGCGCGGCCGGTGTCCTGAACGTCTTCGCGGCGGCCGGTTCTTCCGGCCCGCTGATACGGGGGTGGTGCCGCGCCGACACGGCACCACCCTCGTTCTCAGGCCCCGTTCAAGGAGCAGGGGCGCCGCACGGGCGGCGCCGCTGTCATTTTCAGGGGAACTTGTGACCGTTGGCGAGAGTTGCAGACCGTTGCATTCCTTTGGCACCTTGTGCGAACCCTCCGCGCCCGTTGTCGAGAGCGGGCACGATAAGGGGTGACGGTGACGTCACAGCGTGTACGCGGTACTGGTTTCGGGAGCGCCCAGTGAAGACCACATCGTTCGGCCCGGCAGCGTTCAACCCCGCCCGTTTCGCTCCGCTCAACGCGTCCGAGACCGCCCGGCGTCTCCAGGAGACCTGGGCCGCGACGGTCAGAGGTGAACATTCCGCGATCGCACCTCGCCCTGTTATCGGCCAGTCCTGGCAACGGGTGAAACGATTCGGCATGAATCCGGAGCAGGGCACGGACAGTGTCCTGTTGCGCACGGACGAGATCGAGCACCGTCGGCACTCGACCGCCCTCGCCGACGTGATGCCGGTCCTCAGCGGCGGCGTCGGCTCGGTCACCGACGCCTCCCTCCAGATCATGGTGGTCACGGATCCGGAGGGCCGGGTGCTGTGGCGCGAGGGCAACGCGGGTGTGCTGCGCCGCGCCGACTCCATCTGTCTGGCCGAGGGCGCCGCCTGGGACGAGGACACCGCGGGCACCAACGCGATCGGCACGGCGCTGTCCGCCAGAGCCGCCGTACAGGTGCACTCGGCCGAGCACTTCCTGCGCACGCTGCACAACTGGACCTGCGCCGCGGCGCCGGTGCACGACCCGCGGGACGGGCGGCTGCTGGGCATCGTCGACGTGAGCGGACCGCGGAGCACGTTCCATCCGGCCATCCTCTCGCTGGTCGACTCGGTGTGCCGGCTTGCCGAAAGCGAACTGCGCGCCCGCCACCTGGCGTCGGTCGAGCGGCTGCGCGCGGTGGCCGCGCCCATCCTGTGCCGGCTGGACGGCAGGGCACTGGTCGTGGACCCGCACGGCTGGCTCGCGGCCGTCACGGGGATGCCGCCCGTCGACCGGGTCCCGCTGCCCAACTCCTTCGGCGCGGGCCACTGCTGGCTGCCGTCCCTCGGGAGCTGCGTCGCGGAACCACTGCCCGGCGGCTGGCTGCTCCGGGTCACCGAGGGCGACCCCCCGGGGCCCGCGAGCCGGGTGGTCCTCGACCTCAGCGGCCTGCGACGGCCGTGCGCCACCGTCACGGGCCCCGCGGGCAGTTGGTCCCAGGACCTGAGCCCGCGGCACGCGGAACTGCTGTACGTGCTGGCCGTGCACCGACAGGGGCGCAGCGCCGCCCAGCTCGCCCTCGACCTCTTCGGCGACCCGACCCGCACGGTCACCGTCCGCGCCGAACTGTCCCGGCTCCGCCGCCGCCTCACGGGGCTCTTCGACCACCGTCCCTACCGCTTCCGCGAGGAGGTCGACGTCGAGGTCGTCCTCCCGGACGACCCGGCCGGGCTGTTGCCCCGGTCGACGGCGCCCGCGGTGCTGGGGGCGCGGTTCGGTGGAGGTGGAGGTGAAGGTGGAGGCCGCGGGTGAGGGGAGCGTGTCGCCCTGTGAACGGGTGGACGGCGCGGGTGCGTTCACAAGTGGGTTACGGAAGGGGCGGGTTGAGCGCGGCATCCGGTGGACGCCTGTTGCGTGGGGTCACCGTCCGGGTGAGCGCGCCGGGTGAGCACACGGGGCGAGCCCGCGGGGTGACAACAGGGCGTCACGCGACGGCTCGACAGGGTGACGTGGACGCGGGACGGGATCACCCGCGCGCGTCCATCCGGGGCGAATGGCGGCCGATCGCGGCCGCATTCTCCACCCTGGACGTATTTCGTCAGTGTCTTCCGGGGTATTTGACCGGACCCGCGGGTCTCTGCCGTAGCATCCCTTGACAGGCCACCCCACCCGCCTCTTCGTCAACGCACCGAGTGCGAGAGGTAGTTGGCCTGACTCGGGAGGACGCATGAAGCAACGCGGCAGGCATCGTCGTCGTAGGAGGGGTCAGGCGCTGCGCGCCACGCTGGCCGGGACCGCCCTCGCGCTCACCGCGGCAGCCACCCTGATCAGCACCTCCCAGGCCACGAGCAGCGGCAGTCCGGGCGCGCTGACCCGGCTCAGCTCCTCCTCGCAGACCGCGCGGTTCGGCCTCCAGGAGAAGCTGGTCGCGCCGGGCACGCTGGACACGCTCACCCGCCGTATGGGCGGGAACGTCGGCGTCGCCGCCGTCCTGGACAGTGCCGACCACTCGATGCGCACCGAGGACGGCTGCGCCGGTTCCGAGCGCGCCGCGCTGCCCGTGGAGCCCGCCGCCACCCGCGCCTACTGCTGGGACGGCGCCGACGCGACGGCCACGCAGTGGCTGCCGAGGTCCGTCACGACCTCCGGGGACGCCTACGCGGACGGCACCTGGGGCGACCGCCGGGTGATCCTGGCCGGCTGGACGCACGAGACCCCGCAGGCCGCCGACGACCACCGGACGGGCGGCCCGACGCGCGACGAGGGCCTGGCCCGGGTCGCGTTCATCGACGCGACGGACCCGCACTCCCTCAGGTACCGCCACGCCCTGCTCGTCGTCCCCGAGGACGGCGGGAAGGACTTCGAGGCGGTCCGCTCCGGACTGGGCGGCATGGTCTGGTACCAGGACAAGCTGATCGTCACGGCCCGCAACGGCACGGCCCTGCTCGCGTTCGACCTGCGCCGCATCCTCGAAACCGACGTGAACAGCGCCGCGATCGGCAAGGTCGGCGGCGGATACTCCGCGGACGGCTACCGGTACGTGCTGCCCGCCATCGGCTCGTACGACCTGACCGGCGGCACCTGTACCACGGGCGACGACCGGTCGGTTCCCTGTTTCGGATCCCTCTCCCTGGACCGCACCTCGGCACCCGACAGCCTGGTGGCCACCGAGTCGGCCACCCCCGGCAGTTCGGACCGCGCCCGCGTCTGGCGTTACCCGTACAGCACCGCGACCGACCGTACGGGCCTGCTCGCCGCGGGTTTCCGGGGCCGGGTCGCCGCGGACGAGGTCTACGTGACCAAGGCGTCCGAGGTGTCCGGGGTCCTCTCGCACACACCGTCCGGCAGCGGCGAGACCGACTGGTACGTCGCCCAGTCACCGGCGAGCGACGGCAAGCACGGCACTCTCTGGCGGCAGACGGACAACGGCGCCGACGTCGCCACCTGCACCGCGGACCAGTCGCACGCCTGCTGGGGCCTGCGTACCGCGTCCCTGTCGTACTGGCAGGAGACCGGCGAGCTCTGGACGCTGACCGGGACGGCCGCCGACGATGGCGCCTCGGGGCGGACGCTGTACGCCGTTCCGCTGTCCGCGGTCGACAGTTCGCTCGACTAGCCCGCACTCCCGGCGGGCGGCCCGGCGGACACGGGCGGCCCGGTCCGGCGGACAGGAGGGGCCCGCTCCGGCGGACCCGCGCGGCTCAGGACCACGGACCGCGCAGCTCAGGGCGGGGCGGGGCCGTTTTGGGACGCGGCAGTGCCGCGTGATTCCCTGGCCCGCATGAGCACCCTCACTGTGACCACCTGGTCCCTGGAGCAGACATCCCCGGCCGATCTGCTCCCCGCGAGCCCGCCCGCCGGTGACGTCCGGATCGTCCGCGCCGAGGTCCCCTCGCCGGAGTTCAGCCGGTTCCTGTACGCGTCCGTGGGCGGCGACATTCTCTGGACCGACCGGCTCGCCTGGTCGTACGAGCGGTGGCGCGAGGTCCTGGAGAAGCCGGGCGTGGAGACCTGGGTCGCATACGACCGGGGTACGCCCGCCGGGTACATCGAGCTCGACCCCCAGGACGACGGTGTCGTGGAGATCGCCTACTTCGGGCTGATCCCCGCCTTCCGGGGGCGCCGGATCGGCGGGCACCTCCTCTCCTACGGTGTCGCCCGGGCCTGGGACCTGGCGGGCCGGCTGCCGGGGCGGGCCGAGACGAAGCGGGTCTGGCTGCATACCTGCAGCAAGGACGGGGAGCATGCGATGGACAACTACCTGCGGCGCGGATTCAGGCTCTTCGACACCAAGGTGGCGGAGGAGCCCGAGGTGGCCGCACCCGGTCCCTGGCCGGGAGCCCGAACCGTCTGAGCGCCTTTGACCAGCGGCGCCACGGGCTGTCGACGGGCAGCACCGGAGTGCGGGCCCGGCCGTGTGACCGACAGCACCTGCATCTCACGATCCGGGACCAGGGTGTCCACATGATGGATGACGGTGGACTGTCCCGAGACCCCCGTGACACGCTTCCGTCATGTCTGGAACTGGGATTGCCTTGGTGAGTCGGCGGCACGTCGACCTCGGCCGCATGTCCAGCGCCATCTGTCCGGCGGGCTGACAGCCCCGGCACAGCCGGTTTTCCCCGTCTGCCTCCCCCTGCGCAAAGCGGCGCGCGTACTCACGTATGCGCCCTACAAGCAGGTCCGGGCCGCTCTCCTTCCTGTCCCGCAGTCCCGAAGGACGTATTCACCATGGCCGCCACCCCGCAGAATCCCGACGCCGCGCCCCGCCGCAAGGTGAGCCGTCACCGCGGTGAGGGTCAGTGGGCCGTGGGTCACTTCACCCCGCTCAACGGCAACGAACAGTTCAAGAAGGACGACGACGGTCTCAATGTGCGGACACGCATTGAGACGATCTACTCCAAGCGCGGCTTCGACTCGATCGACCCCAACGACCTGCGCGGCCGGATGCGCTGGTGGGGCCTCTACACCCAGCGCAAGCCCGGGATCGACGGCGGCAAGACCGCGATCCTGGAGCCGGAGGAGCTGGACGACAAGTACTTCATGCTGCGTGTGCGTATCGACGGCGGGCGGCTGACCACCGAGCAGCTCCGGGTCATCGGCGAGATCTCCCAGGAATTCGCGCGCGGCACCGCCGACCTCACGGACCGGCAGAACGTGCAGTACCACTGGATCCGCATCGAGGACGTCCCGGAGATCTGGGAGCGACTCGAAGCCGTCGGACTCTCCACCACCGAGGCCTGCGGTGACACCCCCCGCGTCATCCTCGGCTCGCCCGTCGCCGGGATCGCCGAGGACGAGATCATCGACGGCACGCCCGCGATCGACGTGATCCACCGCCGGATCATCGGCAACAAGGACTTCTCGAACCTGCCCCGCAAGTTCAAGTCCGCGATCTCCGGCTCGCCGCTGCTCGACGTGGCGCACGAGATCAACGACGTCGCCTTCGTCGGCGTGAACCACCCCGAGCACGGCCCCGGATTCGACGTCTGGGTCGGCGGCGGCCTCTCCACCAACCCGAAGATCGGCCAGCGCCTGGGCGCCTGGGTCCCGCTGGACGAGGTCCCGGACGTCTACGAGGGCGTCATCTCGATCTTCCGCGACTACGGCTACCGGCGGCTGCGCACCCGCGCCCGTCTGAAGTTCCTGGTCGCCGACTGGGGTGTCGAGAAGTTCCGCCAGATCCTGGAGGACGACTACCTCAAGCGGAAGCTCGTCGACGGCCCCGCGCCCGACCAGCCGGTCGCCCGCTGGCGCGACCACGTCGGTGTGCACCGGCAGAAGGACGGCCGCTTCTACGTCGGTTTCGCACCGCGCGTGGGCCGGGTGGACGGCGCCACCCTCACGAAGATCGCCGAACTGGCCGCCGCGCACGGCTCGGGCCGGCTGCGGACCACTGTCGAACAGAAGATGATCGTGCTCGACGTGGAGCAGGAGCGGATCGACTCGCTGGTGGAGGGCCTTGAGGCACTCGACCTGACAGTCAGGCCCTCCACCTTCCGGCGCGGCACGATGGCCTGCACCGGCATCGAGTACTGCAAGCTCGCGATCGTCGAGACCAAGGCGCGCGGTGTCTCCCTGATCGACGAACTCGAGCGCCGTATCCCCGAGTTCGAAGAGCCGATCACCATCAACATCAACGGCTGCCCGAACGCCTGCGCCCGTATCCAGGTCGCGGACATCGGTCTCAAGGGCCAGTTGGTCCTGGACGGCGAGGGCAACCAGGTCGAGGGCTTCCAGGTGCACCTGGGCGGCGCGCTCGGTCTCGAGGCCGGTTTCGGCCGCAAGGTCCGTGGCCTGAAGGTCACTTCGGACGAGCTGCCCGACTACGTCGAGCGCGTCCTGAGGCGTTTCCAGGAGGAGCGCGAGGACGGCGAGCGTTTCGCCGCCTGGGCCACCCGCGCGAGCGAGGAGTCGCTGACATGAGCGAGCGGGCCGCCCCCTTCTACTGCCCCTACTGCGGTGACGAAGACCTTCGTCCGAGCGAGCAGGGCCACGGCGCGTGGGAATGCGCGGCGTGCAATCGGGCCTTTCAGCTGAAGTTCCTCGGGTTGCTTTCCCGGGGTCTTCAGCGGAACGACGATGGAGGGGCAGGGACATGACGGCGATTCAGGAAGAGCGCACGGACGAGGACTTGAAGAACCTCGCCGAGCGGGCGGGACGCGACCTTGAGGACGCGTCCGCCCTGGAGATCCTCCGGTGGGCGGTCGGCACCTTCGGCGGGAAGTTCTGCGTGACGTCGTCCATGGAGGACGCGGTGGTCGCCCACCTCGCCTCCCGCGCCCTCCCCGGCGTGGACGTCGTCTTCCTCGACACGGGCTACCACTTCCCGGAGACCATCGGCACCCGGGACGCCGTGGAGGCCGTGATGGACGTCAACGTCATCACGCTCACCCCGCGCCAGACGGTCGCCGAGCAGGACGCCGAGTACGGTCCCGCGCTGCACGACCGCGACCCCGACCTGTGCTGCGCGCTGCGCAAGGTCAGGCCCCTGGAGGAGGGGCTGACCCGGTACAGCGCGTGGGCGACGGGCCTGCGCCGCGACGAGTCCCCGACCCGGGCGAACACTCCGGTAGTCGGCTGGGACGCGAAGCGCCGCAAGGTCAAGGTCTCCCCGATCGCGCGCTGGACGCAGGACGACGTGGACGCGTACGTCACCGAGCACGGCGTGCTCACCAACCCGCTGCTGATGGACGGTTACGCCTCCGTGGGCTGCGCGCCCTGCACCCGGCAGGTCCTTGAGGGCGAGGACGCGCGCGCGGGCCGCTGGGCCGGCCGCTCGAAGACCGAGTGCGGGCTGCACGGATGACCGCGACCGCACAGACCGCCGCGACGACCACGGCCACCAGGTCCGTCGGTACGGCCGCGACCGCCGAGAACCCCCAGATATCCCGGGAGAAGCAAGTGACGACCGGAGCCACCGTCTGGCTCACGGGTCTGCCGAGTGCCGGCAAGACCACCATCGCGTTCGAACTGGCGGGCAGGCTGCGCGAGGAGGGCCACCGCGTCGAGGTGCTCGACGGCGACGAGATCCGCGAGTTCCTCTCCGCGGGCCTCGGTTTCTCCCGGGCGGACCGCGACACGAACGTGCGGCGCATCGGTTTCCTCGCCGAACTGCTCGCCCGCAACGGCGTCAAGGCGCTCGTACCGGTCATCGCGCCGTACGCGGACAGCCGTGAGGCCGTACGGGGGCGCCACCAGAAGGGCGGCACCGCGTACCTGGAGGTGCACGTGGCGACTCCCGTCGAGGTGTGCAGCGAGCGGGACGTGAAGGGCCTGTACGCCAAGCAGGCCGCGGGCGAGATATCAGGGCTCACGGGGGTCGACGACCCGTACGAGGAGCCCGAGTCGCCCGATCTGCGCATCGAGTCGCACACCCAGACCGTGCAGGAGTCCGCGGCCGCGCTTCACGCGCTGCTCACCGAGAGGGGTCTCGCATGACGACCGTCGTGAACGTCTCCCAGGGGACCGGCAGCCCGTACGCGCTGTCGCACTTGGACGCGTTGGAGTCCGAGGCGGTGCACATCTTCCGCGAGGTCGCGGGCGAGTTCGAACGACCGGTGATCCTCTTCTCCGGCGGCAAGGACTCCATCGTCATGCTCCACCTCGCCCTCAAAGCCTTCGCACCCGCCGCGATCCCCTTCACCCTCCTGCACGTCGACACCGGCCACAACTTCCCCGAAGTCCTCGCCTACCGCGACCGCACCGTCGAACAGCACGGACTGCGCCTCCACATCGCCTCCGTCCAGGACTACATCGACCGCGGCATCCTGCGCGAACGCCCCGACGGCACCCGCAACCCCCTCCAGACCCTCCCGCTGACGGAGAAGATCCAGACCGAACGCTTCGACGCCGTCTTCGGCGGCGGACGCCGCGACGAGGAGAAAGCCCGCGCCAAAGAACGCGTCTTCTCCCTGCGCGACGAATTCTCCCAATGGGACCCCCGCCGCCAGCGCCCCGAACTCTGGCAGCTCTACAACGGCCGCCACGCACCCGGCGAACACGTCCGTGTCTTCCCCCTCTCCAACTGGACCGAGCTCGACGTCTGGCAGTACATCGCCCGCGAACACATCGAACTCCCCGACATCTACTTCGCCCACGAACGCGAAGTCTTCCCACGCGCCAACATGTGGCTCACCGCCGGCGACTGGGGCGGCCCCCGCGAAAACGAAACCGTCGAGAAACGCCTCGTCCGCTACCGCACCGTCGGCGACATGTCCTGCACCGGCGCCGTCGACTCCCACGCCACCACCCTGGACGCCGTCATCGCCGAGATCGCCGCCTCCCGCCTCACCGAACGCGGCGCCACCCGCGCCGACGACAAAATGTCCGAGGCCGCGATGGAAGACCGCAAACGCGAGGGGTACTTCTAGACATGACCAGCACCACCGAACCCACCGAGCCCCTGTCGGTCGAACAGTTGTCGGCGACCACCCTGCTGCGCTTCGCGACCGCGGGCTCCGTCGACGACGGCAAGTCCACCCTCGTAGGACGGCTGCTGCACGACTCCAAGTCGATCCTCACCGACCAACTGGAGGCCGTCGAACGCGTCTCGGCCGACCGCGGTCAGGACACGCCCGACCTGGCGCTGCTCACCGACGGCCTGCGCGCCGAGCGGGAACAGGGCATCACGATCGACGTCGCCTACCGCTACTTCGCGACCGCGCGCCGCCGGTTCATCCTCGCCGACACCCCCGGCCACGTGCAGTACACCCGCAACATGGTCACCGGCGCCTCCACCGCCGACCTCGCCGTCGTCCTCGTCGACGCCCGCAACGGTGTCATCGAGCAGACCCGCAGGCACGCCGCCGTCGCCGCCCTGCTCCGCGTCCCGCACGTCGTCCTCGCCGTCAACAAGATGGACCTGGTCGCGTACGAGGAGACCGTCTTCGCGGCGATCGCCGAGGAGTTCACGGCGTACGCCTCCGAGCTGGGCGTCCCCGAGATCACCGCGATCCCCATCTCGGCGCTGGCCGGCGACAACGTGGTGGAGCCCTCCGCCAACATGGACTGGTACGGCGGTCCGACGGTGCTTGAGCACCTGGAGACGGTGCCGGTCAGCCACGACCTGGCGAGCTGCCACGCCCGGTTGCCCGTGCAGTACGTGATCCGCCCGCAGACCGCCGAGCACCCCGACTACCGCGGCTACGCGGGTCAGATCGCGGCCGGCACCTTCCGGGTCGGCTCCCCGGTCACGGTCCTGCCTTCCGGGCGTACGACCACGATCGCCGGGATCGACCTGCTGGGCACAGCGGTCGACGTGGCCTGGACCCCGCAGTCGGTGACCCTGCTGCTCGACGACGACGTCGACATCTCGCGCGGCGACCTGATCGTGCCGACCACGGACGCGCCGCCGACCACCCAGGACGTCGAGGCGACCGTCTGCCACGTCGCCGACGCGCCCCTGGTCGTCGGGCACCGTGTGCTGCTCAAGCACGGCACCCGCACGGTCAAGGCGATCGTCAAGGACATCCCGTCCCGGCTGACCCTCGACGACCTGTCCCTGCACCCGCACCCCGGACAGCTCGTCGCCAACGACATCGGCCGCGTGAAGATCCGTACGGCCGAACCGCTGCCGCTGGACTCGTACGCCGACTCCCGGCGCACCGGCGCGTTCATCCTGATCGACCCGGCCGACGGCACGACACTGACCGCGGGCATGGTCGGCGAGTCGTTCGCCGCGCCGGAGCCGGTCAAGTCCGAGACCGACGACGACGGCTGGGACTTCTGACATGAGCCTCAGGGACTTCTACTCCACGTTCGCGAAGGAAGGCGGCCGCGTCGGCAGCGGCGCCCTCGGCAGCGGGCAGGGCGGAGTCGGGCGATGTGCGCGATGACGTACGCGCACCGCTTGCGCGCCCCGTCCCCCCACCCGACGTCGCGGACGCGACGAAGACCTGTCGACCTTCCCGGCCACGCACCGAAACCGTGACCGCCGGGCCAACGAGAGGAACACCTCCCGTGCCTGCCAACCGCTCAGCCGCCAAGCGCGGTCTCGCCCTGATAGCCGCGCTTCCCCTGCTCACCCTCGCCGCCTGCGGCTACGGTTCCGACTCCGACTCCAAGGACGAGGGCACCACGAAGGTCGCCGCCGGCGCCGAGAAGATCGACGGTCTCGACTCGGTGAAGATCGGCTACTTCGGCAACCTGACCCACGCGACCGCGCTGGTCGGCAACCAGAAGGGCTTCTTCCAGAAGGAGCTCGGTGCCACCAAGGCGGAGTACGCGATCTTCAACGCCGGTCCCTCCGAGATCGAGGCGCTGAACTCGGGCTCCATCGACATCGGCTGGATCGGCCCCTCGCCGTCCATCAACGGCTACACCAAGTCCAAGGGCACGAACCTGCGCATCATCGGCGGTTCGGCCTCCGGCGGGGTCAAGCTGGTGGTCAACCCGGACAAGATCAAGTCCCTGAAGGACGTCGAGGGCAAGAAGATCGCCACCCCGCAGCTCGGCAACACGCAGGACGTGGCGCTGCTCAACTGGATCTCGGAGCAGGGCTGGAAGGTCGACGCGGAGAGCGGCAAGGGCGACGTGTCGGTGGTCCGCACGGACAACAAGGTCACCCCCGACGCCTACAAGAACGGCTCGATCGACGGCGCCTGGGTTCCTGAGCCGACCGCGTCCAAGCTGGTCGCCGCGGGCGGCAAGGTGCTGCTCGACGAGGCGGACCTGTGGCCGGACAAGAAGTTCGTGATCACGAACATCATCGTGTCGCAGAAGTTCCTCAAGGCGCACCCCGCCGTGGTCGAGGCCGTGCTGAAGGGCTCGGTCGAGACCAACAAGTGGATCAACGCCAACCCGGACGAGGCGAAGGCCGCGGCGAACGCGCAGCTCAAGGTCGACTCCGGCGCCGAGCTCCCGGCGGAGGTGCTCGACCCGGCGTGGAAGTCCATCCAGATCCTGAACGACCCGCTGGCCTCCACCCTCACCACCGAGGCGAACCACGCGGTGACGGCGGGCCTGCTGGAGAAGCCCGACCTCGACGGCATCTACGACCTCACGCTGCTCAACAAGGTCCTTGAGGCCGAGGGCGAGAGCGCGGTCGACGACGCCGGTCTCGGCGCCAAGTAAGCCCGGTTCCCGATGAGTTCCCAGGAGGTGACGACCATGGCCACCACACTCGCCAAGGCTGCCGACGGCGCCGAAGCGGTGCGGCATGCCGCCCGTATCGAGCATGTCTCGAAGTCCTTCGCCGGGCCCGCCGGGCAGCAGCTGGTCCTCGACGACATCACCCTCGATGTCGCGCCGGGCGAGTTCGTCACCCTCCTGGGGGCCTCGGGTTGCGGCAAGTCGACGCTGCTGAACCTGGTGGCGGGGCTCGACGCCCCGTCCGCCGGCAGCATCTCGACGAACGGCCGCCCGGCCCTGATGTTCCAGGAGCACGCCCTCTTCCCGTGGCTGACCGCGGGCAAGAACATCGAACTGGCCCTGCGTCTGCGGGGCGTCGCGAAGACCGAGCGGCGCGAGAAGGCCGAGGAGCTGCTCGGACTCGTCCGCCTGAACGGCGCGTACGGCAAGCGGGTGCACGAGCTGTCCGGCGGTATGCGGCAGCGGGTCGCGCTGGCCCGCGCGCTCGCGCAGGACAGCCAACTGCTGCTGATGGACGAGCCGTTCGCGGCTCTCGACGCCATCACCCGGGACGTGCTGCACGACGAGCTGACCCGTATCTGGCGTGAGACGAACGTGTCGGTGCTGTTCGTGACGCACAACGTGCGTGAGGCGGTCCGGCTCGCGGAGCGGGTCGTCCTGCTCTCCTCCCGTCCCGGGCGGATCGCGCGCGAGTGGACGGTGGAGATCCCGCAGCCGCGCCGCATCGAGGACGCCGCCGTGGCTGAGCTGTCCGTCGAGATCACCGAAGAACTGCGTGGGGAGATCCGCCGTCATGGCCAGCACTGAGACCAAGACCGACGCGGCCGTCAGGGACAGGCACGACCTCTCCGGTCTGGAGGCGGGCCTCGACGCCCTGGAGACGACGACCCACACGGGCCGGACCCCCTTCCGGCAGACCTTCGTGCAGAAGATCCTGCCGCCGGTCATCGCCATCGCGCTGGTGCTGCTGGTGTGGCAGGCGCTGGTCTCCTTCGAGATCGTCACCGACCCGAGCAAGCTGCCCTCGCCGGGCGCCGTCTGGGACCAGATCCAGCAGGCCTGGCTGGAGGGCAAGCTCCTCGGCTACATCTGGACGAGCGTCTCGCGCGGCCTGGCCGGCTTCGTCCTGGCGCTCGCCATCGGTACCCCGCTGGGGCTGCTGGTGGCGCGCGTGAAGTTCGTCCGGGCGGCGATCGGCCCGATCCTGTCGGGACTCCAGTCCCTCCCGTCGGTGGCGTGGGTCCCGCCGGCCGTGATCTGGCTGGGTCTGAACAACTCGATGATGTACGCGGTGATCCTGCTCGGCGCGGTCCCCTCGATCGCCAACGGCCTGGTCTCGGGCATCGACCAGGTGCCGCCGCTGTACCTGCGCGCCGGCCGCACGATGGGGGCGACCGGGCTGCGCGGCACCTGGCACGTGGTCATGCCGGCCGCGCTGCCCGGCTATGTCGCGGGGCTTAAGCAGGGCTGGGCGTTCTCCTGGCGTTCGCTGATGGCGGCGGAGATCATCGCGAGCTTCCCCGATCTGGGCGTGGGCCTGGGCCAGTTGCTGGAGAACGGCCGCAACAACAGCGACATGGCGACCGTCTTCCTCGCCATCCTGCTCATCCTGTTCGTCGGAATCGCCATCGACCTGCTCATCTTCAGCCCGGTGGAGCGGTGGGTGCTCCGCAGCCGTGGCCTGCTGGTGAAGAGCTGAGCCGAACATGCGCCCTCAACCGGTCCTTCTGGTCATCGCCCACGGCAGCCGCGACCCGCGGCATGCCGCGACGGTGCACGCCCTGGTGCGGCGGGTACGGGCGCAGCGCCCCGGAGTCCGGGTCGAGACCGGCTTCCTGGACTTCAACATCCCGTCCGTGAACGGGGTGTTGGAGTCCCTGGCGGCCGAGGGCGTACGGGACGTGGTCGCCCTGCCGCTGCTCCTGACCCGCGCCTTCCACGCGAAGTCGGACATCCCGGCGGTCCTGCGCGCCGCACCGCGACAGCTCCGGATCCGCCAGGCGGAGGTGCTCGGCCCCTCGCCGCTGCTGCTCTCCGCCCTCGAACGGCGGCTGTACGAGGCCGGGTTGACGCCTGCCGACAAGTCCTCGACCGGTGTCGTGCTGGCCTCGGCGGGGTCCTCTGACCCGGAGGCGATCGCGGTGATCGCCGAGATCGCGCGGGAGTGGCGGCACACCGGTTGGCGGGCCGTGCGGCCGGCGTTCGCCTCGGCGGCGCTGCCCCGTACGGAGGACGCCGTGCGCGAGCTGCGCCGACGGGGCTGTGACCGGGTCGCGGTGGCGCGCTATGTCCTCGCGCCCGGTTTCCTGCCGGACCGCATCGCGCGGGGCGCCGCCGAGGCCGACGTACTCGCCGAGGTACTCGGCCCCGCACCGGAGGTGGCGCGGCTCCTGCTGGAGCGCTACGACGAGGCTTCCCTGCCGGCCCTGGCCGCAGCGGGCTGACCACCCCCGCGCGGAGTCCCGGCGACGGCTTGGCCTCGCGCGGAGTCCCGGCGTTGGCCCGGCCCGCGTGCAGTCCCCCGCGGCACCCCGAACCCGCGCGCAGTCCCGGCGGTTCCCTAACCCACGCGCCGCCCCCCGCGGCACCCCGAACCCGTGCGGAGTCCCGGCAGTGGCCCGACCCCGCGCGGAGTCCCGGCAGTGGCCCAACCCCGCGCAGTCCCGGCCCGGCGATGGCCCGGCCCGCGCGCAGCCCCGGCGACACCCCGACCCACGCGCAGTCCCCCGCGGCACCCCGAACCCGCGCGCAGTCCCGGCGGTTCCCTGACCCGCGCGCAGTCCCCACGCCACCCCGAACCCGCGCGCAGTCCCGGCGGTTCCCTGACCCGCGCGCAGTCCCCACGCCACCCCGAACCCGCGCGGAGTCCCGGCGGTGACCCGACCTCGCGCGCAGTCCCGGCGGTTCCCTGACCCGCGCGCAGTCCCCACGCCACCCCGAACCCGCGCGGAGTCCCGGCAGTGGCCCGACCCCGCACGCAGTCCCCACGGCGCCCCGAACCGCCCGAAGCCCCAGCAGCGCCCCGAAGCAGCCGAAGCCCCCGCAGCACCCCAACCCGGCCGAAGCCCTCACGGCACCCCCAGCCGCCCGAAGCCCCGGCAGCGCCCCAACCCGTGCCGCGTCAGCTCTCCACGCGGTCCGTGGCGGGCCGGTGCGGATCGCGGCCGCTTGTCGCCAGCGCCCGTTCGAAGGCGGGCGCGTCGGCGGGCACGGTCACCGGGTCGGCGAAGCCGTCGTACTGGCGGTAGAGGTCGCCGTGTGTCTCGACGACGTCCAGGACGAGTTGTCCGGCGCCGTCCGAGACGTGGAAGTCCTGGCCGGTCGCCGTGGCGACGTCCCAGCCGTGCACCGCCATCTCCTTGACGATCATCGAGGCGAGTTCACCGGCCGGCATCCTCCCGCCTCCGAGGTCGACCTCGCCCTCCCACACGGCGGGGTCGGCCCAGGCGGCGACGGCCCGGTCGAGCTGCTCGGCGTACGCCGCCGCCCAGCCGGGACCGGCCGTGAAGTCCCGCCCGGTGAGCTCCTCGGAGAGCTGCTCGCGCAGCGCCCGGTGCTCCAGTCCGTGCGAGGTGTAGAGGACCCAGTGGTTGACCAGGGTCCGTAGGTCCCAGTCCGCGCAGGGGGTGGGCCCCGCGAGCCGGCCCTCGGTGACACCGCGGGCCACCCGGGCGGCCTCCGTGGCGCATTCGATCATGTACGGGTGGACGCTCTCTCGGTTCATGAACCCCACGCTAGGGACGCGGCCCGCGCTCCTCTTGAACAAACGCGACAGCCTCACCGCCCAGCGGGCCGCGTGTACTGTGCACCGAATGGGCGAGGAGAGAATCAGGATCGGCGGAGACCTGCCGGTACGGCGGCTCGGTTACGGCACCGCCCAGCTGACCGGGCCCGGTTACTGGGGGCCGCGCGGCGACCCCCGGGACGCGGTGGCCGTACTCCGGCGGGCCGTCGAACGCGGGGTCACGCTGATCGACACCGCCGACAACTACGGCCCTTCGATCGCCGAGGAACTGGTGGCGCGGGCTCTGCACCCCTACCCCGAGGGCCTGTTGATCGCCACGAAGGGCGGAGTCGTCCGTACCGGTGACCAGGCGTGGCACATCGCCGGGCGGCCCGAGCAGCTGCGGGCGATGTGCGAGGCGAGCCTGCGGCGGCTGCGGCTCGACACGATCGGCCTGTACCAGTTGCACCGGCTGGACCCGGAGGTGCCGGCGGCCGAACAGCTGGGCGCACTCGACGAACTGCGCGCGCAGGGCAAGATCCGGCACATCGGGCTGGACACCGTCACCGTCGAACAGCTCGCGTCCGCACTGGAGTCGACCGGCATCGCCGCCGTGCAAAACCGCTACAACCTGCTCGACCGCGGCTCGGAGGCGTTGCTGGAGCTGTGCGAGGCGCGGGGGATCGCCTTCCTGCCCTGGTTCCCGCTCGGCAACGGCTCCCTCACGTCCGACCCGGTGTGCGCCGAGGTCGCCGCCGCGCACGGGGCGACTCCGGGCCAGATCGCGCTGGCCTGGCTGCTGCGGCGCTCCCCGGTGCTCTGTCCGACACCGGGCACCGGCTCGCTCGCGCACCTCGATGAGAACCTCGACTCGGCGGGCGTGCGGCTCACCGACGAGGACATGTCATGCCTCGACGCGCTGGGCGGCGTACCCCAGGTCACTCCGCGGCGGGGGCGGCGGTCAGCTCCTCCAGTTTGACGACGGTGTTCCAGTTGCGGGTGGTGGCCGTGAAGCCCTTGAGGAGTCCGGGCCTGGACAGAGCCTCCGCGAGCTTGGAGCGGCCGAGGCCGTCGGGGGCGTACAGGTAGAGGACGCGGTCGCCGAGGCGGAACTCCTCCGGGAGGAAGGCCGCCTGGTCGACGGGGGCGAACCGCTCGGGGTCCACGGGGCCGGAGAAGTACGTGACGTGCAGCTGCTTGGCCTCCAGTTCGGCGGCCGGGAACGGGCAGCCCTCGCGAACGGCCCTGAGGTACGCGTGGTCGCGGACCAGGACCCCCACCGTGAAGCCGAAGTGCTTCTCGATCGCCGCCGCCAGCTCGGCGGCGAGGGACTCCTCGTCGCCCTGGCCGGCGGTGAAGACGGCGTTGCCGCTCTGGAGATACGTGCGTACGCCGTCGTACCCGAGACCCTCCAGCAGCGTGCGCAGTTCGGCCATCGGCACCTTCTTGCTGCCGCCCACGTTGATCCCGCGCAGCAGCGCCGCATACGTCGTCATCCGCCCACGATAGGTGCGGTCACGGCAGGTCCGCACTCGATGGGCGGGAAGATCGCCGACCCTGATCACGACCCCCGAGAGGCCCCGATATATGTAAGGGGCCCTCATCCTCCGCAGTG
This sequence comes from Streptomyces sp. NPDC088747, assembly GCF_044751025.1. Classification (NCBI taxonomy): domain Bacteria; kingdom Bacillati; phylum Actinomycetota; class Actinomycetes; order Kitasatosporales; family Streptomycetaceae; genus Streptomyces; species Streptomyces sp. NPDC088747. The sequence goes on from NZ_JBIVKZ010000009.1 coordinate 42,511, forward strand.
CGGAGACCTTCCGGTCCGAGGGGAGGAGTCCGGGCCCCGGCGGCTCACCGGGGAGTACGACGAGACGCTCTTATCCGGCCCATACCTTCGAAGTGCGAGGTGGCGGCAGGTGGCTGTCACCGCGGACGAGGGGGCTTGCCCGTCATGCGGAACGGAGACACGAGGGTGCGGGGGATCGCCGCCAGAGCGGGCGGCTGGAGCGCCCGCCACCGATGGGCGGCCGTCGGAATCTGGGTGCTGTTCGTCGTCCTGGCGATGGGGCTCGGCTCGGCCGCGGGTCGCGTCGACGTCAAGGACAGCGACCAGCTCAAGGGCGAGACGCACACCGCCGCGAAGATAGTCGAGGACGCCGGGATCGAGGAGCCGGCCAGTGAGAGCGTCCTGATCCAGGCGAAGGACGCCGGCACCAAGGCCACGGACGCCGGGTTCCGCAGCGCCGTCTCGGACGTCGTCGAGGCGGTCGAGGGCACCGGCGAGGCCACGGACGTGACCTCGCCGTACGACACCGGGACCATCTCGAAGGACGGTCGCAGCGTCCTGGTGCAGTTCGACATGCGCGGCGCCTCCGACACCGCGGGCGAGCGGGTCGAGCCGGTCCTGAAGGCCGTCGAGGGGGTGCAGAAGGAGCACGCGGAGCTGCGGATCGAGGAGATCGGCGGCGCCAGCATGATGAAGACCTTCGACGACGCGTTCGGCGAGGACTTCAAGCGGGCCGAGATATCGGCCGTGCCGGTGGCCTTCGGCATCCTGCTGATCGCGTTCGGCGCGCTGGTGGCGGCGCTGGTGCCGGTGGCGCTCGCGGTCACCGCGATCATCGCGACGATGGGCCTGATGGGCATCGTCAGCCATGTGATGCCGATGAGCGACACGGCCAACTCCGTGATGCTGCTGGTCGGTCTGGCCGTCGGCGTCGACTACTGCCTGTTCTACCTCCGCCGTGAGCGCGAGGAGCGCGAGGCGGGCCGCGACGCGCAGACCGCGCTGCGGATCGCCGCCGCCACCAGTGGCCGCGCGATCGTCGTCTCGGGTGTGACGGTGTGCGTGGCGATGGCGGGCATGCTCTTCACCGGGCTCGCCGAGTTCGAGGCGATGGGCCTCGCCTCGCTGATGGTCGTGGCCGTCGCCATGGTCGGTTCCGTGACGGTGCTGCCGGCCCTGCTGTCGCTGCTCGGCGAGCGGGTCGAGAAGGGCCGGGTCCCGTTCCTGCACCGCGCCAAGCGTCGCGCCAACGGCAAGGACAACGGCAAGGGCAAGGGCAAGGGCAAGGGCAAGGGCAACGGCGAGAGCCGCTTCTGGGGCGCCGTGCTGAAGGTCGTCCTCGCCAGGCCCGCGATCGCGCTGGTCATCGCCGCGGGCACGCTGCTGGCCATCTCGGCTCCCGCACTCGGCATGAAGACCCAGAACCTCACCCTGGACCAGGAGTTCGGCGACTCGCTGCCGATCGTGGGCACGTACAACCGGGTCAACGACGCCTTCCCGGGCGGTTCCGAGCCCGCCGAGGTGGTCGTCAAGGCCGACGACATCAACGCCGCCGACGTGAAGGCCGCGCTCGCCGACTTCCGTACGGAGGCGGTCGGTTCGGGTGCCTCGCTCGGCCCGGTCGACATCAAGGTGCACGACGCGCAGAACGTCGCCTTCGTCTACGTACCGCTGGTGGGCGGTTCCGACCAGGACAAGGCCGAGAAGAGCCTGACGCTGCTGCGCGACACCGTGCGTCCCGACACGCTCGGCAAGGTCGACGGGGTGCAGGCGCCGATCACCGGGCAGGTCGCCGGATCGGCCGACTTCAACGAGCAGTTGGTCGGCTCGGTGACCCCGGTCTTCGCGTTCGTGGTCGTCTTCGCCTTCCTGCTGATGCTGCTCTCGTTCCGCTCACTGACCATCGCGATCACCTCGATCGTCCTCAACCTCCTCTCGGTCGCGGCCGCCTACGGCATCCTGGTCGGCGTCTTCCAGCACGGCTGGGGCGCGTCGCTGGTGGGCGCGGAGGGCGTGGGCGCCATCATCACCTGGCTGCCGCTGTTCCTCTTCGTGATCCTCTTCGGGCTCTCGATGGACTACCACGTGTTCGTGGTCTCGCGGATCCGCGAAGCACGGCTGCGGGGCCTGTCGACGACGGACGCCATCCGGCACGGCGTGGTCACCACGGCCGGTGTCGTCACCAGCGCCGCGGTCATCATGGTCGCCGTCTTCGCGATCTTCGGAACGCTGTCCATGCAGTCCATGAAGCAGATGGGTGTGGGCCTGGCGGCGGCGGTGCTCATCGACGCGACCATCATCCGCGGCGTGCTGCTGCCGGCCGTGATGGCCCTGCTCGGCGAGCGCAACTGGTACCTGCCGAAGTGGATGAACCGCCTCCCCGACCTGACGCACGACGAGGCGGCCGAGGCCCTGGCCCCGCCCCAGCCGCCCGCCGTCGAGGGCGAGAAGGTGGGCGTGTAGAGACACCCGACCGCGGTGCACGGCCTGTAAGTGGCCGTGCGCCACGGTCACTTACCGCCGTGCGGCTGTACGGCCGGGGTGTAGCGCCGGGCCGTACGGCTCGGCTGTAGGGCTCCGCCGTACCGCTCGGCTGTACGGCTACACGTGGACGTCGGCGGGCAGTTCGGCCTCGATGAGGTCGGCTGTACGGCTACACGTGGACGCCGGCGGGCAGTTCGGCCTCGATGAGGTCGGCTGCCCGCCGCGTTCCGCCCTCCCCCGCCATTCCGTCCCGGATCTCCGCCAGCCGCCGCGCCACCTCGGGGTCGTCGGCGAGCGCGAGAACCGCCTCCCGGAGGGCCTCGGCGGTCGCCTCCTCCATCGGCAGGTGCCGGGCCACGCCCAGCGCCTGGAGCATGTCGGCGTTCCCGAACTGGTCGACGGCCTGCGGTACCGCGACCATCGGCGTCGCCGTCGCCAGCCCTTCCTGGCTGCCGCCCGCCCCGGCGTGGGTGATGAACGCGTCGGCCTGGCGCAGGATCGAGAGCTGCGGCACCCACTGGCGCACCTCCACGTTGCCGGGCACCTCGCCCAGTTCGGCGGGGTCGACGAACTTCCCGACCTGGAGCACGACATGCCAGCCGGGCATGTCCCCGAAGGCCTTGACGCACTCGCGGTAGAACCCGGGCTGCTTGGTGAAACTCGATCCCAGCGACACGAGCAGCACCCGGTCGGCGCCGACGGGCCGCCGCCACTCGCCCTGCGCCGACCGGTCGCCCTGACAGGCGCCGACGAAGGAGTAAACGGTCTCGTCCACCCGGTCGGCGTGCGGCTGGAGCACCTTGGGAATCAGGACGAGGGAGCGGGCGGGACGTCCGGCGAAGGAGTCGGGGTCCTGCGTGATCCCGTTCTCCGCGAGCCAGGCCTCGAAGCGCGCGTAGTACGCCTGTCCGCGCTCGGTGCGGCGGGGCTCCGCCCACATCGGCTCGGCGACCTCCTCCTCGTATCCGGTCCAGGCGACGAGGTTCGGTGAGAGGGAGACCGCGGGCACACCCCAGCGGTGCGCCAGGACCCGGGCGGGGTACGAGGTGATGTCGTGCAGCACGAGATCCGGCTCGTCGCCCTCGTACGCCTTCACGAGCTGCGGCAGCGCCTGGATCGCGTCCGCCAGGAAGGGTTCGACGTTGTCGAGGAGGGTGGTCCCCCAGGCGGCGGGGTCGTCGTCGGGTGACGGCAGCGTCGACGTGTAGAGGACGGGCTCGGCACCGGTGGCGGCGACCCTGTCGGCGAAGACCGGCGGGATCGCGTACGTGACCCGGTGCCCGCGGGCCACGAGCTCCCGGATCACCTCGATGCTCGGGTTCACGTGCCCGTGGGCGGCGATGGAGAACATGGCGATGTGGGCGCGTCGAGTGGTCATGCGCCGACCCTAAGCGAGACGAGACGTCTCGTGCAATTCATTAAGACGCCCGCGCCTCATCTCGGGTTCCGGCGCCTCATCTCAGTTCCGTCTCCTCATCCCTGGTGCCCGACCCTCGTCTCAGGCGATCGCACCTCACCGCTGGTAGCGGGCCAGCACCAGGTTCCCGTCCTCCACCAGCCGCTTCCTCAGCTCCTCGATGCCGATCGCCCCGCTGTAGTACTCCTGGAACGCGGGGGTGGCGACCTTGTCCTTCCACTCCGGATAGCCGCGTACCGACTGGGCGGGCGCCGAGCGCAACCCGGCCGCGAGCGCGGTGCCGGTCGCCCAGTCGTCCTTGGCGGTGTGCAGGGCGGGGTCCTTGAGGGCCGCGGTGCCGGTGGGCAGCATCCAGTCGCCGAGGGCGAGCCGGACCATGTTCTCCGGCCGGAGCAGGAAGTCGATGAACTCGACGGCCTCCTTCTTGTACGGGCTGTCCTCGGCGACGGACAGCGTCTGCGGGCTGACGCCCTGGGTGAGGCCGTCCGCGCCGGCCGGGGCCGGCAGCACCTGCCAGTCGAAGCCCTTCGGCGCCTGCTGCACGATCTGCTGACGGTAGGAGAAGCCGAGCGGGACCATCGCGTACTTGCCGCCGAAGAACCCGGGCAGGGTGTCCGAGCCGCCCATGCCGAGCGTGGCGCTCGACGCGCTGCCGTCCGTGTTCACCTCGTCGTGGACCGTCCTCGGCACCACCTCGTCCGCCGCGTCGAAACGGACCGTCACCTTGCCGTCGGCGCCCCGGTGGAACATCTGCCCGCCGGTGGAGAGGGAGAGGTTGAGCGTCGCCGAGACCGGTTCCTTGAGCGGCCAGGCGACCCCGTACCTGCCTCCGCCACTCAGCTCCTTCGCGATCGAGCGGAACTCCTGCCACGTCCACGGCTCCTGGGGCGTCGGGACGCGGACACCCGAATCCCTGAGCCACTCGGCGTTGGCGATCAGGACACGCGGCTCCTGGAGGAACGGCACACCGTAGATCCCGTCCCCGAAGGTCGCCGTCTCCCAACTGCGCTCCGGGATGTCGGACTTCAGCCGCTCGGGCAGCAGCTCGCGCAGGTCGGCGAGATACCCGCCGTACGCGAAGTCCGCGAGGTCGTCCGAGGCGTCGTGGATGACGTCCGGCGCCTCACCGCCCTCGAAGGAGGTGAGCAGTTGGTCGTGGACGCTGTCCCAACTCCCCTGCACATACTCGACCTTGACGTCCGGGTGCGTCGCGTTCCACTCCTCGACCAGCTCCTTGTTGGCGTCGACCGACTCCTCCTGCCAGGCGAGCGACTGGAAGCGGAGGGTGACCCTGCCGTCGGAGGCGCCGTCGTCCGAGGAACAGGCGGTCAGCAGCAGCCCCATGACCAGCACGAGGATCCAGCGCGTACGCATCAGCTCTTCACCGCCCCGGCGAACATGCCGCCCGTGATGCGCTTCTGGATGATCGCGAAGATGACCAGCGAGGGGAGTGTGGCGAGGAACGCCGCCGCGGCGAGCGGGCCGAGGTCGGCGACCCCCTCGGCTCCGATGAAGTGGGTGAGGATTACCGGGAGCGTCTGTTTCTCCGGGGTCTTGAGGAGTACGAGCGCGAAGAAGAACTCGTTCCACGCGCTGATGAAAGCGAACAGCGCCGTCGCCACGATGCCGGGCGCGAGCAGCGGCGCCGTGACGGACACCAGGGTGCGCACCCGGCCCGCCCCGTCGACCGCGGCGGCCTCCTCCAACTCGGGGGGCACGGCCCGTACGTAGCCGACCAGCATCCACAGCGCGAACGGCAGCGCCCACACCACGTACACCATGACCAGTCCCGGCAGTGAGTTGATCAGCCGGAGGTTCTTGAGGACCAGGAACAGCGGGATGATCACGAGCACGAACGGGAACGCCTGGCTGACCACCACCCACCCGGTGGCGGCCTTCGCGAGCCGGGTGCGGTGGCGCGCCATGACGTAGGCCATCGGGGTGGCGATCAGTACGGCGACGACCGCGGCGCAGGACGCCGCGATCAGGGAGTTGAACGCGGCCTGGAGCAGCGGCTGTTCGTCGAAGGCCTGCCGGAAGTTGGCGAGGGTGGGGTTCTCGGGGATCCAGGTGGGGTGCAGGCTCGCCAGTTCGCGCGGGGGCTTGAAGGCGGTGGAGATCAGCCAGAGGAAGGGGAAGGCGAGGAAGACGAGATAGCCGAGCAGTGCGAGGTACTGGCCCGCGCGGGCGCCCCTGCTTGTCCTCATGCGTCCGCACCTCCCCTCAGCCGGCCGACGAGGAAGAGGGCGAGGAGGACCGAGACCAGCGCGACCATCACGCAGCCCATCGCCGCCGCATAGCCGAACTGGCCGTAGTGGAAGGCCTCTTCGTAGGCGAAGAGCATCGGCAGCCGGGTCCGGCCGCCCGGACCGCCGTTGGTCAGCACGTAGACCAGGGCGAACGAGTTGAAGTTCCAGATGAGGTTGAGCGCCGTGACGGCGAGCGCGACGGGTCTCAGCGCGGGCCAGGTGACGGTGCGGAAGCGGCGCCAGGCGCCCGCGCCGTCCATCGCGGCGGCCTCGTGCAGTTCGCGCGGGGTGTTCTGCAGGCCGGCCAGCAGGGCCACCGTCGTCTGGGGCATGCCCGCCCAGACGCCGACGACGATGACGGCGGGCAGGGCGGTCGCCAGGCCGCTCAGCCAGTCACGGCCGTCCCCGAGACCGAAGTCGCGCAGCGTCTCGTTGAGGATGCCCGCGTCCGGGTTGTAGACGAGCCGCCACATCACGCCGACGACGACCTCGGGCATCGCCCACGGGATGATCGCGAGGGCGCGGGCGAGCCAGCGCAGCCGGAGTTCCTGGTTGAGCAGCAGGGCGAGTCCCAGTGCGAGGACGAACTGCGGCACGGTCACCCCCACCGCCCACAGCAGCCCGATCCGGAACGAGTCCCAGAACAGCGTGTCGTGCAGCAGGTCCTGGAAGTTGAGCACCCCGATCCACTGGGTGGACCTCGTCCGCCCGGACTGCGAGTCGGTGAACGCCAGCGTGATCCCGTACAGCAGCGGTCCGACGCTGAGCACCAGGATGGGGATCAGCGCGGGCAGCACCAGGAACCAGGCGCCGTGGTCGGCGGCGGGGCGCTCTCCGCCCGCGCCGGACGTGCGCTTCGCCGGCCGCCTCGTCGCGGTCGCCAGTGTCACCGATTCGGCTCCTTCGGGCGGCTCGTGGGGGTCTGGCCGCCCTGGCGGCCCCCGTCATCGTGCTGACGGGCCGACTCCGCGTCAAGGCAGCGCGCGACTCCTTCGTGGGCGTCCGACCTGTGCGAATGCGACACTGGCGGGCGTGAATGGCGTGATCGTGACGTCGGGTGCCGGTACCGGCGGGAACCAGGGGAGGCGCGGGATGGACGAGGCAGAGGCGCGGAACGTGCTGGCCGCGGCGGAGGTGTCGAGGGGGTCGGCGCGGGAGGCGACCCTCCTCGCCCTGGGCGAGAACGCGGTGTTCGCCGCCGGTGACCTGGTGGTCAAGGTGGGGCGCGACGCCGAACTCCTGGACCGTGCGCGGCGGGAGGTGGACATCGCGGCCTGGCTCGCCGACGCGGGCGTCCCGGCGGTGCGGGCGGCCGAGCCGAAGGCGCGGCTGGTCGACGGCCACCCGGTGACCGTGTGGCACCGGCTGCCCGATCCCGTACGCCCCGCGGAGCCCCGCGATCTGGCCGAACTGCTGCGGGTGGTGCACGCACTGCCCTCCCCCTCCTTCGCGTTGCCGCCGCGTGAACTGCTGGGCGGTGTGGAGCGCTGGCTGCGGCTGGCGGGCGACGCGGTCGACCCCGCGGACGCGGCGTATCTGCGGTCCCGCCGCGACGGCTTCGCGACGGCCGCCGCCTCTCTCGCCCCGCACCTGCCGCCGGGGCCGATCCACGGGGACGCGCTGCCACGCAACGTCCATGTCGGCCCCGACGGCCCGGTCCTGGTCGACCTGGAGACCTTCTCCGCCGATCTGCGCGAGCACGACCTGGTGGTCATGGCCCTGTCCCGCGACCGCTACGGCCTGCCGGACGGGGCCTACGACTCCTTCACCGAGGCGTACGGGTGGGACGTGCGCGAGTGGGAGGGCTGTTCCGTGCTCCGGGGAGCACGGGAGACCGCCAGTTGTGCCTGGGTCGCGCAGCACGCGCCGGTGAACCCCAAGGCGCTGGCCGAGTTCGAGCGCAGGGTGGCGTCCTTGCGGGACGGCGACGAGAGCGTGCGCTGGTACCCCTTCTAGAACCCGTGGGCCCCATCTAGAACCCGTGGGCCCCTTCTGGAACCCGTGGGCCCCTTCTGGAACGCGTGGGGGGCCTTTCTGGAATCCGTGTTCGCCGAGCGGGCTCAGACCCGCTCGTCCGCCAGGTCCCGCAGCGGCCAGGTGCCGTCGACCACCGCGTCGGCCTCGCCCTTGCGGCGCAGGAAGCTCTGGAAGTCGGTTGCCCACTCGGCGTACCACTCGATCTGCTTGCGGTGCAGCTCCGCCGGGCCGAGGGACGCGACCTTCGGGTGGCGGTCGGCTATCGCACAGGCCAGCCGGGCCGCGGCGAGCGCGTCGGAGGAGGCGTCGTGGGCGGTGTGCAGCGACACGCCGTACTCCGTGCAGACCGCTTCGAGGTTGCGCTTGCCGCGGCGGTAGCGGTCCACCGAGCGGTCGATCGTGTACGGGTCGATGACGGGCGCCGGATCCATGCCGCCCAGCCGGTCGCGCAGCGACGGCAGACCGTACCTCCGCAACTCGGCGGAGAGCAGGGTCAGGTCGAAGGCCGCGTTGTAGGCGACGACGGGCACGCCTGTCTGCCAGTAGGCGACGAGGACGCCCGCTATGGCGTCGGCCACCTCGTCGGCGGGCCTGCCCTCGGAGGCCGCCCGTTCGTTCGAGATGCCGTGCACCGCCACCGCGTCCGCCGGAATCTCGACGCCCGGATCGGCCAGCCACTCACGGCGCCCTCTGGCCTCCGCGTCCTTGACCTCGATCACGGCCCCCGTGACGATGCGCGCCTCGCGCGGATCCGTCCCGGTCGTCTCCAGGTCGAAGCCGATCAGCAGCTCCCGGTGCCAGCCCATGGGCGGCCCCCCTTCTTCGTGGTGCTTTCCCCCAGTGGTCTCCACGATCCCATGCACCACTGACAATCCGAGGGCCGCATTCCGCTTCCGTCGGCTGCCGGCATGCCCGGAGCGTCAGGACACCGGCCGTGAATCCGCCCAGGCCACCTCGAACTCCTCTCGGTATGTGGAGAAAAGCCCTTCTTCGTCGACCTCGTCCGCCTTGACCACTCGGCTCCCGCCGCGCAGCACCAGTACCGGCGCCTCCATGCCGCGCGTGCGGCGCAGATAGGACTGCACGACCGCGACGCCGTCCGAGCCGTCGCCGTCCACGAGGTAGGCGGTGAAGCGGGGCGTCTCGTCGTAGACCTGGATCTCGAAGGCGCCCGGGTCGCGCAGCCGGGACCGCACCCGGCGCATGTGCAGGATGTTCATCTCCACGGCGCGGCTCAACTCGCCGCGTTTGATGCCCAGTTCCCGCTCACGGCGCTTGACCGCGCTGGACGCGGGGTTCAGGAACAGCAGCCGCACCCGGCAGCCCGACTCGGCGAGCCGCACGAGGCGGCGGCCGGAGAAGTTCTGCACCAGCAGGTTCAGGCCGATGCCGATGGCGTCGAGCCGGCGGGCGCCGCCGAAGAGGTCCTCGGCGGGGAACTGGCGCAGCAGCCGCACCCGGTCCGAGTGCACGCCGACCACGTCCGCGTACCGGTCGCCGACCAGGTTCTCGACGGCGTCCACGGGCAGCCTGCGGGCGGAGGGCACGTCACTGCCGGCGCCGAGGATCTCCAGGAGCTTCGACGCGGCCCGCTCGGCCTGGGCGAGGACCGCCTCGGACAGGGCGCGGTTGCGGGAGACGACGTTCCGGGTGACTTCCAGCTCGTCCAGGGCGAGTTCGACGTCCCGGCGCTCGTCGAAGTACGGCTCGAAGCAGGGCCAGTGCTGCACCATTAGCTCGCGCAGCTGCGGCAGGGTCAGGAAACTGAGGACGTTGTCGTCCGCGGGGTCGAGCAAGTACCCCTTGCGGCGGCTGACCTCGCGTACGGCGACGGCCCGCTGCACCCACTCCTGGCCTGCGGGCCCGGCGGCGGCGACCACCCACTCGTCGCCGTGGACGGGTTCGTAGATGGGCCGGAGAACAGCGGCCACGACCGCGCGCAGCCGCTGTTCGACCAGATTCAGCCAGATGTAGGCACGACCGGCCCGCTGGGCGCGCGTGCGCACCTCGCTCCAGGCGTCGGCGCCCCAGTCCAGTTCCGGTCCAATGGATCCCATTTCCATCGGCCGTGCCAGGGACACCGCACCGGGTGGGACATCTGTGGAGTTCCCCTCGTGACCCTCGTCACCAGGAGGCAACTCCAGCCCTCCCGAGCCCACCCGCGCACCGCCTTCCGCTCCCCCGAGCTCTCGCGTGGAGCAAGCCCCCACTCAACGATCAAGGAAGGGTACTCCGGGAGCGGTCAGCGGTGCAGCCCGATGGACAGGTCGTTTCTCAACTACCGTTTTCCACTTGACCGTTCTGGTTGGCGAGCGCCGGCGGCGTGAGCGGATTCATAGCCGTGACATCGCGCGGGGCGATGGAGAAGCCCTGCCAGTGGACCGGCATGGGCTGCTGGTCCTCGTCACGCGCGACGTGGTGGAAGCCCACGTTGACCCAGGCGACGGGGTGGGTGAGGGTCTGTCCGTTCACCCACTTGTCGACGGACTTTCCGGCACCGGTACCGCAGTTGGCCGGGTTGTTGCTGGCGAACTGCTCGCACTTCTTGTAGTCGGTGAAGTAGATGTCGTGCTTGGTGAAGCTGCGCCCCGGGTACTTGGTGGTGGCGCCGGGGACGATCTCGTACGAGCGCGCGTGCAGGTCCTTGTTCTTCCCGATGTCGCTGACGACCCGCCACCAGCGCATGTTCTTGGCGTCGCCCGCGAGTTCCTTGGTGATCTTGGTGCGGGTGGTCTTGTTGGTCGGCCCCTCGTTGCCGTTCGCGGGCGGGGTGACCTTGGAGTCGTACTGCTCGACCTTGTTCTTGGAGGAGCCGTCCAGGCCGAACTGGAGCCGCCAGAACACGTTGTGGCTGTGACTCGTGGCGTACGACTTGGCGCCCTTGCCGATCGGCCAGCCGCGGCCGTCACCGGCGTCGTAGTCGCCGGGCGAGAGGCTGCCGGTGGCGCCGACGTTCATGTTGACGGTGCCGTCGTCCTGGAAGCGCCACTCGGTGATGTACTCGTACCAGCCGACCTGGTTGACGGTGTAGACCAACAGGTCCTTGCCCTGGGCCTGGTAGACCTTGTTCGCCGAGTCGCCCTGCATGCGGTAGGCGTGGCCGCGCGTACGGGTCGTGGTGCACAGGCCGTTGGCGGTGGGGCGCTCCGGGTCCCAGGCGTTGGGGATCTTGACGGTCTTGATCGTGCCGCCGGGGCACTCGCCGGGGGCCAGGTTCATCAGCCCCTGGCCGAAGCCGGCGCCGGTGAGGTCGTCGTACTCGGCCTTGCCGTCGTCGTAGGGCACGTGGATCTGGGCGAGCTTGGCGCTGGCGAGGACCTTGATCGGGCGGGCCTCGCCCTTGGGCTGGTAGGAGATGTTCTCCAGGACGAGCCCGGCCTCGCTCTCGTAGTGCCAGCACATGCGCCAGGTGGTGCCGGTGGAGAGTCTCTGCTCGATCCGGTAGGACAGTCCGCAGTTGGAGGGCGCCCACGCGGGAGCGGCCTGGGGTTCGGCGACCGCCGGTCCCGCGGAGGTGGCCGCGCCGACGGTCAGCGCGGCCACCGAGAGGGCCACCGCCGCCCGGCTGCGGGTACGGCTGGTTCCCAGCGGCCGGGGGCCGTTGGGCGAGGTCTTGATGGGCATGGCGAAGAGACTCCTTGCGAACGCGGAAAAGGAGGTGGGTGGGACACGTGGACCGACGGTGGCCGGGGCCCCGGTCAGCCGACCTGGCCGACCTTGCGGGCGCTCAGGTCGACGATCACGTGACGGCTGTCGATCCAGGGCCCGTTCGTGACCTTGGGGAAGAGCCGTACGCAGCGATGGGTGCCGCAGTCGGCGAGCGCGGTGGCCGAGCCCGGGACCGCGCGGTAGACCATGCTGTTCAGGATCAGCTGGCCGGGCGAGGTGAGTTCCCTGCCCGTGGCGTCCTTGTAGTCGGCCCGCAGTCCCGCGCCGAGCGGGTCGCCGATCAGCAACCGCGCGGCCTCGGTCATCTCGTCACGGCTGATGGGCGGCTGGACACCGTGCTGGGTGTCGGTCCCCTCGACCTTCCCGGTGTCGAGGTTGACCGTCCGGGTGACGAGCGTGTCGTCCTTGTAGTCGTAGAACCGGACCTCGGCGCGCCGCGGCGCGTCCGGGTCGTCCAGTTCGTCCTCGGCGGGTTCGGCGAGATCGACGCCGATCCGCTGCGGGCCGGTCTCTCCCTCGACGTCCTCGGAGGACACCCGCAGTTGCCGGTTCAGCGCGATCCGCTCGACGCGCTCGGTCTCGTCGTCGGTCAGCGGGTCGCGGCCGACGCCCTTCTCGCCCTCGGCCGCCGCCTCCTCGACGACGCCCGGGAGCACGTCCGCCGTTCCCTGCTGCCCCGCCGCCTGCGAGGTCTGTCCACTGCCGCCCGCCCCGGCTCCGGCCGAGTCGTCGGCTCCCGCCGTGCCCGGCAGCGTGACAGCGGCCATGATGGCCGTCCCCGCCACCGCTATGGCCGTACCCGCCACCACCTTGCCCAGATGGCGGTGCACTATGTTGCGCACGTTTCCCCCTACTCCCCTTGGTCGGTCGGGAGTGTTTCGAGCCCTGCTGGTTCGGCACACGAGGTATGCCTGGTCATTGGGTAAGAGGGACGTAAGTCATATGAGGTTCCCTCACTTTCGGGGAGACTCGGCTCGGAGCAGCCCTCAGGGGCACGGCACTACTGGAAGAGTCATATCCATGCAGGTCTGGCCTGGAGAGGCATATCCACTCGGTGCCACGTACGACGGTGCCGGAACCAATTTCGCGGTCTTCTCGGAGGCCGCCGACCGTATAGAGCTGTGTCTGCTGCACGACGACGGCTCGGAGACGGCGGTGGAGCTGCGCGAGAGCGACGCGTTCGTCCGGCACGCCTATCTGCCCGGGATCATGCCCGGGCAGCGCTACGGCTTCCGGGCGCACGGGCAGTACGCGCCGGAGCGCGGGCAGCGCGTCAACTCCGCGAAACTACTGCTCGATCCGTACGCGCGCGCCATCAGCGGCGCGATCGAATGGGGCGAGGAGGTGTACGGCTACCACTTCGGGGAGCCCGACAAGCGCAACGACCTCGACTCGGCGCCGCACACGATGACGTCGGTGGTGGTCAACCCGTACTTCGACTGGGGCGACGACCGGCCGCCGCGCACGGAGTACCACCACACGGTGCTCTACGAGGCCCATGTGAAGGGCCTCACCATGCAGCACCCCGAACTGCCCGAGGAACTGCGTGGCACGTACGCGGCACTCGCCCACCCGGCGATCATCGAACACCTGACCAAACTGGGCGTCACCGCCCTGGAACTGATGCCCGTGCACCAGTTCGTGAACGACCACCGGCTGGTGGACATGGGCCTCAACAACTACTGGGGCTACAACACGATCGGCTTCTTCGCCCCGCACAACGCGTACGCCTCCTGGGGCGACCGCGGCCAGCAGGTCCTGGAGTTCAAGTCGGCGGTCCGGGCGCTGCACGAGGCCGGCATCGAGGTCATCCTCGACGTCGTCTACAACCACACCGCCGAGGGCAACCACCTGGGGCCGACGCTGTCCTTCAGGGGCCTCGACAACACCTCGTACTACCGTCTGACGGACGACCCCCGCTACTACATGGACACCACGGGGACCGGCAACTCCCTGCTCATGCGCTCCCCGCACGTGCTCCAGCTCATCATGGACTCGTTGCGCTACTGGGTCACCGAGATGCACGTCGACGGGTTCCGCTTCGACCTCGCGGCCACGCTGGCGAGGCAGTTCCACGAGGTGGACCGGCTGTCGTCGTTCTTCGACCTGGTGCAGCAGGACCCGGTGGTCTCCCAGGTGAAGTTGATCGCCGAGCCCTGGGACGTCGGCGAGGGCGGCTACCAGGTGGGCAACTTCCCGCCCCTGTGGACCGAGTGGAACGGCAAGTACCGCGACACCGTACGGGACATGTGGCGGGGCGAGCCGCGCACGCTGGCGGAGTTCGCGTCCCGGCTCACCGGCTCGTCCGACCTCTACCAGGACGACGGCCGCCGTCCGCTGGCCTCGATCAACTTCGTGACCTGCCACGACGGTTTCACCCTGAACGACCTCGTCTCGTACAACAACAAGCACAACCACGCCAACGGCGAGGACAACCGCGACGGCGAGAGCCACAACCGCTCCTGGAACTGCGGGGTGGAGGGCGAGACGGACGACGAGGCCGTGCTGGCCCTGCGCGGACGCCAGAAACGCAACTTCATCGCCACGCTGATGCTCTCCCAGGGTGTCCCGATGCTCAGCCACGGCGACGAGTTCGCGCGCACCCAGGGCGGCAACAACAACGGCTACTGCCTGGACAGCGAGGTGTCCTGGGTGCCGTGGCCGGAGCAGGAGGGCGAACTGCTGGAGTTCACCCGCGCGATGGTGTGGCTGCGGCGCGACCACCCGGTCTTCAGGCGCCGCAGGTTCTTCCACGGGCGCCCCGTCCAGGGCACCCACGACGAACTGTCCGACATCGCATGGTTCACCCCGGAGGGCGGGGAGATGACCCAGCGCGACTGGGGCTCCGCGCAGACGCGTGCCCTGTCCGTCTTCCTCAACGGCAACGCGATCTCCGAACCGGGCCCGCGCGGGGAGCGCATCGCCGACGACTCCTTCCTGCTGATGTTCAACGCCTCGGCGCAGTCCCTGGAGTTCGTGGTGCCCGTCAACCACGGGCGCCAGTGGCAGGTGATCGTCGACACGGCACTTCCGGAGGGAGTCGCCCCGGGAACGGGCGCGAAGGTCGAGGCCGGGGACCGGCTGACCCTGGTCGACCGGAGCATGACGGTGCTCCAGCGGCCGGCCTAGCCGGGCGGTCGCGGCTCTTCGGGGCACGCGCGCGTGGCGGGCTTTTCCGGTCGTACGTCGTCGGCCGCGTCCCCGGTCCGGGGGCGCGGCCGACGGCGCAGGACCGAACGGCGTTCGACGAACGGGCACGCTCGCGCGTGCCCGTTCGCGTGTCCCGATGACACGAAACGCGCCGGGGCGGGTACGTAGGTTCCCATGACACCTGAGCGTCCAGAGCCGGTGCTCCCCGAGCCCGCGCCGACCGTCGTACCGACCGCCACCTACCGGTTGCAGCTCCAGCCGGAGTTCCCCTTCGGGGCCGCCGAGGCCGCGGTGCCGTACCTGGCCTCGCTCGGCGTCTCCCATCTGCACCTCTCCCCCGTCCTTGAGGCGGTCCCCGGCTCGACGCACGGCTACGACGTGGTGGACCACGCGCGCGTGCGGGAGGAACTCGGCGGGGAGGAGGGACTCCGCGCCCTGGCCCGCACCGCGCGGGAACACGGCCTCGGCCTGGTCATGGACATCGTGCCGAACCACATGGCGATGTCCCCGCGGCACAACCGCCCGCTGTGGGAGGTGCTGCGAGAAGGCCCCGAGTCGCCCTACGCGCGCTGGTTCGACATCGACTGGGACGCCAAGGGCGGACAACTGCTGCTGCCGGTGCTGGGAGGCCGGCTCGGCACCCAGACCGGTGACCTGAAGGTCGACGGCGACGTACTGCGCTACCACGACCACGTGTTCCCGCTGCGCGAGGGCACCGAGAACCTGCCGCTGGCGCGGCTGCTGGACGCCCAGTGGTACCGCCCGGTGTGGTGGCGGCTGGCCCGTACCGAGCTCAACTACCGGCGGTTCTTCAGCATCTCGGAGCTCATCGGGGTGCGCGTCGAGGATCCGGAGGTGTTCGCCGCGACCCACGCGAAGATCCTGGAGCTGCTCGACGACGGCGTGGTGGAGGGGCTGCGC
Organism: Streptomyces sp. NPDC088747; assembly: GCF_044751025.1. Taxonomy (NCBI): domain Bacteria; kingdom Bacillati; phylum Actinomycetota; class Actinomycetes; order Kitasatosporales; family Streptomycetaceae; genus Streptomyces; species Streptomyces sp. NPDC088747. The sequence continues at coordinate 58,357 of NZ_JBIVKZ010000009.1, forward strand.
ATCGACCACCCGGACGGGCTGGCGGATCCGGACGCGTATCTGCGCCGGCTGCACGAGGCGACCGGCGGGCGCTGGACGGTGGTCGAGAAGATCCTCGCCGACGGCGAGCCGCTGCCCGCCGCCTGGCCCGTGGCGGGCACCACCGGCTACGACGGGCTGCGGCACGTCGACGGCCTCTTCTCGGACCCCGCGGGGGCGGGCGAACTCCTGGGCGCGTACCGGCGTTTCGCGGCCCCGCAGAGCGACCGCGGCGGCCACTGGGAGGCGACGGTGCGCCGGGCGGCGTACAAGGTGGTCACACACGAACTGGCCACCGAGGTCGAACGCCTCACGCGCGAGGCGAGCCGGCTGTGCGACGCCTCCCCTGACCCCGCGCTGCGCGACCACGCCCCCTGGGCGCTGCGCACCGCGCTGCGGGAACTCCTCGTACGCCTTGAGGTGTACCGGCCCTACCCCTCCTCGGACGCCGCCCTGGTGGTCACCGAGGAGGCCGCCGCCGAGGCCCGCGCGGCCTTCACGGTGCCCGAGGAAGCGCACGCCGTGGACGTCGTACGGGACCTGGTGCTGGGGCGGGCCGGTGACGGGCCGGGGCACGCGGAGTTCCGGGCCCGGTTCGCGCAGACCTCGTCCGCGCTGCGGGCCAAGTCCATGGAGGACACCGCGTTCTACCGCTATGTGCCCCAGCTCTCGGCGAACGAGGTGGGCGGGAACCCCGGGAGCCCGGCCGTGTCCCCGGAGGACTTCCACGCCTACTGCGCGCGCGTGCAGCGCGACTGGCCCACCACCGGGACCGCGCTCTCCACGCACGACACCAAGCGCAGCGCGGACGTGCGGGCCGCGCTCTCCGTGCTCACCGAGTGCCCCGGGCAGTGGGCAGGCGTGCTGGCCGAGGTGACCCGCGACGGTACGGGCGTGCCGGACCCGCAGGTGGCGTGGGCGGCGTGGCAGACGGTGTTCGGGCTCGGTCCCGCCGACCCGGAGCGGGTCCAGGGGGCCCTGTTGAAGCACATCCGGGAGGCCGGACTGCACACCGCCTGGACCGAGCAGGACCCCGCCTACGAGGAGGCGGTGGCGGCGTTCGTCACGGAGGGGCCCTGTGGGGCTCCCGGGCGGCGCGTGGCGGACTTCCGGGCCTCCCTGGCCCCGCATGTGCGGGCGAACGTCCTGGGGGCCGCTCTGGTCCATCTGACGATGCCGGGGGTGCCCGACGTGTACCAGGGCACCGAGGGCGAGTACCTGGCGCTGGTGGACCCGGACAACCGGCGGCCGTTCGTACCTCAGGAGCAGGCTTCGGACAAGGCGGCGCTGACCGAGGGGGCACTGCGGCTGCGTGCGCGGCGCCCCGCCGTCTTCGGGGACTCGGCGACGTACGCGCCGCTGGAGGCACGGGGCCCCGGCGCCGCGCACTGTGTGGCGTTCGAACGCTCCGGGGAGGTGGTCACCGCCGTCACCCGGCTGTCGCTGCGGCTCGCCGAGGCGGGCGGCTGGCGCGACACGGTTCTGGTGCTCCCGGAGGGGCGGTGGGCCGATGTGCTCACCCCTGGGCGGGAGTTCACAGGGCACGCGCGCGTGGCGGAGCTTTTCGAGCGGGTGCCGGTGGTGCTGCTCGAACGGGTCAGCGAGGACGCACCGGGAGAGTCCGCGGAGAGCGGCTGACCAGCCCCTCCGGGACGGGCCGGAAGCCCGGGACCCACCGGAGGTCCGGCAGCACGGTGAGCAGGGCGCGCAGACCGTGTTCGGCGGTGAGCCGGGCGAGCAGGACGCCGGCGCAGAAGTGCCGCCCGGAACCGTGGGCGAGCTGCCCCGGATCGGTGCGGAAGACGTCGTAGCGGTCCGGGTCGGCGAAGCGGGTGGCGTCGCGGCCCGCGGAGCCCAGCAGGCACGCCACGGTGGCGCCCACGGGTATCGCGCCGACGGGCTCGACGGCCCGCCGCAGCACGATGTGCAGCGGCGGGTCCCGGCGCAGCGACTCCGCCCACGCACCGGCCGCGAGCGCCGGCCGGGCGCGGACGATCCGCAACTGGCCCGGATGGTCCAGGAGGTTGGCGAGGAACGACGCCAGTCCCCGTGCGGTCGCCTCGCCGCCCGCCCCGAGGAGTGACCCCGCCAGACCGGCGACGGCCTCGTCCGACAGCGGGCGTCCGTCGACGTGGGCCGTGCACAGCGCGGACAGCAGATCGTCGCCCGGACGGGCGCGGCGGCGGGCGATGTACGGGCACAGGAAGCTGTCGAGTTCGGGGTGGTGGCCGCCGAGGTGGTCGAGGCCGGTGCGGCACCACTCGTGCACGCGCGCGGTGTCCTCGGACGGCAGCCCCAGCGCGGTGACGACCGCCGCCGTGGGCAGCCACTGGCAGAACTCGGCGACGAGGTCGGCCTCCCGGCGGGCTGCGAGACGCCGCGCGAGGACGTACGCCGTACGGGCGACACCGGCGGTCAGGGCGGCCAGCGCGGCCCCTCCCAACGCCGGGGAGACGACGGCCCGGTGCGCGCTGTGCGTGCCGCCCTCCAGATGAGTCAGGGTGCGCCCCGGCGGCAGCGCCACGAGCCGCGGATCCGCCAGCGCGGCCCGCACATCGGCATACCTGCTGACCAGCCACGCCCCGAACCGCTCGTCATACACCAGGGGGTGCCGCTCGCGCAGGACACGGTAGAGCGGGTACGGGTCACGCTCGGTGGCGGGGTCCAGGAGGCTGGGGGGCGGGGGGTTGGGAGTCGGGGGTGGGGGCGTGTTCGGGGGTGCGCCGAGGGTCTCTGTCCCGGGCGGGGTGACGGGTTTTGGGGGTACGGGGGTGGCTGGCGGGGGCCTTGTCGTCCGCGGGCCCGTCCCGGTCACCGGGCCGGGCCCGGTCACCGGGCCGGTCCCGGACGCTGGGCCGGTCCCGGACGCTGGGTTGAGCCCGGACGCTGGGTTGAGCCCGGCCGCTGGGCCGGTCCCGGCCGCTGGCCTCGTCCCGGTCGCTGGCCTCGTCCCGGTCGCTGGGCTGACCCCGGCCGCTGGCCCCGTCCCGTTCGCCGGCCTCGTCCCGATCGCTGGGCTGACCCCGGCCACTGGCCCCGTCCCGTTCGCCGGCCCCGTCCCGATCGCCGGGCTGACCCCGGCCGCCGGCCTTGACCCGGCCGCTGGGGCTGACCCCGGCCGCTGGCCCCGTCCCGTTCGCCGGCCCCGTCCCGATCGCCGGGCTGACCCCGGCCGCCGGCCTTGACCCGGCCGCTGGGGCTGTCCCGTTCGCCGGCCCCGTCCCGATCGCCGGCCCCGTCCCGGCCGCCGGGCTGACCCTGGCCGCTGGCCCCGTCCCCGCCGCCGGGCCGGTCCACGGCGGCGGGCTTGTCCACGGCGGCGGGCTCGACAAGGTGCACGCGCTTGCCGCCCAAGGGCTCGGCGGCGTTGCGGGGGCCGGGCGCCACGAGGTCCGGGCGGCGGGTCCTGCACCGGAAGCGGACCCGGCGGCGGAGGGAGGTCCGAGCGTCGACGGCGGTTCGAGCGCGGGCCCTGTCGCGGGGGCCGTTCCAGGCGCGGAGGTCAGCCCACTCGCGGAAACCGAGCCGGACTCGGAAGCCGAGCCACACGCAGGCCCCAGCCCACCCACAGCCGCCGCCCCAGCCACGGAAGCCGATCCACACGCAGGCCCCGGCCCACCCGCAGCCGCCGCCCCGGCCACGGAAGCCGATCCACACGCAGGCCCTGGCCCACCCGCAGCCGCCGCCCCAGCCACGGAAGCCGATCCGGACCCCTCCGACGGTCCCGGCCCCGCCCCGGCCAAGCCTGCCGCCCCAGCCGGGATGGGTATCGGGGCGTCGTCGCCGGGCAGGCCGTGGAGACACAGCACCGTCGGCCTCCCGACTCGGATGTGCGCGCCGATCCGCGCGCGACTGGTCTCAGCGGACCACCGCGGCGCCCGTACCGCAGGCCGCGCTCACCCGTACGGGTGAAGCCGGTCCCGCCGGTGGGGACCGGACGTTCGAGGCGGCAGCGGCGGGACGACGACGACCGTCGACGGGCGCAACCTGCATCAGGACCCTGTACGCCATCTGTCGGTGCACGTTCCCTGCCAGCGGTGAATACCCATTGGCGCCCCCGGGAGCCGCCCCTTGGTCTCCTTGACAGTTCATCCGGTAAGTGGAGTACTGCGAAGGGCGACGCAGGGCGGACAAGTCGGGGGTGAGTCTCCTGCCGGAGTTGCGCTACCCCACTGTGACCGAAACCGCCTCGTCCGCCCGGGCGTTGGCAGCTCACCGGCCCGGCCTGTGCCGGCTCAGACAGGTCGGCGTCTCGCGCGGGGGCAGACCCCTCCAGCTGCTGTCCATCGGCCACGCACCACGCGCGGTCCTCGTGGTGGCGGGCGCCCACGCGAACGAACCGACCGGCGGCTCGACCGTCCTCGCGGTGGCCGAACGGGTCCTCCACGAGCGGGAGTTGCGTGCCGACACCTCCTGGCACTTCCTCCTCTGCGCGGACCCGGACGGGGCGAGCCTCCACGTGACGCCCGCCCCGCGCACCCTGCTCGACTACCACCTCGGCTTCTTCCGCCCGGCGGGGCCCGAGCAGCCCGAGTGGGCCCCGTCCGTACTGCCGCCCGACCGGCTGCCCCCCGAGACCCACGTCCTCACCCGGGTGATCGACGAGCTGCGGCCCTATCTCCAGGTCAGCCTGCACGGGACCGATGTGGGCGGCAGCTGGGTGCAGTTGACCAGGGACGTCCCCGGCCTCGCCGAGCCGTTCGCGAAGTCCGCGGCGGAGCTCCACATCCCGGTGGAGACGGCCGCCTCGGACGCCGCGGGCTGGCCCGCCTCCGGGCCCGGGGTGCACGTGATGCCGGCGCCCGGCCTGAGAGCGGCGTACCCGAGCATGCCGGACGACGCGCGGCACAGCACCTGGTACCACGCCCACAGGTACGGCGGCCTCACCGCGGTCGTCGAGGTGCCGATGTGGGCCAGCGACCTGGTGGACGACCCGACACCGCACCCGGCGCCCGGGGCGGCGATGCGGCGGCTGGCGCGCAGGCTGCTGCGGGACACGCTCCAGGTCGAGGCGGTGCTCACCGAGGCGCTGCCCCGGCTCCAGGGCCCCGACGGACCGCTCCTACGGGCCTCCAGGTGGGCGCTGGAACTGGTGCCCGGCCTGGCCGACGACTGGGTCAGGACACCGCCGCCGAACACCACGATGGCGTACGTCGGAAGTGTCGACGCCTTCGGCCGCCGGCTTCCGCTGCGGGCCGCCGCGATGCTGCTGCGGGTCCTCGGGGAGGCCGGCGACCGCGACGCACCGCGTCTGGAACGGCTCGTCGCCGCCTGGAGCGACGCCTTCGCCGACCGCTTCCGCGCCCGCTGGGTCCCCCTGGACCACCAGGTCGAGCACCAGACCCGTACGGTGATCGCCGCGGCCCGTCACGCGCGCGACGCGTCGGCCTGAACCGATCCGGACGGCGAGAGTCAGTCCGCGAGGGCGAACACCGATCCCGTCTCGACGCCCATCAGGCAGGTGTTCGAGAAGGTGTGGGTGTACTCGGTGGGCCGGCCGTTCCACTCGCCGTGCGCGGAGGCGGTGACCGGCGCGTAGATCATGGGGCAGAGGACGTCGGCCCTGACCGGGATCCTGGTGATGTCGCCCTCGGCGGCGCGGAGTTCGGCGCAGGCCCGCGCGGCGTGCGTGTGCCCCTGCGGCGGATCGCAGAGCAGCAGGGTGCCGCGGGTGTCGCTGGATCGGGCGTCGCCGGTGGTGACCGTGACGTACAGCCAGTTGCCCGGCACGACGTGCCGCGGCGTCACCTGAGCCTGTGCCGGGGTCGCGGCCACCGCGAGAAGGGCCACCGTCGTGAGCAGGGCGCTCCGTACCGTTCGAGAGGTCTTCGTCATTCCCTGTGCATCGGCACGGCGGTCTGCGAGCCGCACCCCGTCTCACCCGAAAGAGGACCCACGCGCGCGTGCCGCCCGGCGAGTTCGAACACGGCGAGCACCACACGTGCCTGGTACTCGACCTGACGTGCGACGGGGATCCAGCGCGCCCCGCAGCCGTCGCGGTAGTCGGCGCACCACTCGTCGATCAGCAGGTCGAGCTCCGGCAGGACTCCCCGCGGGTCGGCTCCGGAGCCGGTGACCAGTTGGTGGAGCAGTCCGGCGGTGCGCAGGGCGACCCGGCGTCCGGCGAGGCGCAGGGCGGTGAGGCGGGCGGTGTCGAGCGACGGCAGGGGGCGCGCTCCGCCGTCGTACAGGTCGGGGTCCCACGAGTCGGCGAGGCCGGGGCCGACCAGTAAATAGTCGTCCACGGGGGCCAGCAGGCGCGCCACGTCCGGGGAGCCGCCGAGAACGGGCCGCACGCGCGCGAGGATCCCCTCCAGGAGGCGGGTGTCGCGGCGCAGGGTGTGGCTGACGGCGCGCAGCACCGCGTCGGCGTCGGCGGGCGGCGTGGCGTCCTCCACGGCGGCGACCCCCCACATGGGGGCCTCGACGACCGCGGTCACCGTGCCGTACGGGTGCGGGTGGAACCAGGTGGACTCGACCGCGGCCTCGGTTATGGCGGCAGCGAGGTCTCCCCGGCGCGGCGGCGGGATGCGGTAGACGGCGGGGCCGAGTGCCGGCCAGTACAGGGTGTCGTACGGGCCGAGTTCGCGCGGGATGCCCAGGCGGGTCGCGGAGTGTGCGACGCGCTGGGCGATTCCGGGCAGTTCGTGGGTGAGTTCCACGAAGGCGCCGCCCACGTCGACGCCGTGCAGGGAGCACTGGAGGAAGGGCCGCAGTTCGTCCTGGAGGTCCAGGAGCGCGCGGGTCTCGGGCAGGGTGGCGCCGTCCGCGCCGTCGGGCAGCCATTCGGGCTGCTCCAGGAAGCCGGGCCGGAAGAAGTGCCTGAAGTAGTTGCCGAGGGTGTACGGGCCCGACAGCCAGGCCTCGTTGCGGCGGGAGCCGTCGGGGTCCAGGCAGAGCAGCAGGTTCCAGGTGGCGTCCGCGCCCTCGCACAGCCGGGGGTCGGCGAGCGCCCGTTCGGCCAGCCGCAGGGCGGTGGCGCCGCCCACCGGTTCGTTGGCGTGCGGTCCCGCGACGACGAGGGCCTGCCGGCTGCCGTGCCCGACGGACAGGAGCCACAGGGGCGTGCCCGCCCTGGACGTGCCCACGCGGCGCAGCCGGGCGTCACGGGGACGGCGGGCGACGAGCGCGGCAGCACGGGCTCCCAGCTCGTCCACGGTCGGGTAGCGAGGGAGCGGCGGCAGGGCACACCTCCACCTACGTGGTGCCGTCGGTTCACCAGATGTGCATGGTGTCCGCACAGTCAGTCACGCCCATGGGGGTACGTCAACACTGTGGAAGGTAAGGAGAGTCGAGGAGAACGGTGTGCGAAACCCAGGCCAGAGGTCGGTCCGACGGCGGCACGGCGGTGCTGCGCCGCGTGAGTGCGAGAGCGGCCCGGGGCGAGCCCTCTCAGCCCGCCGAGAGCCTGAACGTCATCCGTCCGAAACCGATCTCGTCGCCCTCGCGCACGACGGCGGCGCCGATGACGCGCCGTCCGTTGACGGTCGTGCCGTTGGTCGAGCCGAGGTCGCGCAGTACCCAGAAGCCGCCCTGCCGGCTCAGTTCGGCGTGCACCCGGGACACCGTCTCGTGGCTGAGCCGCAGACCGCTGCCGGGGTCGCGGCCGATCCGCAGCGGGTACGGGCCCGTCGGGTGGGGCAGCAGCAGCTTCGGGAGCCGCTCGGCCCGCCATGCCCTGCGCAGCCGCGCGCTGAAGCCGGACACCGCCTCGACACCGCCGAACAGCGCCTTCGCCCAGCGGTTCTCGGTGGGCAGGTCGGCGGTGAGCACGGCCAGCTCGTCGGACCTGCGGGCGTTGAGCGCCAACTCCATACGGCGGATGAACGTGTCGTGCGAGAGGCGCCCCAGGGCGACGCCGTCACGGAGCACCTTCAGCGCCCGGTCGCGCTCCGCGTCGGACAACCGCGCGGGGTACGTGGGGAACTCGAATGACGACGTCACGCTGGTGATTGTCGGGCAGCACGGGCGAGGTGTCCAGAAAACGCGGAAACGGTGACTGCGTCCGGCCATACCGTTTCGGATGGCGAACACGCGGCGAAAGGGTGGATTGGAAAGCGAACCGATCTCGCGTCAAGCACCATGGACGGGCTACGTCACGGTGAGCAGACAACGGTTGAGCAGACAACCGTTGAGCAGAACACGGTTGAGCAGAACACGGTTGAGCGGACAAGGGGGAACCGTCTGTGCGGTTCGAGGTGTGGGCACCGCAGGCCGCCCGGATGACACTCCACTGCGAGGGTGCCACGCGCGCGTTGGAGCGCGATCCGGAGCGGGTGGGCTGGTGGACGGGTGACGCGGAGGCCCGGGACGGGACGCGGTACGGCTTCGCGGTGGACGACGGCCCCGTGCTGCCGGATCCCCGTTCCCGCCGCCAGCCGGACGGTCCCGACGGGCTGAGCGCGGTGGTGGATCCCGAGCTGTACGACTGGCGGGTCCCGTGGGCGGGCCGGCCGCTGCCGGGAGCGGTCCTGTACGAGCTGCACGTGGGGACGTACACCCGCGAGGGCACCCTCGACGCCGCCGCGGAGCGACTTGGTCATCTGCGGGAACTGGGCATCACCCACATCGAGTTGATGCCGCTGTGCCCGTTCCCCGGGCGGCACGGCTGGGGTTACGAGGGTGTGTCGCTGTGGGCCGTGCACGAGCCCTACGGCGGTCCCGAGGCGCTGAAGCGCTTTGTCGACCGGGCGCACGAGTTCGGGCTCGGTGTCGTCCTCGACGTGGTGCACAACCACCTCGGACCGTCCGGCAACTACCTGCCCGCGTTCGGGCCGTACTTCACGGACACCCACCAGACGCCCTGGGGCTCGGCGGTGAACCTGGACGCGCCGGGCTCGGACGAGGTGCGGGGGTATCTCGTCGGCAGCGCGCTGGCGTGGCTGCGCGACTACCGTCTCGACGGGCTGCGGCTGGACGCGGTGCACGCCCTGCGGGACACCCGCGCGCTGCACTTCCTGGAGGAACTGTCGACGGCGGTGGACGGCCTGGCCGCCGATCTGGGCAGGCCGCTCTTCCTGGTCGCCGAATCGGATCTGAACGACCCCCGGCTCTTCGCCTCCCGCGAGCAGGGCGGTCTCGGACTGCACGCCCAGTGGAACGACGACTTCCACCACACCCTGCACACCGCCCTGACGGGTGAGTCGCAGGGCTACTACGCGGACTTCGCGCGCGCCCCGCTCCCGGCTCTCGCCAAGACCCTGACGTCCGGCTTCTTCCACGACGGCACGTATTCGAGCTTCCGGGGGCGCGCCCACGGCCGCCCGCTCGACCGTACGCGCGTCTCGGCGCACCGGCTGTTCGGCTACACCCAGACCCACGACCAGATCGGCAACCGCGCCCAGGGCGACCGGCTGGCGGCCTCCCTCTCCCCCGGGCTGCTGGCCTGCGCCGCCGCGCTGATGCTCACGGGGCCCTTCACCCCGATGCTCTTCATGGGCGAGGAGTGGGCGGCGTCCACGCCCTGGCAGTTCTTCACCGACCACACCGATCCCGAGCTCGCCGAGGCCGTACGGCGGGGCAGGCGCCGGGAGTTCGCGGCGCACGGCTGGGCCGAGGAGGACGTACCGGACCCGCAGGACCCGGCCACCCGGGACCGTTCCTGTCTGGACTGGTCGGAGCCCGAAGTGGCCCTCCACGCGCGCGTGCTGGCCTGGTACCGCGACCTGATCGCCCTGCGCCGCGACCAGGCCGACCTCTCGGACCCCGATCTCGCCGCGGTGAAGGTCGCCTACGACGAGGAGGGCCGCTGGCTGGCCCTGCGGCGCGGTGACGTCCGGGTGGCCGTGAACCTCGCGAAGGAGACGGCGGCGATCCCGCTCGGCGTCCGCAACGCGCGCGTGCTGGCCGCCTGGGAACCGGTCGACGCGCCGGGCGAGGACGGGGTGCTGAACGTGCCGGGCGAGTCGTGCGTGGTGCTGCGGCAGGGGTGAGCCCGCGGCGGTTCAGTCGCCGTCGGTCAGCTCGGTGACCCGTTCCAGCAGGATCGCCTCCCAGGCGCGGCGCAAGCGGGTCCGCAGCAGGGCGACGGGGGTGTCGCCGCGGCCCCGGAGGCGGTCGGCGAGGCGGATCACGGTGTCGCAGCGGGAGAGCCACAGGCCGCGCAGGCAGGGGCGGGCGCCGTAGCCCGCGAGGGTCGCGGCGCGTACGGCCGCGGGCGCGCCGACGGCGGCGGCGAGTCCGGCGATGTCCTCGGTGGGGTCGCCGACCGTCGCGGCGGTCCAGTCCAGGACGCCGCGCACCCGGCCGTCGGCGCTGACGACCAGGTGCTCGCCGCTGAGGCCGTGGTGCACGAGCACGGCGGTCCCGGGCTGGACGCCGAGCTGGGCGGCGGCTGCCGCGGTGAGCTGGGCGAGCCGGGCGGGGTCGAACTCGTCGGCGGCGGCGAGCCGCGCGGCGGCCTGTTCGGCGGACGTCCGCAGCGCCTCCAGGGAGCGCGGCGCGACGCGTGGCACGCCGAGCGCCTCGGCCTGGCGTACGGGCACCTCGCGCAGCCCGGTGAGCAGCGCCGCGAGGTCGGCCTCGCCGAGCGCGGAGACGTCCTGCTCCTCACCGGTGACGCCGGCCAGTCTGGTGTCGAGGGTGTAGCACAGTCCCGCGGACCAGTCGCCGTGCGCGACGCTCGCCGGGACCGCGATCCCGATGTGCGGGCGGACCAGGTCGCGCAGCCGCAGTTCGCGGCGCCGTCGTGCGGAGGCCTCGCGGTCCGGGGCCAGCCGCAGCACATGGCGGCCGCCGACCCACCAGGTGGCGGGTTCGCCGCTCTCGGCGACGGGCCGGACGTCGGGTCCCGTGCCCGCCGCGCGGTCGTCGGCGAGCAGGGTACGGACCAGTCGGCGGACGGCGTCCGCGGTCGGTGTCGGTGCCTGGTTCATGGTCGCGCCACTGTCGTTCGGGGACGTGGGTGCCGGGCGGGAGGCAACTCCCGGCCGGGGAGGAAGCCGCCGGTCAGTCGACGATCACCAGCTCCCGGGAGGTGGTGTTGAGACGGCGTCCGCCGTCCTGGGTCACCGTCACGATGTCCTCGATGCGCACACCGAAACGGCCGGGCAGATAGACGCCGGGCTCCACGGAGAAGCACATTCCGGGTACGAGGGGCAGTTCCTCGCCCTCGATCATGTACGGCGGTTCGTGCGTGGTGACGCCGATGCCGTGTCCGGTGCGGTGGATGAAGTACTCGCCGTATCCGGCCTCGGTGATGACCGCGCGGGCCGCCCGGTCGACGTCCTGGCAGGCGGCGCCGGGCCGCACCGCGTGGAAACCGGCCTCCTGCGCCGCGCGCACGACGTCGTGCACCTCGCGCTCCTCGGCGTCCGGTTCGCCGACGTGCACGGTGCGGGAGGTGTCGGAGCCGTAGCCGTGCTTGAGGCCGCCGAAGTCGAGGACGACCATGTCGCCGTGCTCGATGACACGGTCGCCGGCCTCGTGGTGCGGGTTGGCTCCGTTCGGGCCCGAGGCGACGATGGTGAAGTCGACCTGGGAGTGCCCGAACTGCCGCAGCAGCGCGGCGACATCGGCCGCCACGTCCGTCTCCCTGCGGCCCGCGAAGGGAACCTTCCTGACCTCCTCGTACGTCGCGTCCGCGGCGGCGCCCGCCGCCGCGAGCCGGTCCAGTTCCGCCGGGTCCTTGACGGCCCGCAGCATCGGCAGGGCCTCGGTGAGGGCGATCTGGCCGACGGCCGGCAGCCGCCTCTGGAGGGCGAGCAGGTGCAGTGCCCAGGTGTTGTCGCTGACGCCGAGGCGGCCGGAGGCGGGAAGAAGGGCGGCGGTCGCCTCGTACGGGTCCTTGCCGTCGGTCCAGTCGCGCAGGGCCAGGGTGGGGGCCGCCGCTGCCGCGTCCGGGGCCTCCAGGGCGGGCACGACCAGGACGGGATCCTGACCGGCTCTGAGCACCAGCACGGTGAGCCGTTCGGTCTCCACGGGGCGGTAGCCGGTGAGCCACACCAGGTCGGGCCCCGGCGCGACCAGGACGCCGTCGAGCCCCGCGTCCGCGGCGGCCTCGGCCGCGCGCCGCATACGCGTCTCGTAGTCGTCCGTGGTGAAGGGCGCGGGCGTGCCGGTCATCCATGCCTCCGTCTGACCCGGATTCCCCAGGGGGCTACCGGCAGCATCCTGCCCCTCCGGCGGGACGGGCGCGAGCCGGTCGATGCCACCGTGTGGGCTTTGTCATGGTCGGCCACTGTCTGTCCATCAACTCTACGCCCGGCCCTCGCCCGCTCTCAGGTCACGAATCCCGGGGTCGCCGAGAGCTGCTGCCGGGTGCCGTCCGCGTGCCGCACGGTGAGGGTGGCCGCGGTGCCGGGCCTGGCGGCGGCGACCGCCCGTGCCAGGTCGGCGGCCCCGTCGACGCGGGTCTCCCCGTAGGCGAGCAGGATGTCGCCGCGGACCAGGCCCGCCGTGTGTCCCGGCCCGGGGACGTGGACACCGACGACGAGCGCGCCCTCGCCCTCGTCTCCGGGTACGTCGACGGCCTCGACGCCGAGCGTCGCGCGCACGGACTCCGTCTCCGGCCGCTGCTCCTCCCGGGACTCCCCCGCCTCCGACCCCTTCGCCTCCGACTCCCCCGCCTCCGACCCCTTCGCCTCGGGCTCCTTCGCCGGAATCGAGCTTCCGGTGCCCGGCGCGGACCTGGATCCGCTCGGCGGCGCGGCGTCGGCGGCCTGCTTCTGGAGGTCGGCCAGCTTGCTCATCCCGATCACGGTGGCGCCCACCGTGCCGAGGCCGACGCCCGACAGCACCAGGACGGCCCCGACGAACAGTCCGAAGAGGAGGGTCACCAGCCTTCGGCCGCGTCGCCGCGCGGCGTGCGGACGCCGGGTGCCGGCGGCCGGCCGGCCGCCGCCCGGCTCCTGACCGGGCATCGGCTTGGGACGCAACGCGGTCTGTTCCATGGATCGCCTCCGGCGGATGCTCTGTGGATCTCCCCCGGCTGTTGCTCTACCCGGCTCCCGGCCACGGGACGATTCACGAACGAGTGAGACTGCCACGGGCGTTCGAGAGCGAGCCGCCGCCGGGAGCCGGCCACACCGGCACACCCGCGCCGGCTCAGACCGACGCGGACACCTGGGCCCCCGACCAGTTGAACGGCAGCGCGGACGCCTGGTCCGGTACGAAGCCGTGGGCGCGGCGTGCCAGGTCCGCGGCGCCGTACCGGCGGCAGTCCTGGTGCCATTTCAGGATGCTGGCCATCCAGTTCTCCAGCTCCACGACATAGCCCCGCATGATGCCGCGCACCTCTTCCGAGAGCTTGAAGTCCTCGTACAGGATGGGCAGTTCATGGGCGGCGACATGCTGGAACTGCTGCATGCGCTGGGTCATCAGGTCGTGGATGATACTGAGCGCGGTCGGGTAGTCGCAGCCGAAGAAGTTCTGCACGACGAGGATGCCGTTGTGCACCTCACCCTCGTACTCGATCTCCTTCTGGTACGAGAAGACGTCGTTCAGGAGCATGGCGTAGTCCATCGCGGCGTTCTCCAGCGACCGGATGGGGCCGCTGCGGTAGACCTCCGGCGGCACCGTCCGGCCGTGGCCGATGCGGCACAGGCTCATGGTGAGCTGGGAGCCGAAGGTGGCGCGGCGCATCTCCAGGTAGTCGACGGGGTCGGGGATGCGGTGCTGGATCTGATTGGACAGCTCCCACAGCCAGCTCTCCGTCATCACGTCGACCGCGGACCGGAACTGGCGCCGCTCGTCGGTGTTCATGTCCGCGGCGGTGCGCTGCCAGAGGTCCATGAGGCCGCGCTCCATGCCGTTGGCCGGGACGGGGACCGGCTCGCCGTCGACGGGCATGCAGGCCGACAGCCGCTCGGTGACCAGTTTGGCGGTGACCAGGTCGCGGCGGTTGCCGAAGACCAGCGGGTAGTAGTCGTCGCCGTAGGTCCCCCAGGCCAGCCACTGGGAGCTGACGTCCAGGGCTTCCGGCGTCGCGTCCGCGTGGATGCCCGCGGCGCACAGCGGCAGGTCGTAGGCGAGGAGTTTGTCCTCGTCCCAGACGCCCTCCTGGAGCATGCCCATGGCTTCCATCCAGCCGGTGAGCCGGTCCCGGGCCCCCGCCAGATGCGGGCTCAGCGTCACCGCGAACGGCATCTGGAAGTCCGGGAGTTGCGAGGGCCCGACCTTCTGGAACGGGACGTGGGTGTACGAGCGCAGCCGCTCCGCGCCGGCCGCCGAGAGCAGCGCGCCGACGTCGACGGCGGACGTCCCGAGCCCGGCGGCGCCGAAGCGCTCACCCTGCTGGACGGCGCCCTTGTTCATGTAGCGGCTGGACCGCAGGTGCCATTCGTGGCCGCCGGACTGCCAGTCCTGAAGTCCCCGCGTGTACGCGGCGATCGCCGCGACCTCGTCCGGGGCGAGCCCCTTCTCCAGGGCCAGCGCGGGCACTTCGGTGAACGCCGTGTGCTCGAACTGGTGCAGCCGGGAGGTGAGTACGTCGTTGACGGTGTCGGCGGCCTCCTGGGTCGTGCAGTCGAAGAAGGTCTCCAGGACGAGGACGCCGTTGCTGAGCTCGCCCTCGTCCCCGACCTCGCGCTCGTACGAGAAGAGGTCGTTGCGCAGGTGCACCCCGTCGGAGAACGTCTCCATCAGCACCCGCAGCGGCCTCGACTCGGCGACGGCCGCGGGGACTTCACGCGTCGCGTACTCAACGAGCCCGGCCGACCAGGGGGCGCCGCCCACCTTGCGGCGCATCTCGATGTACTCGACGGGGTTGGCGACCCGGCCCTCGTTGATGTTGGAAAGCTCCCACAGCGACTCGTTCAGCAGGTGCTCGGTGGAGACCGCGAACCGCCTGCGCCACTCCAGGGACATCGAGGGCACCGTGCGCGCCCAGAGGTCGGCGAGCCCCGCCTCGACGGGGTTCTCCGGCTCCGGTACGGGAGTCGAGAGGTCGAGCGGCATGAAGAGCGGCAGCCGGTCGAGGTATGCCTTGCCGCCGTCGCGGTCCTGGCTGCGTTTGAAGATCTCCAGGAAGTGGTCGTCGAAGAAGAACACCCACACGTACCAGTCGGTGATGAGCGAGAGTGCCGGGCCGTCGCAGTCGGGGTGCGTGTACGCGCAGAGCAGCCCGTAGTCGTGCGCGTCGAGATCGGACTGTTCCCAGATGCCGGAGCCCTCCAGCATGCCCATGCCGCGGGCCCACTCGACCGTGTGGGCGCGCGCCTCGTCGAGGTGCGGGTTCAACCGCGCCTGGTACGGCATGTAGAAGTGCGGAAGTTCGAACGGCTGCGTCATGGCCGGGCACTACCCACGGCCCTCCGGGGGCATCCACCGGCCCGGACATGATCACACCATCGCGTGAATCCCCGGGAGAACGTACGGCACACCGGCGAACGTCGTGCCGTCGGGTGGGCGCGCCGGTTCGGACCACCGGCTCGCGTGGCAGGACGTGCGGGTCGGCTGGTCTCGGGCGGGGCGGGGCTCCCGGGGGCGCTGAGGCACCGGGAGGGCCGCCGCTTTTCACCGTCTGGCCTGGATCAGCGCGTGGGTGCCGCTGGTGCGCCAGCGGTGTTCCTCGGCGGCGTCGAGCGCGGCCTCGGTGCGGGCATCGAGACCCACGGTCACGTCGGACTTGAGGGTGCGCAGGGCCGCGACGGGGCCGGGGAAGTACGCGGTGGTGGCCGCGAACGGTGTCGTGGCGGGCCGGTGCCTGTCGCCGATGAGCCGGCGGTAGTTCAGGTCACCTTTCAAGATAGTCACGTCCGCCCCGGCGAACTCCTCGCGCAGGTCCCGCGGCATGTCGGCGTACGGCAGGGGTGCGCAGGAGAAGGGGTGGGCCCGGAGCGTGAGACGGCCCTCGGTCATGGCCGACCAGAGGCGGTGGCCCGCCTCGTGTGCGGCGCCCTTCGCGGCGACGAGGTGGCGCAGCGCGTCGACCACGTCCGCGGTCGTGGCGTCGGAGACGTAGTACGGGTACGGCTTTACATGCAGGACGGCCCGCCCGGCGCGCCCGTGCCGCAGGAGGTGGTCGATGAGGAGCAGGTCGGGGATGAGTTCGCGGCCCGCGTTGTCCGCGACCACACAGACGGTGCCTCCGGCGAACAGGGACCACAGCAACTCGCTTTCGTCGGAGACGAGTTGTGAGACCCCGGACGACTCACCGCCGGTGCCGGCCAGCCGGAATCCGAGGTCCGCGCGGTTGCCCCACAACGAGCCGTGCAGCAGCGCCTGTTCCTGCTCCTCGACCGGCCGGTGCGCGAGTTCGTCGAGGGCGGCGAGCTCCTCCGCCGCCTCCGGGGTGTCGAGCTCGGCGAGCTTGAACGGACGGAAGGGGTCGACGCCCTTCCACGGCCCGTCGGCGAAGTACCCGACGGCTTCGAGGAGTTGGCGGTAGAAGTAGCTCTCCGACCACAGGAAGGGCACCTCGAACCAGGACCGGCCGAAGTACTCCCGTCCCCACACCTCCCACCGCTCACGGTCCGCCGCCCCCGCCCCGAGCGGTTCGATGACGCCCTCGGCGCAGTTCTCCAGCAGGGCGTCGAGCGCGCGGCGCCGCTCGGGCCCGTACGGGAAGGCGTCCCGCACCTTCCGGATGAGCGCCGGATGCCGCTCGGCCAGCACGCTCCACGGGAACGAACCCGGCACGTCGCTGAGGATCACGGGGGCTGTCGCGGTCGCGCGACCTGAATCGGCGTCAGGCATGGCGGTGCTGTCCTCCGGTGCGGGGCAGGGCCTCGGCGGGCACGGTGGCCTCCCTGGCCTTGTCATCGGGGGCGAGCCGGTCCGCGTACCCCGCCGTGGTCCACATCAGCTTCTTGAACTGCTCGGGGGTCAGCGTCCCCTGCCACTCGGAACCGTCCGGGCACCAGACCGAGTCGCATGCGGAGCAGTGGTACGCCGCCCGCCGCATCCGCTCGGGGCGCGGTTCACCGACGTTCACGACGTCCCTCTCGCGCGCCTCGCCACGGATCACGACGATGGTGACGACGAACAGGATGACCGCCCACAGCACTCCGCCGACCGTGTAGAGCGGGTTGTCCTGCTGCGTACCGGTGTACGCGAGACCGACGCCCAGGCCGGCGATCACCGTGCCCTCGACGAAGTGCAGGAAGGAGTCGAAGGCGTCCGTCGATCCGGGCGACGCGGCCAGCCGGTCGGGCAGGCTGCCCCGCTCCGGTTCTCCCCCGCTCCGCCAGTCGTCCTTCTCGTCGGTCCTCTCCTCGGCGCAGGCCCGCTGGACCGTCCGCACCGATGATCCGCCGCACCCCGGACAGACCACGTCAACCGCCTCCTGGGCCGCCTCGTTCGCCATGCCGCCACACTATCCGGCGTGCGCGAAGGCCCTGCGGCAGCCGGGAACAGGGGCGCCGCGGGTCGCCGTACGAGAGAAGCCGGGACGCGGAACGACGGTCGATTCCCCGCGTCGTCGTGAACACGGGGCGCCTGGTTCCCGTACTTCACCGTGCGGGTGCGGCCGCTCAGGTGATGCGGTGCGGCCGCACCGGCTTTTCCCCACCCGCCCGCTGTCCCGCCGAGCCCGAACCGCGACCGCCCCCGACGCTTCCGACCCCGCTCGGCCCCGCGTTCCCGCTCGCCCAACCGCCCGTGACACCCGCATAACCCACTCACCCGTCTCACCCGTCTCACCCACCTCACCCGCATCACCCGCATCACCCGCATCACCCGCGTTCCCGACCCGCCGAGGAGATCCACCGGATGACCGCACACCGCACCGCCGCCGCGGCCGCCGTCGCCGTGGGGCTGCCCCTGGTGCTCACCGCGCTGGCCGCCGGGCCCGCCCAGGCACACGGCGCGCCGACCGATCCGGTCAGCAGGGTCGCGGCGTGTTCGCCCATGGGCGGCGGCAACACGGACACGGCGGCCTGCGCGGCCGCGATCGCCGCGAACGGCGGGCCCTTCACGGCCTGGGACAACCTCCGCGTCGCCGGTGTCAACGGCCGCGACCGCGAGGTGATCCCCGACGGGCAGCTCTGCAGCGGGGGCCTCGCCGAGTACAGGGGCCTCGACCTCGCCCGCGCCGACTGGCCCTCGACCCGCCTGACGCCCGGCGGGTCCTTCACCCTCAAGTACAGCTCGACGATCCCGCACACCGGGACCTTCAAGCTGTTCCTGACCAAGCCGGGCTACGACCCGAAGCGGCCCCTGAAGTGGTCCGACCTGCCGACTCAACCCTTCGCCACCGCCACCGACCCGGCTCTCGTGGACGGCGCCTACCGCGTCGACGCCACGCTGCCGTCCGACCGGAGCGGGCGTCATCTGCTCTACACGATCTGGCAGAACTCCAGTACGTCGGACACCTACTACTCCTGCTCGGACGTGGTCTTCCCGACGAGGAGCACGGCGGGGTCCGGGGACGGGGCCGCCGCACCGGCGACCTCCTCGCCCGCCGCCGTGCGGACACCTTCACCCACCCCGCCGAAGACCCGGGAACCTCGGAAGTCGACCACTCCGGCCGAGCGGACGCCCGCCCGCGCGACCCCTTCCACCGCCATGAAGACCGCCGCGGACAACCTCACCCCCGTCGCCGACAGCGACACCGGCGGCATCACGACGCTCCCCCTCGTCGCGGGCGGCGCGGCGGCGTTCCTCCTCACCGCGGGCGTCGCCCTCACCCTCTGGCGCCGCCGCTGATCCGGTGGGCCCACCGCAGCGTCAACTCCCCCGCGGGTTCAGGTGGGTTGAGGAGTCAGCCGGTGCAGGCCCCTGCGGTCGTAGTAGCGGGTCATCGCGAAGCCGAAGAGCAGCGCCAAGGCGGAGCCGATCAGGATCATGAGCCAGGCGCGGGTGAGGCCCGCGTCGGCGCGCGCGTCGAAGAAGAGGATGGCGCGGACGCCGTCGCTGAGCTGGCGCATGGGCTCGAAGACGGACAGGAAGCGGTAGAAGCCGGGTACGGCCTGGAGCGGGACGTTGGCTCCGGAGGACGGCAGGCCCAGGACGATGAACACGAACATGGCCACGAGCTGGCCGATCCCGCCGAACGCGGCGTTGATGGCCTGGACGCCCAGCCCGACGGCGAGACTCGCGCAGTAGGAGTAGATCCACAGCAGGGGCAGGTGGGAGGCGTCCATCCCGAGGATCGCCACGGTGGCCACCATGATCAGGGTGGTGGTGAGGACGGTGAGCCCGGCGGTCATCGCCATCTTCAACAGCAGTGTCTGGGTACGGCTGATGGGCACGGTCGGGCGGCGGGTGTGCCAGGGGCCGATCTCGGTGTCCGGGTAGCCGAGGCCGCTGTCGACGCCCGTACCGATGATGTTGGCGCCCATGAAGCCGGCCAGCACGAGCAGCAGGGTGTAGTAGAACGCGGCCAGGCCGAGGCCGGTGTTCTGGCCGATGGGGTGGCCGACCTTGGTGGTGACGGCGACCGGATCGGCCAGCAGCAGCCGCTCCGTCGAGCCGGCCCGCGCGGTGGCCGGAGCCGCCGCCAGCTCCTTCCCGATGTTCAACGAGGCCTGCTGGGCGGCCTGTTGGGTGATGCGGATCGCCAGCGATGATCCGAAGCTGCCCATGCCGGGGTTGGTCAGCACGGTGATCGTCGGGCGAGCCCTGGCGTCCTCGGTGGTGAGCGCGGCGACCGAGTCGGTGAAGCCGGCGGGAACGACCAGGGCTCCGTAGATCTTCCCGGAAGCCAGTTCGTCCCGGGCCCGCGCGTCGGTGAGCCGGTGCCAGTCGACCGTTCTGGAGGTGCCGTCGATGACGGACCTGGTGATCAGCGTCCCCAGGTTCTCCCGTTGACCGGGCAACGGCTCGTCCCGGTCCGCGTTGACGATGCCGATGGGTAGGTCGTGCAGGGCGCGGTTGGGATTGACGATGCCGCCCATGTAGAGCAGGGACAGCAACAGCGCGAGCAGCCCGGTCAGCACGGTGGGTACCAGCCACAGCTTGGGCAGGCGCAGCAGCCTGCTCGCCCGCGCCGGGGCAGGGGTCTCACGGAGCGGCTGTCCGCTGTCGTCGGCCATGGTTCTCCCTGGTACTGGGCGGCACGGGTGCGTCCCGCCAGGATGTGGGCCGACCCGACGACGCCTGCCCAGCGACTCGCCGCCGACGGCTGACACCACGCTTGCGCGCGACCGCACGGCGGATCCCGGGGCCGCCGTCGCCTCCTGGAGCGGTGGCGGCCCCTCCCTCGGTCCGGCGCCGCGCAGCCGTACGGAGTTGTCGCCGGGCTCCGGCCTCGCGCCGGGGGCGGCAGCCGGAGCCATACCTGAAGGCGGCAGGCGAGCGCCGGACCCGGCCTCGGGACGGTGGGCGGTGGGCGGTGACTGGTGACCGGTCGCTGGTGGCGGATCGCCGACGGACGGTAGCCGGGGAGCATGGTCGACGGGCGGCGAACAGTGGCCGACGAGGGTAACCGGAGTGACCAGTGACCGACGAGGGTAATGGGACCTAGGCGGCCGGTATGCGGTCGCCGGTGGTACGTGACGCGTGGCCGCGATCGACAGGTTGCGGCGGCCAAGTCGCCAAGGCTCCGACGTCGCGTCGGTTTCCGGTCACCCTGTGGTCACGCGGGCGGGGAACGCTCCCCGCGTCCCCTCTTGCCTCGCCTTGTATCCGTCCGACCCGTGACCCCGCGGGACGCGACGCGGAAGGACGACGTGCGCCGTGTCCCAGATCCGGATCGACGAGCTGTCAGGGCCGCTCACCCTGACGCTTGCACCCTCCCCCTGCCCAGTCCCCTCCCCCGCGACCCCTTCCCCCTCCCTCTCCCCTTCCCCTTCCGCCCCGCCCTCCCCCGTCACCTCTCCTTCCGCCTCTCCCTCTCCCTCCCCCGCGCGCCATCTCCGTCTCGCGCTCAGCCTCGTGCCGCTGCTGCTGATCGGCGCGTGGGCCGCGGTTGACTGGCGTGCGATGCACGACGGGACGGCGCGGCTGGCCTCCGCCGACCCGTGGTGGCTGCTGGCCGGGCTGGCGTTCACCTGCCTGTGCTGGGTGAGCGCCTCCGTCACGCGGCAGGGAGCCATCCCCGAACGGCTTCCGCCGGGCCCGCTGCTCGCCTCGCAGTTCGCCGCCGGCGCCGCGAACCACGTACTGCCTGCCGGGATCGGCGCGCACGCCGTCACCCTGCGCTTCCTCCAGGGCCGCGGCATATCCCTCGCCAGGGCCACCGCCTCGCTCGCCCTGTACTCGCTGGTGAGGCCCATCGCGAAGCTCGTGCTGATCCTCGTGTTCCTGCTCGCGTTCCCCGGCACCCTCCAGATCGGTCAAGTCGTCCCGGACCGGCAGACGTTGCTGCTCGTCGGCGCGGGCCTGCTCGGCGCCCTCGCCGCGACCGCCCTGCTGGTGACGTTCGTACGCCGGTTGCGGCGCCCCCTGCTGGACTTCGTGCGCACCGCCCTCACGGACGCGCGGATCCTGCACACCAGGCCCAGCCGGGTGATCGCCCTGTGGGGTGGTGCGGCCGCCTTCCCGCTGTTCCAGGCGGGCGTACTCGCCTCGGTCGGGGCCTCGCTCGGAATGCCGCTGCCCTGGCCGCACGTGGTCTTCGCCTACCTCGCGGCCAGCGCCGTGGGCGGAGCCGTGCCCGCTCCGGGCGGTATCGGGCCGGTGGACGCGGCGCTGGTGATCGCCCTGGTGGTGTTCGGCGCGCCGATGACGCTCGCCACCGCGAGCGTCATCGGGTTTCGCGTCCTGACGGTCTGGCTGCCGCTGCTGCCGGGCGCGATCGTGCTCTCCGCCCTCGTCCGACGCAAGGTGCTGTGAACGAACCCCGCGTGAATGCCCCGTCCGGTGCGGTGCGGCGCGAGGAACTGCGAAAAACGAGCCGCTGTGAAAAACGAGTCGCTGTGAAACGCCCGACGCGGCGCCGCCCTACGAGGGCACCGACGGTACCGAGGGCCCTCCCGGCCGCTCTCCCGCCCTCCCTGACGCCCTCACCACCAGTACCGACGGCCTTGACGGACGGTGGTGCGGAGCCCGGTGACACCACCGGCCCCCGCACCACCGTCCGTTACTCATTGCGCAACATCACCTTGCGTACCGCGAGGGGTGAGGTTCGGCCACCCGCCGGTACCGTCAGCCGCCGTCGCACGGCTTCCCCATCGCGTTACCGGACTGCAGGCGTCCGGGCTGCCGCGAATCGGGCCGCTTCCCGCCCGCCAGGAAAGGCGCCACATCCATGCCTCTGTCCCCCCGGCCACGAAGAGCACTGGCCGCGTCGGCCGTCGGCACCGCGCTGGTGCTGAGCGGCTGCGCACACAGCCGCAGCCCCGTATCAACTCCGGCCCCATCACCATCGGGTTCGTGAACGCGCCGACACGGCGTTCCACGCCTGTCTGCGCACGGCGATCGAGGAGGAGGCAACCGCCCAGCGCGTCGTGCTCCACACCGCCAACTCCCGGCAGGATCCGGCCACGGAGCTGTCCAACATCGAGGACATGATCGCCAAGGACGTCGACGCGGTCATCGTGCAGACCGTCAACGTCAACGCGCTCAAGGACGACATCGCCAAGGCCAGGAGCGCGAAGATACCCATCTTCCTGACGTCCTTCGTCCCCGACGACACGTAGGACCTCCTCGGGGCGGTCGTCGTCGACCTCAGGAAGGTCGGGTCACTGGACGCCGACTGGGTCGCCAGGGACGCCGCCGGACAGCAGGTCGAGGTCGGTGTCATCGCCGGGGCGCCAGGCGCCGCCTCCGATCTGCTCACCTCCGGCTTCACGGAGCAACTGCCCGCCAACGCCAAGGTGGTGGCGAACGAGCCGGGCATGTTCAATCCCGTCAAGGCACAGGCCGTCGCCGCGGACATGATCGAGGCCCATCCGAACCTGCGGTACGCGTTCGTCGCCAACGAGGAGATGGCCTTCGGCGCCCGCAAGGCGTTCGACGCGGCCGGCGCCGAGGACGTGAGGATCGCGACGGTCAACGGCACGGACGAGGGCCTGGCCGCGCTCAAGGACGGCCGCTTCTCCGCGACGGTCACCAACTCGGCCATGAAGATCGGTGAGTTGGCGCTGGAGAACACCGTCGACCTGCTCCACGAGTACAAGCAGGTCGAGAAGATCACGGACCTGCCCATCCGTCTCATCACCAAGGACAACACGGACCTGGCCCCGATGTACTGCGCGCCGGAGAACGACTGAGAGGCCCCGCACCATCAGAGACGGAGGTACGTGCCACCAGAGACAGAGGTACGTGCGACCCGGCCCCGCCGGTTCACCGACGACGCGGCGGCCTCGACCCCGGATCGTAGGCACGCGGCCGGTTGTCGTCCGGCGCCCCGAAGAAGGACCCGGACTGCGCGGACGCCGACCCGGCAGCAGCCGCACCCCCACCCCGGGCGGAGGCTCCCCGTCCACCCCGGGCGGCAGCCCCGTCTCCCCCCTGGTCGGCGCCCCCGCGCCGACCCTGGACAGGACGGCTCCAGTCCCCGTCGCCGAGAACCAGCAGCGGGTCGAACATCACCACCACCCCCGCCAGCAGCAGGAAGGTGACCGGTCCGATCAGCATGGGAAGCAGCAGCGAGTAGGCGGAGCCGCCCGACCACGACGCGCCGCCCGACCCGTTGTGCAGGTGCACGCTGACGGCCGCCATGCCCGTGTAGTGCATGCCGGTCACGGCGACGCCCATGACGAGGCTGGCCCCCAGGCTCGCCTTGAACCCGCGGATACTGACCGCGGCCCAGAGCGCGGCCGTCGCGGCGACGACGGCGATCGCCACCGACAGCCCGACCGTGACCGCGTCGTAGTGCAGACTGCCGTTCACCTGGATGGCCGCCATGCCCACGTAGTGCATGACCGCGACCCCGAGCCCGGTGAAGGTGCCCGCGACGAACAGGGCCGTCGGGCTCGACCCGAAATGGCCGACCGCGAAGACCCCGATGCCGACCACGGCTATCGCCACCGCGAGGCTGAGGATCGTCAGGCCGATGTCGTAGTGGATACGCGATTCCTGGACCTGGAAGCCGATCATGGCGATGAAGTGCATCGTCCAGATGCCGCACCCGATGGACGCGGCCCCGAGCGCGAGCCAGCCTGGCTGCCAGGCCCCCTCGGTGCGCAGTGACCGCGTGATGCACCGCAGCCCGAGCGCGGCCCCCAGACAGGCCATGACGTACGCGGCCACCGGTGTGACCATGCCGTAACTGAATCCGTCGACTGTCCCCTGCATACGCCAACATCCCCCCGGACAACGGCCGTTGTGGAGATCCTGTGTACTTGCCATGAGAGTGCGGGGCAAGACGTGCCGACTGGATTCGCTATTAACTTCTTGTCACGGCAGCCCCACGCGGAGCATGCACAGCAGGCCGCGCCGGTCACGGACTGCGTGAGCACAGTCCGGCCGGCGCGGCCGTGAGCGGTGTGGATCAGCCGGGCGTCGGGCGCCCGGCTGTCGGGCCTCAGCCCTCGTCGGGCGTCAGACGCAGCGAGATGGAGTTGATGCAGTACCGCTGATCGGTCGGCGTCGCATACCCCTCGCCATCGAACACGTGTCCGAGATGTGACCCGCATCGCGCACACCGCACCTCGGTCCGCACCATCCCGTGCGACCGGTCCGCGATCAGCTCGACCGCGTCGGTGTCCTTCGGGTCGAAGAAGGACGGCCAGCCGCAGTGCGACTCGAACTTCTCCTTGGAGGTGAAGAGTTCGGCGCCGCAGGCACGGCAGGAGTAGACCCCCGTCGTCTTGGTGTCGGTGTACTCACCGGTGAAGGCGGGCTCGGTGCCCGCCTTGCGCAGCACGGTGTACTCGGACGGGGTCAGCTCCGCGCGCCACTGCTCGTCCGGCTTCTCGATGTCGTACGACATGATGCTCAACCCCTCGCACAAACGGTTACGGCTGCTTCGTCAGGCGCGCCAGGATCTCGGGACCGAGATCCGTCACATCGCCCGCGCCCATGGTGAGAACGAGATCACCGGGCTTCGCCATTCCCGAGACCACCGACGGCACGTCCGCCCTGTCGTGCACCGGCGTCACGTCCGCGCCCGCGGCCCGCGCCGCCTCGATGATCAGCTCGCTCGTGACGCCCGGGATCGGGTCCTCGCGGGCCGGGTAGATGTCCAGGACGAGCGAGGCGTCCGCCAGTGCCAGGGCCTGGCCCATCTCCTTGCCCAGCTCCTGGGTCCGGGAGAAGAGGTGCGGCTGGAACACCACCAGGATGCGCCCGGAGGAGCCGGCGCGCATCGCCTCCAGGTCCGCCGTCATCTCGGTCGGGTGGTGGGCGTAGGAGTCGACGACCTGGACGCCGGCCTCCTCGCCCTTCAGCTGGAGGCGGCGCTTCACGCCGGTGTAGGAGGCGAGCGCGGGGGCCAGCTCGGCGGCCGGGACGCCGAGCGCGACGCCCGCGGCCAGCGCGGCGACCGCGTTGTGCGCGTAGTGGCGGCCGGGGACCGAGACGGCGAAGGTCAGCTCGGCGCCGTCCAGCAGGACCGTCACCTCGCTCTTCAGCCCGTGGGGGACGACGGAGAGCACCCGGACGTCCGCGTCCGCGGATTCGCCGTACGTCACCACCGCGACACCGCTCGCCCGCACCCGCCGGGTGAGCTCGCGCGCGCCCTCGTTGTCCGCCGAGATCACCAGCGTGCCGCCCTCGGTGACGCGGCCCACGAAAGTCTCGAAGGACTCGTAGATCTCTTCGAGCGACGCGTAGTTGGCGTGGTGGTCCAGCTCCGCGTTGAGGATGATCGCGACCTCGGGCGCGTACTTGTGGAAGCTGCGGTCCGACTCGTCGGCCTCGGCGACGAAGATGTCGCCCTCGCCGTGCAGGGCGTTCGAGCCGGGGGCGTCGAGGTCGCCGCCGATCGCGTACGACGGCCGCAGACCGAGCGTGGAGAGCGAGACGGCCAGCATCGAGGTCGTCGTCGTCTTGCCGTGGGTGCCCGCGACGGCGATCGGGCGCAGCCCGTCCATCAGGCGGGCGAGGGCGTCCGAGCGGTGGACCACCGGGATGCCGAGCTCCGCGGCGCGGGCCAGCTCGGGGTTGTCCGTGCGGATCGCGGAGGAGACGACGACGCAGCTGGCGTCGGCGGCGAGGTGGTCGGCCGCGTGCCCGATGTGCACCGTCGCACCCAGCGCGCGCAGGGCCTCGGCGGTCGCGGAGTCCTTCGCGTCACTGCCCGCGACGGTGGCCCCGCGCTGGGCGAGGATCTTCGCGATCCCCGACATTCCGGCGCCGCCGATGCCGATGAAGTGCGGTCGGTCCATGGCGGTAGGAAGGCCGGGTGCCATGCGTGTGTCTCCCCAAGATGCGGTACGAGGCTGAGCGCGCCCACGAGCGGAGCGCGTCCCCAGCCTATTCCGTACGGCGTCCGGCACCTCGCAAGGGGCGCCCACGGGGACGCCGGAAAGGGGTGCGGGGAACCGCGCGGCCGACCACGGCGCACCCGCGCCCGCACCCCGAAACGCACCCCGTCCCCACGGCCCGGCGCCCCCGGCCGGGCTCAGCGGCAGCGGACCGTCACGCCTTGCTGTGCGAGAACAGCTTCAGCACCGGTACGCCCACCTTGTGGCGAGCGCGGGAGGCCCAGTCGCGGTGGAAGAACTCCTCCACGTAGTGCGGGTCCGTCAGCACGATGACCTCGTCGGCGTCGATCTCCGCGACCAGCGCCTTCAGGGCGTCCAGCGGGTGGTCCTCGATGAGCCGTCCCTCGGCCTGGCTGCCGGTCGCGCGCAGCGCCACCAGCGACACGTCCAGGGCACGCCGGCCCTGTCCGACGGCCTCCTCGCCCTCGGGGGTCTCGTCCTCGTGGGCCGCCTCGTCCAGCTCGCCGAGCGCGACGTCGTCGATGGCCCTCAGCAGCCGGTCCGCCTGGTCGCCACGGGGCTGGAGCAGCACGTGGAAGGCGACCGTCTCCTCACCGTGCAAGGTGGTGACGAACTCCACGTCGGCGGTCGTCAGGGCCTTCTCGATCATCAATACGCTTGTGAACACGACAGGCGCCCTTCTCCTTCGTGGGCCGTTCCCAGGCCCCTGCGGAAACCATCCTGCCCCGTAACCGCACGGGGTCTGCGAGATTTAGTGTGCCCAGCCGAAGAAAAACGGAACGGAGTATTCCGCCGACCTGTCAGGACCGGTGGTATCGGCCGTACAGAAACCCGTCTTCCTCCAGCAAGGACGTCAGTTCGAACCTTTTCGGAACAGTGATCGTAGGCCCTCCGGCGATCCGCTGTGCGTCCCCCACCGAGAGCATCGGGGAGAGGGCCAGGCAGAGCTCGTCGAGCACCTCGGCCGCGACCAGCTGGCCCAGCAGGCGCGGGCCGCCCTCGGTCAGCAGCCGGGTCATACCGAGGTCGCCGAGCGCGCGTACCGCACGGGCCGGATCGACCCCCGTCCCCTCCCCCGCGATCAGGACCCGCACGCCCGCCTTCTCGGCGGCCGCGACCCGGTCGGGAGGGGCCCCGGCACCCGTGAGGACCAGCGTGGGCACCAGCGGCGAGACGAAAAGCGGAAGCGAGAAGTCCAGCTCCAGGCTCGCGGTCACGATCGCGATGGCGGGCGCCGGCCCCTGTCCGGCCGCGTCCCTCCGCTCCGCGAAGGCCTCACGCGCGCGTGCCGGGCGGTAACCCTCCTGGCGTACCGTTTCCGCACCCACCAGGACGACGTCCGCGAGCGCGCGGAGCACCCCGAAGATCCGCATGTCGGTGTCGCTGGAGATGGGCCGGGAGCGTCCGTCGTGCTGGGCGGCGCCGTCCAGCGTCGACACCATGTTGGCGCGCAGCCAGGGCTCGCGTACGTCGGGGTAGGCGTAGGCCTCCGCCAGCTCCGCCAGCTCCCACTCCCGGTCCGTCACCCCCGCGTCCGGCCCTCCGCCGGGGGCCTGGGCTGCTGTTTCGTAGGTCACAGGGAACAGGCGTCGCATGACGTGCAGTGTGGCACGGCCCGTAGAGTGGGGGACCGTGTCGACCTCCACCAGCTCCGCCGGGTTCGGTCCGATAGCCGGAGCTACCCCGCTGTCCCTGTGCGCCCGTGAGCCGCGCGTACCCGCGGACCGGCTCGTCGCCGAGATGGTGCCGCCGCCGCGCTTCGACTCGGTCCGCTTCGCGACGTACGTCCCGGACCCGAACCAGCCGAGCCAGCCCGAGGCCGTCCGCGTCCTCAGCGCCTTCGCGGCCGGTCTGGGCGCACCGCACGCCGCGAAGGCGGGCAGGCGCGGTCTGTTCGGCTTCGGGAAGGCCGCCAGGCAGGCCGCTCCCGCCGGGCCCCGCGGCGTCTACCTGGACGGCGGATACGGCGTCGGCAAGACCCATCTGCTGGCCTCCCTCTGGCACGCCACCCCGGCGGAGCCGGAGCTCAAGGCCTTCGGCACCTTCGTGGAGCTGACGAACCTGGTCGGCGCGCTGGGCTTCCAGCAGACGGTCCGGACGCTGAGCGGCCATCGGCTGCTGTGCATCGACGAGTTCGAGCTCGACGACCCCGGCGACACGGTCCTGGTGTCCACTCTGCTCGGAAAGCTGGTCGACGCGGGCGTGGCGCTCGCCGCCACCTCGAACACACTGCCGGGCAAGCTCGGTGAGGGCCGGTTCGCCGCCGCCGACTTCCTGCGCGAGATCCAGGGTCTGTCCGCGCACTTCCGCCCGCTGCGCATCGACGGCGAGGACTACCGCCACCGCGGTCTCCCCGAGGCCCCTTCGCCGTTCTCCGACGAACAGGTCACCAAGGCCGCGTACGCCACCGAGGGCGCGTCCCTCGACGACTTCCCGCACCTGCTCGACCACCTCGCGCGCGTCCACCCGAGCCGGTACGGCGCGCTGACCGACGACCTCAGGGCCGTCTGCCTCACCGACGTCAAGCCGATCCCGGACCAGTCGACGGCGCTGCGGCTGGTGGTGCTCGCGGACCGGCTCTACGACCGCGAGGTTCCGGTTCTCGCCTCCGGGCTGCCCTTCGACCGGTTGTTCAGCGAGGAGATGCTGAACGGCGGTTACCGCAAGAAGTACTTCCGAGCCATCTCCCGGCTCACCGCTCTCGCACGGGACGCCAAGGGGCTCGTAAAGGAGTAGAGGGGCTCGCGCTTGGGACTGGATCACGCCACGCGCCCCTCGCTTTTCAGCTCACTTCGGGGTGAAACACGAAGTTAACTCTGCAAACAACCGGTCGCGTTACCGTAGAACTTGACGCTGACTGTTGACGTGCGTGAGCAGCCGGGAGGGGGCCCATGCCACGAGGTAAGACGGCCCGGACCCTGTTCGTGGCGTTCGCCGCCATCCTGATGAGTCTTCAGTTCTTTGCTCCCACACAGGCGTTCGCATCCGTGCAGAAGAGTGAGGCCGTCGTCGCCTGCGGCGAGTCCGAGCAACCGCAGAAGCAGAAGGCGGCACCATCGCTCCGCTCCCGTGACCGGAGCCGTGACGACGACCTCGTACCCGACGCGCCCGCCCGCGCCCTGCTGGCGAGTGATCCGGCGGCGGTTCATCCCCCAGCACCGCCCGGCGACGCCTCCGTCCACCCTTCCAGATCCTCGACCGGCCGTTGCGCGGCCGTACTTCAGGTCTTCCGCTGCTGAGCCGAGTCCCTTCCCCCCACGCTTCGTTCTTGTAGGCCGACGCGCCCCAGAGGCGCGCCAGGAGGAACTGACACATGCAGCCCCTCATCGATCACGCCCGCGCGCACGGACAGCGCCCGGAGCGGTTCGCCCAGCTGGCCCAAGGCCAGTCCCCCCAGGTCCTGTTCATCACCTGCTCCGACTCCCGTGTCGTCCCCGCGCTGATCACCGGCGCCCGCCCCGGTGAGCTCTTCGAGCTGCGCACCGCGGGCAACATCGTCCCGCCCCACACCTCCGGACGCCCGACCGCCGAGGCCGCCACCGTCGAGTACGCGGTGGACGTGCTCGGTGTCACCGAGATCGTGGTCTGCGGCCACTCGCACTGCGGGGCCGTCGGCGCGCTGGTGCGCGGCGACGACCTGACCGCCGTACCCGCCGTGCGCGACTGGCTCGCGCAGGCCGAACCCCCGTCCGACGCACCGGACAACGACCCGGCGGTGGCCGAGCCGGTGCGCAACCACGTCCGCGCGCAACTGCTCAGGCTCCGCGCCTATCCATGCGTGGAACGAGCCCTGGCGGCGGGCCGACTGCGCCTGCACGGCTGGTACTACGAGGTCCACACCGGCGCCGTACAGGCGCACCGGACGGACACCGGCACCTTCGAGGCGCTGTGAGCCGCGCGATGAGCTTCCCGCATCTGCGGCAGGACTTCGCCGCGTCCGTCGTCGTGTTCCTCGTCGCCCTGCCGTTGTGCGTGGGCGTCGCCGTCGCCTCCGGAGTCCCGGCCGAACTCGGCCTGGTCACCGGCATCGTGGGCGGTCTCGTCACCGGGATGATGCGTGGCAGCAGCCTCCAGGTGTCGGGCCCGGCCGCCGGTATGACCGTGCTGGTCCTCGAGGCAGTGCGGGAGTACGGCCTCGCCGTCCTCGGAGTCGTCGTGCTCGCCACGGGTGTCCTCCAACTCCTCATGGGCGCACTGAAGTTGGGGCGCTATTTCCGGGCCATCTCGGTGGCCGTCGTCGAAGGCATGCTGGCCGGCATCGGTCTCGTGCTGATCGCGGGCCAGCTCTACTCGATGGCGGGCCTGAAGGCGCCGGCCTCCGGTGTCGGCAAGCTCGCGGGGCTGCCGGGCGCGCTCGTCGACGTCGTGCGCAGCCCCGAGGCGCTGGCGTCGGTCGCGGTCGGCGCCGGGACCGTACTGGTCCTCGTGCTGTGGAAGCTGCTGCCCCGGCCGGTGCGTACGGTCCCCGGGGCGCTCGCCGCGGTCGCGCTGGCCACTCTCGTCTCCTGGGCGTTCGCCCTGCCGGTGGCGAAGGTCGAGGTGCGGGGGCTGCTGGGCTCGATACACCTGCCGACCGCCGACGCGCTGGGCGGACTCGGCAGCGTCGGGGTGCTCGGCACCGTCCTCGCGTTCACCCTGATCGCGTCCGCCGAGTCACTGTTCAGCGCGGCGGCCGTGGACCGGCTGCACGACGGTCCGCGGACCAAGTACGACAAGGAGCTGATGGCGCAGGGCGCGGGCAACACCGTCTGCGGGCTGCTCGGCGCGCTGCCGATGACCGCGGTGATCGTCCGGAGTGCAGCGAACGTCCAGGCGGGCGCGCGGACGAAGGCGTCCCGGGTGCTGCACGGCGGCTGGCTGCTGCTCTTCGCGGCGCTGCTGCCGGCCGCGCTCGGCGTCATTCCGCTGCCCGCGCTGGCGGGCGTCCTGGTGCACGCGGGCTGGCGCCTGATCCCGCTGCGCGAGATCGTCTCGCTCTGGCGTGAGCACCGCGGCGAGGCGCTGATCCTGATCGTCACCGCGTTGTCGATCGTCGCGGTCAGCATGTTCGAGGGGGTCCTGATCGGGCTCGCGCTGGCCGTGGCCAAGACGGCGTGGGAGGCCTCGCACGTGCGCCTCGACGTGGTGGACAAGGGCGCCGGACCCGTCCAGGCACATCTGTCGGGCAACGCGACCTTCCTGCGGCTCCCGAAGATCCTCGACAGCCTGGAGGCGCTGCCGCAGGACCGGCCCGTCGAGCTGGACCTCTCCGGCCTGCACCATCTGGACCACGCCTGCCGGACCGCCCTGGAGAACTGGTCGGCCCGGCACAGCTCGGCCGGGACCGACCCCGTGAAGGTCACTTCGAGGTCCTGACCCCAGGGCGGAATCCCGCTCGGCAAGGGCCGGGCCCGCTTCACCGCGGGCCCGGCCCTCCGACGTACATCCCCCGCCGCACATCCTCCGACGTAGAGTAGACATACAAGTCATACCGGGCGACTCGAAGGGGGTCGTCATGCTCCAGGAACTACTGGTCGCCGGTGTCGCGGTCGGCTCCGCCGGCCTGGTGTACGCCGGGGTGGCGGCCCGGGTCGTCAAGCAGTACGAGCGGGGTGTGGTGCTGCGGCTCGGGCGGCTCCGGGGAGAGGTGCGTCCCCCGGGGTTCACGATGGTCGTCCCGGGCGTGGACAAGCTGCGCAAGGTCAACATGCAGATCGTGACGATGCCGGTGCCCGCGCAGGACGGCATCACCCGGGACAACGTGACGGTCCGGGTGGACGCGGTCATCTACTTCAAGGTGATCGACGCGGCCGACGCCGTCATCCAGGTCGAGGACTACCGCTTCGCGGTCTCGCAGATGGCGCAGACCTCGCTCCGCTCGATCATCGGCAAGAGCGACCTCGACGACCTGCTGTCCAACCGCGAAAAGCTCAACCAGGGGCTGGAGTTGATGATCGACAGCCCGGCGATGGGCTGGGGTGTGCAGATCGACCGGGTCGAGATCAAGGACGTGTCCCTGCCCGAGACGATGAAGCGGTCGATGGCCCGGCAGGCGGAGGCCGACCGCGAACGCCGGGCGCGGATCATCAACGCGGACGCGGAACTCCAGGCGTCCAGGAAGCTGGCCGAGGCCGCCGGGGTGATGTCCGAACAGCCCGCCGCGCTCCAACTCCGCCTGCTCCAGACCGTGGTGGCGGTCGCCGCCGAGAAGAACTCCACCCTCGTCCTGCCCTTCCCGGTGGAACTGCTGCGATTCCTGGAACGGGCGCAGGTCCAACAGGTGCCCACGCAACCGGAGTCGGCGCCCCGACAGCCGCACAAGCCGGAGCAGGAGCCGCGGCCGGGAACCGCGGCGGAACCCCAGCCCGAGGAGTGACGGAAGCTACGCGCGTGGTTCCGGTGGCGCCGACCCCGTGGTACACCGGGCAACTCACAGTCCTGTCCGCCAACAGGAAGGTTGCCCCATGTCCGCGACACGACGTCAGATGCTCGCCCGAACAGGCGTGCTGGGCGCTTCGATCGCCTTCGCCGGAAATCTCACCGAGCTCTTCGCGGGGAGCGCCGCCGCGCAGAGCCTCGGCCACACCGGTTACGGCCCCCTGGTCACCGACCCGGAGGGACTGCTCGACCTGCCGAAGGGATTCCGCTACCGGGTTCTGTCCCGCGAGGGTGACCCGCTTCGTTCCGGCGAGGGGGCGGTACCCAGCAACCACGACGGCATGTCCGCCTTCACCGGCAGGCACGGCCGCGTCCACCTGGTCCGCAACCACGAGAACCGTGTCGCATCGAGGATCCCGGTCCCGACGATCGCTGGCCTGACGTACGACCCGGTGGGCGAGGGCGGCTGTACGTCCCTCACCCTCGACAGCCGCGACCACGTACTGTCCGAACGCGTCGCTATCGCCGGAACCGCGGTCAACTGCGCGGGCGGGCCCACCCCTTGGGGCACCTGGCTGACCTGCGAGGAGACCGAGGACAAGGCGGGCACCAACGGCTACACCAAGGACCACGGCTTCATCTTCGAGGTCGACCCGGTCGACCCGCACCGCACCGGGGCCGTCCCCCTCACCGCGATGGGCCGCTTCCAGCACGAGGCCGTCGCCGTCGACCCGGAGCGAGGGATCGTCTACGAGACGGAGGACGCGTTCCTCCGGCCCTTCGGTCTCTTCTACCGCTTCCTGCCCAACAGGCCCAAGGGCGGGGTCGGTTCGCTGCGCGCGGGCGGAAGGCTCCAGGCGATGCGCGTCCCCGGCGTACCGGACCTCTCCTCCGTCCAGGAGATCGGGGCGGCCTTCGACGGCGTCCAGTGGGTGGACGTGCCGGATCCGCTCGCGGCCCAGACCCCCATCCGCCTCCAGGACTTCGGACCGAAGGGCGTCACCCACGCGCAGAAGCTGGAGGGCTGCTACTGGGGCGGCACCTCCGTCTACTTCGTCTCCTCCTTCGCGCACAGCGCGGAGGGCTCGGCCGGCGACCACTACGGCCAGATCTGGCGCTACGACCCCGCTCGGCGGCGTCTCACCCTCGTCATCGTCTTCGGCCCCGGCACCGACGTCCAGCTCCCCGGCGAGTCCCCCGACAACATCTGCCTCGCACCCAGCGGCGGCCTGATGGTCTGCGAGGACGGCAGCGGCGCGCAGCACGTGTACGGCGTGACCCGGCGCGGCGAGGTGTACGCGATGGCGCGCGGCGCGCAGAACATCGGCACGCCACAGGCCCCCGAGTGGGGTGAGTTCGCGGGCGTCACCTTCTCCCCGGACGGTGGGACGATGTACGTGAACTGCTACACACCGGGGACGACGTTCGCGGTGACGGGCCCCTGGCGCGGCTAGCTCGCCCCGCACAGCACCGATCCGATCGGCGTCATGAGGGCGGCCGGCATCGAGTAGCGGCTCCTGGTCCCCAGCCGCACCATCGAGGGACACGGCCGGAAGGGGTGCACGGTGGCCAAGAAGGACGCCAAGAAGGACGGCACGAAGGACGCCGAGAAGAACGGCAAGAGGCACGGCAAGAAGCACGGCGGGCGGCGAGGCAGGGACAAGCCGCCCGCCCCGCTCCGCGAGCTCCTGCGTGTCCCCGGCGGCGCCGGGGTCGACCTGTCCTCCTACCCGGCCGACGCCACGCCCGCGGCCCCGCCCGACAAGGCCGCAGCTCTCGCCCACACCGCCCTGATGGGCGTACGCCTCGCCGAACTGCAGGAACGCCTGTGGGCGGCGGGCACGGCGGGCGACCGGCGGCGCGTCCTCCTGGTCCTCCAGGGCATGGACACCAGCGGCAAGGGCGGGACGGTCAAGCACGTCATCGGTCAGTTCAACCCCTCCGGCTGCCGTATCCGGGCGTTCAAGACGCCCACACCGGAGGAACGGAAGCACTCCTTCCTGTGGCGGATCAGGCGGGCGCTCCCCGAGGCCGGCGAGATCGGCATCTTCGACCGCTCGCACTACGAGGACGTCCTGATCGCACGCGTCCGCGCACTGGCCCCGCACCGGGAGATCACCGACCGCTACGGCGAGATCAACCGCTTCGAGAAGTCGCTCGCGGACGACGGCGTCACCGTCGTGAAGGTCTTCCTGCACATCTCCTACGAGCAGCAGGCCCGCCGCCTGCTCGAACGGCTGGACAACCCCGACAAGCACTGGAAGTTCAACACCGGTGACATCGAGGAACGCGCGCTGTGGCCGGAGTACCAGAAGGCGTACGAGATCGCCCTCGACCGCTGCTCCACCCCGGAGGCGCCCTGGTACCTGGTCCCCGCCGACCGCAAGTGGTACCGGAACTGGGCCGTGAGCAAGCTCCTCCTGGAGCACCTCGAAGCCCTCGACCCGCAGTACCCGAAGGCGGACTTCGACGTGGAGGAGAGCCGGAAGCTGCTGCTCGCACAGACCGCTGAGGGCGGCTGACCGGCATCGGCAGGAGGCGCACGGCTCTGCGCGGGTGACTTCGGGGGCACACCCGCGCGGCACGGACAGATAAAGGTCAAATAGTCATATTTGCGTCGATATCTTTATCCGGTGATCATCTCAGCAGCACGATTCGCCGCGGTCTGCGCCCTGGGCGCGGTCCTCGCCGCCTGCGGAGCCCCTGCCACTCCGCCCGCCGCTAAGCCGGAACGCCCGGCACCCGCGGGCGCCACGCCCTCGAAGCCCCCGACGCTCGCCCCGGGACCAGCGGGCCTGACCCCGGTCTTCAGGAACGGCCCGCGGACGCGCGACAAGACCGTCGCGCTGACCTTCGACGCGGACATGACCGCCGACCAGGGGGCCAGGGCGGCGGCCGGGGAGCGCTTCGACAACCCGGGGCTCATCGCCGCCCTGCGGAGTTCCAAGGTCCCGGCCACCGTGTTCATGACCGGACGCTGGGCCGAGGAGTACCCGCGGGAGGCACGCTCCATCGGGCGGGACCCGCTGTTCGAGGTGGCCAACCACTCGTACAGCCACTACGCCTTCACCGACGACTGCTACGGCCTGCCGACCGTCCCCGCGGACGGGATGCGGGCGGACGTGGAGCGGGCGTACGCCGCCTTCAAGAAGGCGGGCGTGCCGCGCGCGATGCCCTACTTCCGCTTTCCGGGCGGGTGTTACGACCAGCGGGCCCTGCGGACGCTGAGCGCGGCCGGCGTCACCGCGGTGCAGTGGGACGTGGTCAGCGGGGACGCCTTCGCCACGGACGCGGAGGCCGTGGCCCGGCAGGTGCTGGACGGCGTGCGGCCCGGTTCCGTCGTCGTCATGCACTGCACGCGGAGCGCGGCTCCGGCGACCGAGCGCGCGCTGCGGACGATCGTGCCCGAGCTGCGCGAGCGCGGTTTCCGCTTCGTCAAGGTGTCCGAGCTCGTCGGGACGGCGACCCGCCACCGGTAGGAGGCCGGGCACGCGTCCTACGCTGGAACCATGAGCGACGACTACTGCGGCACCCGCGCGGACCCGGCCCCCGTCGAGGAGGGGCCGCCGTTCGCCGAGTGCGTGCTGTGCCAGAAGCCGACGGAGTACCCGGAGTCGCACAAGGGGATCACCCTGTGCCCCGTCTGCGCGTGGCAGGAGGCGCAGCGCACCGCCTGTTCGGGCTGACCAACGCACCCCCCCTCGGGCTGACGGGACCCGGTGTCGCCGTCCGCCCCGGACCTCGATGTCGTCCGCCGGGCCCCTCCGGGGACGTACGGGCGGCCCCGGAGGAACGGATCTTCGGCCTGGCAGACTGGAGGGCGTGAGCAGCGACCCGACCGCAGTCGATCCGGCCCCCGAGGGCGACAGCCCCTTCCGTTCCGAGCGCACCGTGCGCGACGAGGCACCGCAGTTCGTGCTGCCCCTCGTCGTACGGATCGAGAAGGCCGCTCCCCCGGCCCGTACCGACGCGCTGGAGACCGCGGCCCGCGCGGTGCTGACGATCCTCAGCGACGAGCGGTCGCTCGGGGAGGGCGAGAGCGCGGGCGAGTGGGCGCAGGCGATGCGGGACTGGCAGGACGCCCGGATCCGCAAGGTCGTACGGCGGGCTCGTGGCGCCGAGTGGCGGCGTGCCGAGGCGCTGCCGGGGATCACCGTGACCGGGAAGTCCGCCGAGGTGCGGGTCTTCCCGCCGGTGCCGCTGGACGGCTGGCCGAAGGAACTGGCCAGGCTCCAGGTGTCAGGCACCGACCTGGAAGACCCCGAGCCCCCGGTGGACGCCGATCCGACGGCGCCCGTGCTGTGGCTCAACCCCGACCTCGGCATGTCGGCGGGCAAGACGATGGCGCAGACCGGCCACGGCGCCCAACTCGCCTGGTGGGAACTGTCGGAGGCGGAGCGCACGGCCTGGCGCGAGGCGGGCTTCCCCCTCGCCGTCCGCACCGCCGAACCCTCGCACTGGCGTGAACTCGCCGTCTCCGCGATCCCGTTGGTCCGCGACGCGGGCTTCACGGAGATCGCACCCGGGCTGACGGTCGCGGTCGAGGGAGTGGACCGCGTCAGGTCGCTCGCGCGCTGACCGCGCCCGCGGGCGGGCCGTCAGGTGGTGATGGTGGCGAGCGGGTCGAAACCGTAGGTACGGGCGTAGCCGTTCTCGGATCCGACGAGGAGGTCGACGACCTCGAAGTAGCGGTCCCAGAACGGGGTTTCGCGCAGTGCGTCGATGAGCAGCTGGTAGGCGGCGTGGTCGTCGGCTTCCCAGACCCAGACGTCGGTGACGCGGGTGGAGTAGAACTCCGTGTCGTAGAAGCGTGACCTGACGCCGGTGGTTCTGGCCCTGATCGCGGGGACCACCTGGGTGGCGAAGGCGTCCATCCGTTCGTGCGGGGTCATGGCGAGCCACTCGGGCAGGGTCTTGATGAGCATGAACGCGGTGACGGGCGGGGCGGTTTCCTCAACGGGCATGACGGGGCTCCATAGTGGCTGGACTGTGGTCCGTGGTCCTGTGGTCCTGTGGTCCTGTGGTCCTCTGGTGGGACGGTGTGGTCCTCAGGAGAGGACGGCGGGCTTGAGGGTCTGGGCGCACCACTGTTCGAAGGTGGTGGGGGAGGCGGTTTCCGGCGTGCGGGTGACGCCCGCGTCGAGGCCCTCGTCCTTGGCCCGCTTCATGTCGACGACGCCCTGGGCGAACTCCTCGTTGAGGCCGTAGCCGACGAGAGCGGTACGGAGCTCGTCCAGCGGCTGCCGTTCGTAGCGGACGGGCCGGCCGAGCTGCTCGGTCATGACGCGGGCCAGGTCGGCGGGCGACAGATCCCGCGGCCCGAGGACGGGGACGCTGTCGGCGCCGGTCCACGAGCGGTCCAGGAGCAGACGGGCGGCGACGGCCGCGATGTCGGCGACGGCGACGAGGGGACTCCTGCGGTCGGCGTCGACGACGTCGGTGAAGACGCCCTTCTCACGGATCGAGTCGGCCTCCTCCAGGAGGTTCTCGAAGAAGGACGGGTTGGCCAGGGCCCGGTAGGCGACGCCGGTCGCGGCGATCAGGTCGTCCATGGCGAGGGAGGCCGTGACGAGGCCCGCGCGGTCGGCGACCGGAGTGCCGCGGCCGAGCGCGGAGACGCCGACGACGTGCCCGACGCCGTGCGCGGTGAACGCCTTGGCAGCGGGGCCGGTGAAGCCGCTGTAGGCGTCCCGCGGGGTCAGGGCGGCGTCCGGCGGGACGAGCCAGAACACGGCGTCCGCGCCCTCGAAGGCGCGGTCGAGAACGTCGGCGTCGCCGTGCGAGCCGGTGACGACCTCGACGCGTTCGCGTACCGCGTCGGGAAGCCGGCCGGGATCGCGCACGATCACGCGCAGTTCCTCGTCGTGGGCGGGGGCGGAGTCGAGGAGCAGGGCCAGCAGATGGCGGCCGATGTTCCCGGTGGGAACGGTGATGACGATCATGGAAACCTCGTGGCTCGTGCGGATCGGTACGTCCCACATCCTGCGGAGGACCGAGGTGTTGCCACAATGGGAACCTGAGCACGGAATACTTGCCCGAAATGGAATAACGCCTGTGAGCAGCAGACCAGAGCCCGCACTCGACGCCAATCTCGCCGTCGCCCTGAACGCCCTGCTGGCCGAGCAGAGCGTCACCCGCGCCGCCGCCCGGCTGCGCACGTCCCCCGCCGCCATGAGCCGCACCCTCGGCCGCCTCCGGCGCGTCCTCCAGGACCCCCTCCTGGTCCGGGCAGGACAGACCATGGTCCCCACCCCGCGCGCCGAGGCACTGCGCGAGGAGGCCGCGGCGGTGGTACGCGGTCTCGGCGCCCTGCTCAGTCCCGGGGCCGGGGTCGACCCCTCCGACCTGCGCAGGACCTTCACCCTCCAGGCTGCCGACCTGGTCGGCGCGGCGCTGGCCCCGGGACTGCTACGGCTGGCCCGGCAGGAGGCGCCCGGGGTCTCGCTGCGGTTCCGGGCCGAGGAACTGGAGGCCGGACCGGCCCTGCGCGAGGGCCGGATCGACCTGGAGGTCGGATCCATCGACCACGTCGACCCCGAGACCCGCGTCGAGGAACTGGTCACCCTGCGGATGGCGGCGGCCGTCAGGTCCGGCCACCCCCTGGCCGAAGGCCCCCTGACGCCGGAGGGGCTCGCCGCCGCCGACCACGTCGTGGTGAGCCGCCGCGGACGGTTCACCGGCCCCCTGGACACCGCCCTGGCCGAGCGGAACCTGCACCGGCGGGTCGCCGTCGTCCTTCCCAGTCATCTGGCCGCGATGACCCTCGCCGCCCACAGCGACGCGGTCTGCCTCATCCCGACCGCGCCCCCCGGCGCCGCCCGCTCCCCGCTGGCCGACTCCGCCGCCGTCCTCGGTCTGCGGCTCCTCGACATTCCGCTGCCCCTGCCGCCCCTGCGCATCGGCATGGCGTGGCACCCCCGCCACATGGCCGACGGAGGCCACCGCTGGCTCCGCGACGCCGTCCGCCGCGTTCTTCGCCCCGGTGCCGCCGAGCCCACGCTCTAGGCGCGCGGCAGGTACACGATGGGGCGGGACCCGCAGAGGTGGCGGCCCGCGGCTCCGGGAGGGCTGGACCGAAGAGGAAGTCGCAAAGAGGTTTGAGCGGAGCTGAACAACGCATCCGTCCCGCACGTACCTCCTGACGCTGGCCAAGTACAGACACTCAACGACCTGTTGGGTTCCCGGGAGGCTCATCATGCGGCGCATCAACGGTACTGCTCTCGTCCTGGCGGCACTTGTCGCCACCGTAGGCGCGCTGGCGTTCCCGGTGTGGTCCTACGCGGACCGTTCGGGGACCGGCCAGGCGAACCTGGCCGCGGGCACGGTGAACACCCGCTGGGGTCCGCTGACCGCCCAGGACCGCGACCTGATCGTGCGCGTACGCCTCGCCGGCCTGTGGGAACTGCCCGCGGGCCAGCAGGCGTTGGAGCGGGCACCCTCCGAGGCGATCAAGGAGGTGGCCGACCACCTCATCGTCGGACACACCGACCTCGACAAGCGCGTCCGGATCATCGCGGCCCAGCTCGGCGTCGAACTGCCCAACCAGCCGAACGAATTGCAGACCGGCTGGCTCAAGGAGATGACCGCGGCGAGCGGCGCGGACTACGAGTACAAGTTCGTGAACCTGCTGCGGGCCGCGCACGGAAGCATCTTCCCCGCCATCGGCACCGTCCGGAACACCACCCGCAACACCCTGGTACGCCAGCTCGCCTCGGACGCCAACCAGACCGTGCTCGACCACATCACGGTGCTGGAGAAGACCGGCAAGGTCGACTTCGACGCCATCGCGAACACGGCGGCGAACGGTTCCACCGCCAGCCCGACCGGTCCGCCGCCCCCGCTGCCCGGCCAGGTGGCGCCCTCGGCGCCGGCCGCCGAAGCGACCGGCGACGTCTCGACCACGTCCAAGCCCTCGCCCGGCGCGCCGGGCACCGTCACCACCGCCCGGCCGGACCCGGTGGACTCGGACGGCGTGCTCGGATAACCGGCCGCCGAGCCCGCCCGCACCCCGGATCCGAACCTCAAATGTTGCTCTGAACGTGCGGAGTACGAGGTTCGGAGCCGGCCGCGGGGGCCATACCTCCGTCACACCGGAGCAGCGGGCCGTCGAAGGGGACGCACAGCCGGCCCCGGTGTGGCCGTGCGGGTGAGGTGGAGGAGGGGACGATGCAGCGACTGGGGACGGGTATCGGATGGCGGCCGGAGATCGCGGACGCCGTGGAGCGCATGCCGGGCATCGACTGGGTCGAGGCCGTGGCCGAGAACCTCTGCACGGGCCATCTCCCCGAGTCACTGCTGCGGCTGCGCGAACGCGGCGTCACCGTGGTCCCGCACGGCGTCTCCCTCGGCCTCGGCGGCGCGGACCGTCCCGACGAGGCCCGCCTGAAGGCCCTGGCCGAGCGAGCCGAGGTACTGGCCGCACCGCTCGTCACCGAGCACATCGCCTTCGTCCGCGCGGGCGGGCCCCTGACGGCCTCCGCGCTCCTGGAGGCCGGGCACCTGCTGCCTGTCCCCCGCACCCGGGACGCACTCGACGTCCTGTGCGCGAACGTCCGTATCGCCCAGGACGCGCTGCCCGTCCCGCTCGCGGTGGAGAACATCGCCGCGCTGCTCTCCTGGCCCGGCGAGGAGATGACGGAGGGCCAGTTCCTCTACGACCTGGCCGACCGCACGGGCGTACGCCTGCTCATCGATGTCGCCAACCTCCACACGAACCATGTCAACCGCGGCGAGGATCCCGTGAAGGCCCTCGACGAACTCCCCGTCGAGGCCATCGCGTACGTCCACGTCGCCGGCGGCTTCGAACGGGACGGCGTCTGGCACGACAGCCACGCCCACCCCGTCCCGCGACCGGTCCTCGACATCCTGGCCGAGCTCGCCTCCCGGGTGACCCCGCCGGGAGTCCTTCTGGAGCGGGACGAGAACTTCCCCGAACCGAGCGAGCTGGAGCGGGAGTTGGGGGCGATCCGCGCGACGCTGGACAAGGCCGGGGCCCGGCCGGGCGCGCGGACGGGCGCGCCGGCTTCCGGCGCCGCCCTGCCGCCGTCCCCCGGCGAAGCCGAAACGGCAACCGGCACGGCGACCGGCACAGGGACCGGCACAACGACCGACACCGAGACCGGCGCAGCAACCGGCACACGGACCGGCGCAGGAACCGACACCGAGACCGAGACCGGCGCGGCGACGGAGCCGGCGACCAGGACCGGAGCCGGCGCGGACACCGGCCCCGCGCGCCAGCGCCTCGCCCTCTCGCAGACCGCGCTGCTCTCCGCCCTCGTCGCGGGGACCCCCGTGCCCGAGGGGTTCGACCGGGTACGGCTCGGGGTGCAGGCGCGGGCGCTGGCCGCCAAGCGGGCGGACGTCGTGGCGAAGGTGGCCGAGGAGCTGCCGGAGATCCTCGGGCGGGGCTACCGGCCCGCGTTCCTCGCGTACGCGCAGCGGCATCCGATGGCCGGCGGTTACCGGCGCGACGCGCTGGACTTCGCCGAGCACCTGCTCCTCGCGGGCCGCCCCGGGGACGCGGAGACCCGGCGGCGGCTGCGCGACTGGTGGCTGGAGCGCTCGGGCCCGGCCCCGCTGTCGGCGCACCCCGCGGCCCGCTTCGCCCGCGCCACCCGCCGGGTACTGCTGCGCCGCTGAGTGCGCACGGCGGCGCTCCGGACCGCCGTGGAGTGTGCGCGGGTTAACACGGCCTGCTGTGAAGGTGATGTGCGCGCCCCGTTTCCACGTCTTTG
The DNA here is from genome assembly GCF_044751025.1 of Streptomyces sp. NPDC088747. Taxonomy (NCBI): domain Bacteria; kingdom Bacillati; phylum Actinomycetota; class Actinomycetes; order Kitasatosporales; family Streptomycetaceae; genus Streptomyces; species Streptomyces sp. NPDC088747. The sequence goes on from NZ_JBIVKZ010000009.1 coordinate 100,619, forward strand.
CGGCGGTCTGACGTACGCCCGAACCACCACATCCACCGCGTTCCACCCACCCCTCAACCCTGCTTTCGCGTACGGCAGTTGGCACCGCACCCGCAGTAGCATGCCAATTCGCACGCGGAACGCACTCAGGTGCGGTGCCGCAACAGGAGGCACCATGCGATCCATCAACCGCACCGGATTGGTCAGTGGGACAGGGCTCATCGTCACGGCCCTCACGGCCACCCTGGCGGCGCTGGCCTTCCCGATCTGGTCGTACGCGGACCGCTCGGGAACCGGCGTCGCGGCCCTGAACACGCAGACCGTGTCGACACAGTTCGGTCCGCTGTCGGCGCTGGACCGGGAGTTCGTCACCAAGGTCCGGCTGGCCGGGCTGTGGGAGCTGCCCGCGGGCCAGCAGGCCCAGGAGCGCGGCACCACCGAGGCCGTAAGGACCGCCGGCGAACACCTCATCGCGGGCCACGCCTTCCTGGACGCCCGGGTCCGCAACGTCGCCGCGCGGCTCGGCCTCGAACTGCCCAACCAGCCCAGCGACCAGCAGCGCCAGTGGCTCACCACGCTCTCCGCCGCGCACGGCGTGGACTACGACCGCGAGTTCGCGAACATCCTGCGCGCCGCGCACGGCAAGGTCTTCTCGCTCGTCGCCCAGGTCCGCGCGAACACCCGCAACTCCCTGGTCCGTGACCTCGCCGACGACGCGAACACCACCGTGCTCGACCACATCAAGGTCCTCGAAGCCACCGGATACGTCGACTTCGACGCCCTCGCCCAGGACGCGGCGAGCGCCGCCCCGCCGCCGGTGACCTACTCCCCCGCGCCGCCCGGCCCCACCCCGTCCCCGAACTCACCTGTTCCGGTGCTCCCGTCACCGGGCTACACCCTTCCCCCCGCCGCCTCACGCGACAACTCGTCCTCGATCCCGTAGGGGCCGTCGCGGCGAGCGGAGCATCACATACCGGCAACGCTCCGTCCATCATGTGAATAAGTCATGGCGCTCACCCGGTCCATCGCATAGAAAAACGCCATGTTCTGGGTACTTCTCCTGCTGCCGGCCTGGGCCGTGGCCGGCACCGCGTGCGTACGGCTGTGCCTGGCGGCCGTCCGTGCGGCGGCCGTCGACGCGACAGCGGCCCGCGATCACAGCCTCACGCTCTACGAGGCGGCGTTCCTGTCCGGCGGCCCCGCCCGGGTCGCCGAGCTGACCCTGGTGTCGATGGCCCGCCAGCGCCGCCTGCTGCTCGCGCACACGGGCTGGGCGACCGTCGTGGACCCGCGCGGTCACGACGAGATGGAACGCTCGGTCATCGGGGCGATCGGCCCGGAGGGGCAGTCCCGGATAGCGCCCGTGCGGGCGAGCGCGGCCACCGCGGAGTCCGTGCACCGCCTCGCCGACCGGCTCGTCGCCGCGGGCCTCGCGGTGCCCGACGGCGAACGCACCATCGCGGGCGCGGTCCGCCAGGTCCAGGCCGCCGCGGCGACCGTTCTCGTCCTGGGCGCGGTGGCCCTGCTGCTGCCCTCGCGGGCTCCCGACGCCGGGTACGAGGTGCCGGTCGCCGTCTGGTTCGCGCTGCCGCTCATCCTCACCCTGAGCTGCCTGGCGATCACCCGGATGGAGGTGCACCCGTACTCGCGCTGGGCGTCCCCGGCCGGCCAGCGGCTGCTCGGCACCCTGGCCAGGCATCCCGACGGCACGGGCGACGACCGTACGTACCTCACCTCCGTCGCCGTACGCGGTGTCCGCGCCGTCGGCGAGCCGGACCTGCGCGCGGCCTTCACCCACCGCGACCGCAGCGCGGGCCGAAGGGGCTGACGGGCGCGCCGGGGGGCGCATCGGGGTCATTGGAGCCGACACTGCGGCCCGGTGCTTTACTTCGCCGACGGCCGAACGAAACATCCCCTTTGTCGCTGCCGTACGCCGAAGGGATTACGCGATGAGAGCTGCCGTCCTCTACGGAACAGCGGGATCGTTGCTCCTGTCCGCCCTCGTCACCGTCCCCGCGGGCGGCGATCCCCGGTGGCCCGGGGAGCCGTTCGGGCCCGGCGCCGACACGCGCGGCACCGCCGTCGCCGCCCAGCGCGCCGCGGCCGCCGGGGTCCGCTTCGGCACCTGCGCCAAGGTGGAGGACCTCCCGGAGAACGTCCGGTGCGGCACGGTCACGGTGCCCCTCGACTACGCGCGCCCCGACGGCAGGCAGATCAAGCTGACCGTCAGCCGCGTGAAGGCCACCGGCAAGGACGGGAAGAACTCCAAGCGCAAGGTCCCGCGCCAGGGCGCCCTGGTCTACAACCCCGGCGGCCCGGGTGCGTCCAGCATGTACTTCCCGCTGGTCGGCTCCCTGCCCGAGTGGAAGCGGCTGTCGGCCGCGTACGACCTCGTCGGCTACGCCCCGCGCGGAGTGGGCCGCTCGGCCCCGATCTCCTGCGAGGACCCGAAGCAACGGGGAAAGGGGCCCACGCAGTCATCGACCCACCCCTCGGAGTCGTACAAGAAGGAGCGCATCGCGGAGGCGAAGGCCTACGCGCGCGGCTGCCTCAAGCGTTCCGGCACAGCCGTCCAGCACTACACCTCGCTCAACAACGCGCGCGACCTCGACGTGCTGCGCGCCGCGCTCGGCGAGCGGCGGCTGACCTTCATCGGCGCCTCGTACGGCACGTACTTCGGCGCCCTGTACGCGACGCTCTTCCCCTCCCACGTACGCCGGATGGTCTTCGACTCCGCGGTGAACCCGGACCCCGAGCAGATCTGGTACCGGAACAACCTCGACCAGTCCGCCGCGTTCGAGATCCGCTGGGCGGACTTCCGCGCCTGGGTCGCCCGGCACGACGACGTGTACGGGCTCGGCGCCACGCCAGACGAGGTGCTGCACAGCTACGAGACAGCGCGGGCGCGGCTCGCCGCCTCGCCCGCCGGCGGCAAGGTGGGGCCGGGGCAGTTGCAGGGCGCGTTCCTCCAGGCCGGGTACTACGACGACTACTGGCCGCACCGCGCCCAGGCCCTGTCGGCGTATCTGAAGGGCGACCCGAAGCTGCTGATCGAGCAGGCGGGCCCCTACCCGGAGGCGGCGGCCGAGCAGGAGAACGGCAACGCGGTCTACACCGCGGTCGAGTGCAACGACGCGCCGTGGCCCACCGACTGGCGCACCTGGGACCGCGACAACACGCGCCTGGCCCGCAAGGCGCCGTTCGAGACCTGGGACAACGTGTGGATGAACCTGCCCTGCGCGTACTGGCCCGTGCCCCGGCAGCAGCCGCTGGACGTACGGACGTTGCCCGGTGAGCTGCCGCCGACCCTGATCCTGGCGGCCGAACGGGACGCGGCGACGCCGTACGAGGGTGCCAAGGCGCTGCACCGGCGGCTGTTCGGCTCGGTCCTGGTGACCGAGAAGGACGCCGGGACGCACGGCATCGGCGGCGGCCCCAACAAGTGCGTCAACGGCCACCTGGACGCCTATCTCCTGGAGGGCAGGCTCCCGGTGCGGCACGCGGAGTGCGCGCCGCACGCGGAACCGAAGCCGGTGAGACCGGGCAGCCGTTCGAAGGATCTGGAGAAGGACGTGAAGAAGGCCTCCTGAGTCCGCCCGGCGCTCCGGGCCGGCTCAGGCGAGGCCGGCGACCAGCTCGGTGAGGTCCTTGCGGCGGCCCGTGTAGAACGGGACCTCCTCGCGGACGTGCATCCGGGCCTCGGAGGCGCGCAGCAGACGCATGAGGTCGACGATGCGGTACAGCTCGTCGGCCTCGAAGGCGAGGATCCACTCGTAGTCGCCGAGGGAGAACGAGGCGACGGTGTTGGCGCGCACGTCGGGGTAGCCGCGGGCCATCTTGCCGTGGTCGGCGAGCATGCGGCGGCGGTCCTCGTCGGGCAGCAGGTACCAGTCGTAGGAGCGCACGAACGGGTAGACGCTGATGTAGTCGCGCGGCGTCTCGTCGGCGAGGAACGCGGGGATGTGCGAGCGGTTGAACTCGGCGGGGCGGTGCAGCGCCATGTTCGACCAGACCGGCTCCAGGGCGCGGCCCAGCTTCGTGCGGCGGAAGAGGTTGTACGCCTCCTGGAGCTGGTCGGCGGTCTCGGCGTGCCACCAGATCATGAGGTCGGCGTCGGCGCGCAGCCCCGACACGTCGTACGTTCCGCGGATGGTGACATCCTTCGCGGCGAGCTGGTCGAAGAGCTCCTGGACCTCGTCGGCGTAGCCCGCACGGTCCTCGGGGAGCACGTCCTTCAGTTTGAAGACGGACCACAGGGTGTAGCGGATGACCTCGTTGAGGTCCTTGGCCTTCTTGCCTGCGTTCGGAATCTTGGCGGGGGCGTCGTCACTCATGGGCCTATTCTCCCGCGCCGCCGTGCAGGCTCCGCACCGGGTTCGTGATCAGCGCGTCCAGTCCGGCGCGGTCGCCGCCGAGCTGGTCCACCGCCGCGTACGCGCTCGCGACGCAGGCCGGGACTCCGACGCCGTCGTAGGCCGCTCCGCAGACCGCGAGCCCCGGGAGCGCGCCCACGTGTTCGCGGACGCGGGCCACGCGCGCGTGGTGCCCGACGGGGTACTGGGGCAGGCCCTCGTGCCAGCGCGTCACGCGGGTCGCGACGGGGACGGCGGCCAGGCCGGTGGCCTCGCGCAGGTCGTGCCGGGACACCTCCACCAGGTCGGCGTCCTCCTTGCCGAGCACCTCGGTCTCGCCGTGGCGGCCCACCGAGGTGCGCAGGACGAGCAGGCCGGGGTTCTCCTCGGCGATCCAGCCCCATTTCCGCGAGGCGAAGGTGGCGGCCTTGATGGTGTGCCCGTCGACCGGCGGCACGAGGAAACCGCTCCCTTCGGGGAGGGTGATCCCGGCGCTCCGGTAGGCGAGGGTGACCAGGGCCATGGACGCGTACTCCACGGTGGCCAGTTCGGCCGCGGCGGCGGGCGCCTCGGCGCGCAGCAGGGCGGCGGCGGCCGGGGCGGGCACGGCGAGGACCACGGCGTCGGCGTGCCGGACCCGGCCCGGGGTGACGACCCGCCAGCGCCCGGCCGGGGAGCCCGCGCCTGCCGCGCCGATGGCCCGGCGCAGCTCCGTGACCGCTGCCCCGGTGACGATCTCGGCGCCCCGCGCGCGGACCGACTCCGCCACCGCGAGGGGCAGCCGGCCGACGCCGCCCTCGATGCCCATGAAGACCGGGCCGGTCTGCCGCTGTCCGGCGGCCTTGGCCTGGATCTCGCGGACGGCCTCCGTCAGCGAGTCGTGGGTGCGGGCGGCCTCGAAGAGCTGGGGGACGGCGGAGCGCAGCGAGATGCGGTAGGCGTCGCCCGCGTACACCCCGCCGAGCAGGGGCTCGACCAGGCGGTCGACCACTTCGCGGCCGAGGCGGGCCGCCACGAACTCGCCCACCGCCACGTCGTCGCCGACCTCCGTCCGGGGCAGCTCGGCGTCCCGCTCGATACGGCGCAGACCCTCGTCGGACAGGACGCCGGTGAGCGCGGACGCGGTGCCGGGGACGCCCATGACGTGCCCCTTGGGCATGGGGCGCAGGGCCCCCCGGGTCCACAGCGAGGCCGTGGCGGTGGCGGGTGGCCGGAGCCGGTCCGCGAGCCCGACCTCGCGGGCCAGCCCGACGGCCTCGGGGCGACGCGCGAGCAGCGACTCGGCGCCCAGGTCCACGCGCGCGCCGGCGATCTCACCGGTCAGCAGCTTGCCGCCGAGGCGGTCCGACGCCTCGACGACGGTCACCCGCTCGCCCCGGTCCAGCAGCCGGTGGGCGGCGGCCAGACCCGCGATCCCGCCTCCGATGACCACGACGTGCCGGCCGCCCGTAGGAGTGTCCTGTTCGCGCATGCCACCACTTTCGCAGACGCCACTGACACCCCCGCGGCTCCCCCGGTGTCCTCCACGAGTCCTGACCGTGACCGCATCGGGACCGGATCCGTCCAACGTCGGGGCCCTGCCGGGCGTCGAAGGAGCGTCAGCCGTCGCGACACCCTCGGGGGGATGCCCACATGCGCACACGAAGCTCCGTACGACCCGTCCAGGCCCTGGCCGGGACCCTGCTCGCCGCCACCCTCGCACTGGCGGGCTGCAGCGGCGGTGCGAACGACACCGCCTCCAGTTCGGACGCGGGTGCCAAAGCGGCGGCTCCGGAGGCCGCTCAGGACGCGGCGGGTGCCGGGGACGCCGCGGGTGCCAGGGACAGCGGAAGGAACGGAAGCGAGTCCGCGCCGAAGGCCCCGGACCTCTCCGCGAACCGGATCATCCGCACCGCCTCGCTGACCGTGCAGGTCAAGAACGTGCCCGACGCCCTCGACGAGGCCCGCACGAGCACCGCGAACGCGGGCGGCTTCGTCGGCGACGAGACCACCACCCGGGACGAGGAGGGCCACGAGCGCACCCGGGTGATCCTGCGCGTGCCGACCGAGCGGTACGACGAAGTGCTCGCCGACATGGAGGGCGCCGGCAAACTCCTCGAACGCACGGCCAAGGCACAGGACGTCACGGAACAGGTCGTCGACGTCGAGAGCCGGGTCAAGACGCAGCGCGCCAGTGTGGCGCGGATCCGTGAGCTGATGGACCAGGCCACCGAGCTCGCCGATGTGGTCACCCTGGAGAGCGAGCTGAGCACCCGCCAGGCCGATCTGGAGTCCCTGCTCGCGCAGCAGGCGTCCCTGAAGGACCGCACCAGCCTGGCGACCATCACCCTGACCCTGTCGCAGACCCCGGTGAAGGAGGCGGCGGAGAAGGACGACGACCCGGGCTTCGCGGACGCGCTCGGGGGCGGCTGGGACGCCTTCGTCACGATGCTGCGCTGGATCGCCGTGGCGTTCGGCGCGGTCCTCCCGTTCGCGGCGGGCGCGGCACTGCTCCTGGCGCTGTGGGCGCTGGGGGTACGTCTCCTGCGCACCCGGATGCCGCACAGGCCGGCGCCGGCCGCGGCTTCCCCGGCCGGCACCCTCCCGGTCGCGCCGCCCGCCCGGGAGCGCGAGGAGGGACGCGAGCAGGACTGAAGTGCGCCGCCCCCGTAGCGTGTTCGCATGAGCATGCACGGGACGAGCGGTACCCCCGGTGGGGCGAAGGAACGACTGATCGTGATCGGCGGTGACGCGGCGGGCATGTCCGCCGCGTCACAGGCGCGCCGGCTGCGAGGGCCGGACGAGCTGGAGATCGTGGCGTTCGAACGGGGGCACTTCACCTCGTACTCGGCGTGCGGCATCCCGTACTGGGTGGGCGGTGAGGTCGCCGAGCGGGACGAGCTGATCGCGCGGACCCCCGAGGAGCACCGGGAGCGCGACATCGACCTGCGGATGCGCACGGAGGTCACGGAGATCGACGTCGCGGGCGCCCGGGTCCGCTCCCGGGACCTCGATTCCGGGACCGAGGGGTGGACCTCGTACGACAAACTCGTGCTCGGGACCGGCGCGCGCCCGATCCGGCCCGACCTGCCGGGCGTCGACGCGCCGGGCGTGCACGGCGTGCAGACCCTGGACGACGGGCAGGCCCTGCTGGACACGCTGGCCGCGACGGAGGGCCGTCGCGCGGTGGTCGTCGGCGCGGGCTACATCGGCGTGGAGATGGCCGAGGCGCTCATCAACCGCGGGTACGAGGTGACGGTCGTCAACCGCGGCAAGGAGCCGATGTCGACGCTCGACCCCGACATGGGCCGCCTGGTGCACACGGCCATGGAGGGCCTGGGCATCACGATGGTGAACGGCGCCGAGGTGTCCAAACTCCTCACCGGGGAGGACGGACGGGTACGCGCGGTCGTCACGCAGGACGCGGAGTACCCGGCGGACGTGGTCGTCCTCGGCATCGGCGTACGCCCCGAGACGACGCTCGCGAGGGCGGCCGGGCTGCCCGTGGGCGAGCACGGCGGGCTGCTCACCGACCTCGCGATGCGGGTGCGCGGGCACGAGAACATCTGGGCCGGCGGCGACTGCGTCGAGGTGCTCGACCTGGTGTCGGGCAGCCTGCGGCACATTGCCCTCGGCACCCACGCGAACAAGCACGGGCAGGTCATCGGCGCCAACGTGGGCGGCGGTTACGGTACCTTCCCCGGCGTCGTCGGCACCGCGGTGAGCAAGGTCTGCGACCTGGAGATCGCCCGCACCGGACTGCGCGAGAAGGACGCGCGCCGGGCGGGCCTCCAGTTCGAGTCCGTCACCATCGAGTCGACGAACCGGGCGGGCTACTACCCCGGTGCGGACCCCATGACCGTGAAGATGATCGCCGAGCGCCGCAGCGGACGGCTGCTCGGCGTGCAGATCGTCGGCCGGGAGGGCGCCGCGAAACGCGTCGACATCGCCGCCGTGGCCCTGACCGCGGGTATGACGGTGGAGCAGATGACCGCCCTGGACCTGGGTTACGCGCCGCCGTTCTCTCCGGTGTGGGACCCCGTCCTGGTGGCGGCGCGCAAGGCGGTCATGGCGGTACGCGCGCGTGGCGCGTGATCCGCGGCCCTGACTCCCGGGACGTGATCCGGCGGCTCCGGCCCGGAAGGCAGGTGCTACGCCGTCTCGTGGCCGGCGGCCGTCGACCCGTTGATGCGGTCTATGGCCTGCCGGGCCTGCTCGGCGGGCGGCCGGGCGGGGAACGAGGAGACGGAGGCCGAGGAGGTGACGGCGGCGGGCTGCGCGGCCGGGGGCTTCGCGTGCGCGGCGGGGCGACTGGAGCGCAGCCGGTGGCTGACGGCCTCGTCGAGTGTCACCGGCCGCTGCATCCGCGCCGCCAGCCGTCCCGCCTCCTGGCCGAGCGCGGCGACGTCTTCCCAGGGCAGGTGCAGTACCAGGGCGATCTCCGCCTCGCCGTCGGGCAGGGCATGGATCGGAGGATTGACTCGGTCGTTCATCGCCTGTGTCCTCACGTCTTCCTCGCGCCACGTCTTCTTCGCGGCTCGGGCGGTTGAGGAGACATACGCACGAGGGTGCGGAGACGTTCAGCGACACAGGAGACACATGAGGGGCGCACGGGGAGCGTGGCCAGGGCGTGCGGTGCGTGCGAGGGGTGTGCGGAGTGGGACGAGCGCCCGGCGCGAGCCGACGGCACCGGAGCGGGGGCAGGCGGGCCCACGCTCCTGGCGCCGCAGGCCGGCACCCGGATTCCACCGCCCCATCGCGGGCAGTACTTCCTTGTGGTCATCCCCGTCCATGACGTGAATCCGGTACGGCACACGCCCTATGTGACGTACGCGCTGATCGCCGTCAACGTGCTCGTCTTCCTCGCGACGCCCGGCGTCGCCGACTCCGTGGCGGGCGGGAGCGAACTGTCGCGGCTCTGCCACCTCCAGGCGTTCCTGGACCACTACGCGGCGGTGCCGCAGGAGTTGGTCCACCACCGCATGCCGGGCCTCGTGCCCACCGGCGAGGTCGGAGTGGGCCCGCGGGGAACGGGCTGCGTGGTGGCCGCGCCGGACTACGACAAGTCGCCGGCCCTGTCGGTGCTGACTGCGATGTTCCTGCACGGCAGTTGGCTGCACCTGCTGGGCAACATGCTCTTCCTGCTGATCTTCGGGAACAACATCGAGGACCGGCTGGGACACGTGCGGTTCACGCTGTTCTACGTGATCTGCGGCTACGCGGCCTCCTACGGCTTCGCGTACCTGAACAGCGACTCGGGCGACCCGCTGATCGGTGCCTCCGGAGCGATCGCCGGGGTGCTGGGCGCGTATCTGGTGCTCTATCCGAAGGCCAGGGTGTGGGTCCTCGTCCCGTTCCTGGTCTTCCTGCCGCTGCGCCTGCCCGCCTGGATGGTGCTGGGCTTCTGGTTCGCCCTCCAGGCGGTGTACTCCTCCGGCGAGGGTGTCGCCGACGCCGGGACGGTGGCGTACGCGGCCCATGTGGTCGGCTTCCTGGCCGGGATGCTGCTGGCCTGGCCGCTGCGCGCGGGCACCCCGCCGCCGCCGGAACCGCGCCGCCTGCTGTGGGGCAGGCAGGCGCGGCACACCTAGGAAGTGTCAGCGCGCGGTGTGCGTGTGTACGTAGTCCACGAGCCGGGTCAGCGCGTCCGGGTCGGTGGTCGGCGGGACGCCGTGGCCGAGGTTGAAGACGTGGCCCTCCAGGCCGGCGGCCGCGTCGAGCACCTCGCGGGTCTTGGTCTCCACGGCCTCGGTCGTGGAGAACAGGACGGCCGGGTCGAGGTTGCCCTGAAGGGCCTTGCCGGGGCCGACGCGGCCGGCGGCGACGTCGAGCGGCACACGCCAGTCGACACCGACCACGTCCGCGCCGGCCTCGCCCATGAGCCCGAGCAGCTCACCGGTGCCGACCCCGAAGTGGATGCGCGGCACGCCGTACGACGCCACCGACTCGAAGACCTTCGTGGACGCCGGCATCACCGAGCGCCGGTAGTCGGCCGGTGCCAGCGCGCCGACCCAGGAGTCGAAGAGCTGGACGGCACTGGCGCCCGCCTCGATCTGCACCCTCAGGAAGGCGGAGGTGATCTCGGCGAGACGGTCGAGCAGGTCGGCCCAGAGCTGCGGGTCGCCGTACATGAGCGCCTTGGTGTGCTCGTGGTTCTTGGACGGACCGCCCTCCACGAGGTAGCTCGCGAGGGTGAACGGCGCGCCCGCGAAGCCGATGAGGGGGGTCGGGCCGAGCTCGGCGGTGAGCAGACCGATCGCCTCGGTGACGTACCAGACGTCCTCGGGGGTCAGATCGCGCAGCTGTGCCAGGTCGGCGCGGGTGCGGATCGGCTTCGCGACGACCGGGCCGACGCCCGGCTTGATGTCGAGGTCGATCCCGATGGCCTTCAGCGGTACGACGATGTCGCTGAAGTAGATCGCCGCGTCCACGTCGTGCCGGCGGACCGGCTGCATCGTGATCTCGGCGACCAGCTCGGGCCGCATGCAGGAGTCGAGCATCGCGATGCCCTCGCGCACCTTGAGGTACTCCGGCAGCGAGCGGCCGGCCTGCCGCATGAACCACACCGGAGTGTGCGGCACGGGCTCACGCCTGCACGCCTTGAGGAAGGCGGACTCGTAGGTGGCTGGCGGCTGCTGCCCGTCGGGGCGGTCGTTGGCACTCACGACGGAAAGTCTCCCACGGCTCACCGGCCCCCAGGTCCCGGGCAGCCGGTGTCAGGGCGCCGCGGGCCCCGCGCGGCGGCGCTCGCGCGGGCGCGTGCAATCGGCACGATCCGGACAGTGGTCCCACGCACGGGTGTCTCTCCCTGCGCGAAGGCTCTGTTCCCCTTAACCTTCCCCGCATGGCTGCGGCTCAGGGACGACTGTCGGACGGCGCTGGCGGAACGGATGACGCGAAGGAGGGGAACCGAGATGCGATGGCGACGGCTCCGCCGCCCTTCCGGGCCGCCGTCGACGCGCTGAAGGGCGCGCGGCTGCGGCCGGAGATCGAGATCGACCCCACGCCCGCGCCCAAGCGCCTGGCCCCGTACGCGTACGCGCTGGAGGCGGCGGTCGTCGCGAACGACGAGGACCTGGCCGACGGCCGTCTCGTGCTGCTGCACGACCCGGCGGGCCACGACGCCTGGCAGGGCACCTTCCGGCTGGTGACCCTGGTCCGCACCGAGCTGGAACCGGAGATGGCGGCCGACCCGCTGCTTCCCGAGGTCTGCTGGTCGTGGCTGACCGGCGCGCTCCAGGCCCGCGGTCTGTCGTACGGCGAACCGAGCGGCACCGTGACGCGCGCCGGTTCGCACTACTTCGGCGGTCTCGCGGAGCGCCCCTCCGCCTCGCAGATCGAGATCCGGGCCTCCTGGACGCCGCGGGAGGGCATGGGCGGTGTGCCGGACTCGGCCACGCATCTCGCCGCCTGGTGCGATCTGCTGTGCCAGATCGCCGGGTTGCCGCCGGTGACGCCGGGCGAGGCCTCGGTGGTCAGCCTGCCGCAGCGCCGGGGGCCGCAGCAGTCCCGCTGAGTCCACGGTTCAGGGCACCGGTCCCGTCCCGGTCGGAGCCGTGGTCCCGTACCGGTCAGAGCCGTCCCGGTCAGAGCACAGTTCACGATGCTTCTTTGTCGATACGCCAACTTTCGGCCGCGTATTGACGCGGAATGACGCCGAGCGACTCGGTTCGATCTTCGGATGATCGATCGCGTGTCCGAATTGCACGGATTGTTACTCACCAAATCGTGATCATTCTCTAAAGGCGGACGGGTTTGATGCCGAAGACGTCTGTGACCTTGAAAGCACGGTTCGTCCCGGCTTCATCCCCAGAGCCGGTACCGTCCCGCACCCCAGGAGGCCTGGTGTCCGTTCTCCTCGAGCAGCCCGCAAGCCTGGTCGCCTACCGCCCGAACAAGCCGACTGCCATGGTGGTCGTGGCCGACCCCCGGGTCCGCTCGACCGTCACCCGCCACCTGTGGGCGCTCGGAGTGCGCGACGTCATCGAGGCGTCGTCCGTCGCGGAGGCACGTCCCAGAATCGGCAATCCACGCGACATCTGCGTCGCCGATGTCCATCTTCCCGACGGCAGCGGGCTCACCCTGCTGTCCGAGACCCGCGCCGCGGGCTGGCCCAACGGCCTCGCCCTCTCCGCCGCCGACGACATCGGCGCCGTACGCAACGCCCTCGCGGGTGGCGTCAAGGGCTACGTCGTCACCGGCACCCGCAACAACATCGGGCTCCCCACCCGGCCCGGCGTCGCGCCGATCGGTTCGGCCGCCGCCCGTATGCACCGCCGCCCCCCGGGTTCCCCGAGCCACCCGGGCGGCTACCGCGAGCTCTCCGGACGAGAGGTCGAGGTGCTCCGGCTGGTCGCGGAGGGCCAGTCGAACAAGGCCATCGGCGTCTCGATGGGCTTGTCCGCACTGACCGTCAAGAGCCACCTCGCCCGTATCGCCCGCAAGCTCGGCACGGGCGACCGCGCCGGGATGGTGGCGGTGGCCCTGCGCACGGGAATCATCCACTGACCCGCACCGCCCACCCCTGAACCCTCCGCTCGCCCGGCGGGTTCACGACCCCGGCGCCCGTCGACTGAACGTCAGTCGACGGGCGCTTTCCACAACTCGCGCAGCGGGATGCGGCGGAACTCGATCTCCTCGTACGCCGTTTCGGCTCCCGTCTCGTACAGGACCCCCAGCGTCCGGGCGTCGGGCTGCACCAGGTCCGAATAGGCGGCCTTGCTCTCGGAGAGGGTCAGCACCTTGCGGAAGGCCCGGCCTCCGTCCGCGCTCCCCCAGATCGCCATCGCCGCGCGGTCGGTGGGCACCGAGGGCGCCGAGAACACCAACTCCCCCTGATCACCCGTGAGTTGCAGCAGCGCGCCCTGCACCAGAGGTACGTCGTCGAGCGAGTGCTGTGCGTCGTAGTCCTGGTCGAGGGTGGCACCGCCGTCGCTGGAGTACGCGTCGAGACGGTTGCCGACGGCGGTGCCCTTCTGGTTCCGGGAGCTGAAGTACAGCCGCCCGTCGGGCAGTTGGGCGGCGGTGGACTCGTTCGCGTTGTGCACGCCCTCGTAGGAGTCGTCCACGAAACCGAGCTGCCAGGAGCGGCCTCCGTCGTCGCTGTAGATCGCGTGGGCGCCGAAGTACCTCGGTTCCTGTCCGGTGTCCGTGGAGCCTTCGGGCGGGGCCGCCGAGTGGTTGGCGGGCACGACCAGCCGGCCCGCGTGCTCACCGCGGGCCAGCGCGACGGCGTGGCCCGGCCCCGTCGCGTACCAGCGCCAGCCGGGCCGCTTCACCGTCGAGGTGATCTCGCTCGGCGCCGAGAAGGACAGCCCGTCGTCCCGGCTCCGCTGCACGAACACCCGCCTTCCCTGTTCCTCGGTGGCCTCGCCGCGCAGGATCTGCGCCTCGGTGACCGCGCCGCTGTTGTACGAGGTGACCAGCACGACGTGTCCCGTCCTGGGATCGACGACCGGCGCCGGGTTGCCCCGGGTGTCCCCCTTGCCTGCCGTGACGACCCGCAGCGGTCCCCAGGTGCAGCCGCCGTCTCGCGACCTCCTGAGCACGATGTCGATGTCGCCGCTGTCCGCCCTGCCGCCCAGCCGCCCTTCGGCGAAGGCCAGCAGGGTGCCCTCCCGGGTCCGGACGACGGCGGGTATGCGGTAGGTGGCATAACCACCGGTGCCCGATACGTAGGGGACCGACGAGGCGCAGCCGTGCTTCGCATCCGCACCGACGGCGTCGGCGTCGTCCGCCCAGGGCCGGGCGGCGACCACCAGAGCGGCGACGACGACCGCGGCGGTCCCGAGAGCGGCGACACGGCGGTTCAGGAACATATGGTTCACGGTCTTTCCCCGGGATGCGGAAGGGTCGGCGGTGGCCGACCTGGGACGATCCACGTGAACCTAGAGGTGCCCCCGGGGCACGGCAACTCCCTTGAGGCAAAAGCCGGGTGAAAGGACGACAGCGACCGCCGGGGTCCCGACCGGCGCTCTTCCGACGCTCGTCGGCCTCCGTTCAGGCAGGTGATGGGGTCCGTTCGGACGGCGCGAGGACGTGATCACGGCACCCACGGCGTGCGGTGCGGGAGACACCTGGCGGCCACGAGATCCACTTGAGCGGCGTTTTCGCAGGTGAACCGACCAATGACTGGAAGATGCAGGTCAGCCGCTCGAACATCCCGATACCCTTGACAGGTGACCGACGCCCAAGAGACCGCAGAAGACAGCTCACTGCGAACCACCGGAGGCGGCCCTCCGGACGACGTCGAATCGGCGCCGATCCCTTTGCTTGAGCCACGAGACGGAATTCCGCCCGTCGTCGTCGACGACGCCTCGCTCGCCGAGGTGATCGCCGCGTTCGCCGCCGGATCGGGCCCCGTCGCCGTCGACGCCGAACGCGCGTCCGGATACCGCTACGGCCAGCGCGCCTACCTGGTGCAACTGCGCCGCGAGGGCGCGGGCACCGCCCTGATCGACCCCGTGGCCTGTCCCGACCTCTCCGGGTTCGGTGCGGCGATCTCCGACGCGGAGTGGGTGCTGCACGCCGCCACGCAGGATCTGCCGTGTCTCCGCGAGATAGGCATGATCCCCTCCCGCCTCTTCGACACCGAGCTGGCCGGCCGGCTCGCCGGGTTCCCCCGGGTGGGCCTCGGCGCCATGGTCGAGGGCGTGCTCGGCTTCGTACTGGAGAAGGGGCACTCGGCGGTCGACTGGTCGACCCGCCCGCTGCCCGAGCCGTGGCTGCGGTACGCGGCGCTGGACGTGGAACTCCTGGTCGACCTGCGTGACGCGCTGGAGAAGGAGCTGGAGCGGCAGGGCAAGCTGGAGTGGGCCCGGCAGGAGTTCGACGCGATCGCGCAGGCCGATCCGGCGCCGCCGCGCAAGGACCCCTGGCGGCGTACGTCCGGGATGCACAAGGTGCGCCGGCGCAGGCAGATGGCGGTCGTACGGGAGCTGTGGGAGTCCCGCGACCGGATCGCGCAGCGCCGGGACATCTCGCCCGGCAAGGTGCTCGGGGACGCGGCGATCGTCGAGGCGGCGCTCGCCCTGCCCGTCAACGTGCACGCGCTGTCCGCGCTGAACGGCTTCGGACACCGCATGGGACGCCGCCAGCTGGAGCAGTGGCAGGCGGGCGTCGACCGCGCCAGGGCGCTGCCGGACGCCGAGCTGCCGCAGCCCGGACAGCCGGTGACCGGTCCCCCGCCGCCGCGCGCCTGGGCCGACAAGGACCCGGCCGCCGCGGCCCGGCTCTCCGCCGCGCGTGCCGCCGTCTCGGCGCTCGCCGAGGAGCTGAACATGCCCCAGGAGAACCTGATCACCCCGGACACCGTGCGGCGGGTGTGCTGGGAGCCGCCGACCGTGCCGGACACCGAGTCCGTGGCGGCGGCGCTCGCCGGCTACGGGGCGCGGCCCTGGCAGGTCGAACAGGTCACCCCGGTGCTCGTCTCGGCGCTCACCCCGGCCAAGGCCTGACGGCAGGGGCCGCCCCGGGCATGCCGGGGGCGAGTTCACGCCAAGATCACCGGACGCGGC
The DNA here is from genome assembly GCF_044751025.1 of Streptomyces sp. NPDC088747. NCBI lineage: Bacteria > Bacillati > Actinomycetota > Actinomycetes > Kitasatosporales > Streptomycetaceae > Streptomyces > Streptomyces sp. NPDC088747. The sequence continues at coordinate 116,445 of NZ_JBIVKZ010000009.1, forward strand.
GACGGGGAGGGACACACGGTCCGTGTGTCCCTCCCGGTTTCCGGGCACCGGTCCGGGTGTGACCTTCGCCGCTCCCGCCCGCGGGACTGGGCAGCATGGTTACCCGCAAGTAGCATGAAGGTGAGCGCGCGCTCAGGCGTGTGTGTCGCGCAGCAGTGCCATCCCGCATCTGGAGGAGAGCCATCGTGCCTCGTACCGTCAGGGACGTCGTCTTCGTCGACGGCGTCCGCACCCCGTTCGGCAAGGCGGGCCCGAAGGGCATCTACCACGAGACCCGTGCCGACGATCTCGTCGTGAAGGCCATCCGGGAGCTGCTGCGCCGCAATCCCGGTCTCGACCCCAAGAAGATCGACGAGGTCGCCATCGCGGCGACCACGCAGATCGGTGACCAGGGTCTGACCCTCGGCCGCACGGCCGGCATCCTCGCCGGTCTCCCCCAGTCGGTTCCCGGCTACTCCATCGACCGCATGTGCGCGGGCGCGCTGACCGCCGTCACCACGACGGCCGGTTCGATCGCGTTCGGCGCGTACGACGCCGTCATCGCCGGTGGTGTCGAGCACATGGGCCGCCACCCGATGGGCGAGGGCGTGGACCCGAACCCGCGGTTCGTCAGCGAGAAGCTGGTCGACGAGTCCGCCCTGTTCATGGGCATGACCGCGGAGAACCTGCACGACCGCTACCCGCACATCACCAAGCTGCGCGCCGACGAGTACGCCGTGCGCTCGCAGGAGAAGGCCGCCAAGGCGTACGCGAACGGCAAGATCCAGCAGGACCTGGTGCCGATCTCGGTGCGCAACACCAACGCGGAGGTCGGTGAGACGGGCTGGGGCCTGGTCACCGCCGACGAGCCGATGCGCCCGGGGACCACGCTGGAGAACCTGGCCGGTCTGAAGACGCCGTTCCGCGTGCACGGCCGCGTCACCGCCGGAAACGCCGCCGGTCTGAACGACGGCGCCACCGCGTCGATCATCGCGTCCGAGGAGTTCGCGCGCGAGCACGACCTGCCGGTGCGGATGCGCCTGGTCTCCTACGCCTTCGCGGGCGTCGAGCCCGAGGTGATGGGCTACGGCCCGATCCCGGCGACCGAGAAGGCCCTCGCCAAGGCCGGTCTGTCGATCGAGGACATCAACCTCTTCGAGATCAACGAGGCCTTCGCCATCCAGGTCCTCGCCTTCCTCGACCACTACGGCATCGCCGACGACGACGCGCGCGTCAACCAGTACGGCGGCGCCATCGCCTACGGCCACCCCCTCGCCTCTTCCGGCGTCCGTCTGATGACGCAGCTGGCCCGCCAGTTCGAGGAGCAGCCCGAGGTCCGTTACGGCCTCACCACCATGTGCGTCGGCTTCGGCATGGGCGCCACGGTGATCTGGGAGAACCCGCACCACAAGGACGCCGGAGGCGACAAGTGACCACCGCTGAACTCCTGAAGGGCGCGGCCGAGCTGTTCCCCGACGAGGTCGTGACGTCGGCGAACGTACGCCACCTCGACCTGCCCCTCGGCGCCGGGCGCTTCGCGCTCATCACGCTCGACAACGGCTTCGACCACACCCGGCCGACCACCTTCGGCCCGGCCTCGCTGGCGAAGCTCGACGCCGCCATCGACCAGGTGGAGGCGGAGGCCGCGGCCGGCGAGATCGTCGGTGTCGGTGTCACCGGCAAGCCGTTCATCTTCGCCGTCGGCGCGGACCTCAAGGGCGTCGAGCTCCTGAAGAACCACGAGGACGCGCTCGCCATCGGCAAGGGCGGCCACGAGGTCTTCAAGCGGCTCGCGGCCCTGGCTGTCCCGACCTTCGCGTACTACAACGGCGCCGCGATGGGCGGTGGCGTCGAGGTCGGTCTGCACTGCGCGTACCGGACCGTCTCCGCGTCCCTGCCCGCCTTCTCGCTGCCCGAGGTCTTCCTCGGTCTGGTCCCCGGCTGGGGCGGCTGCACGATCCTGCCGAACCTGATCGGCGCCGACAAGGCCGTCTCGGTGATCATCGAGAACTCGCTCAACCAGAACAAGCAGCTCAAGGGCGGCCAGGTCTACGACCTCGGGATCGCCGACGCGCTCTTCGAGGGCGCGGACTTCCTGGAGCAGTCGCTGGTGTGGACGGCCGCCGTCCTCAGGGGCGAGATCGTCGTCGAGCGCCCGGAGATCGACCGCGGCGAGGCCTGGGACCAGGCCGTCGACCGCGGCCGGTTCATCGCCGACAGCAAGGTGCACGGAGCCGCTCCGGCCGCCTACCGCGCGCTGGACATCATCGCCGGGGCCAAGGACGGCGACCTCCAGAAGGGGTACGACGCCGAGGACCTGGCGCTCGCCGACCTGATCATGGGCGGCGAGGTGCGTTCCGGCATCTACGCGTTCAACCTGATCCAGAAGCGCGGCAAGCGTCCGGCGGGCGCGCCGGACAAGTCCCTCGCGCGTCCGGTCACCAAGGTGGGCGTCGTCGGCGCGGGCCTGATGGCCTCGCAGCTCGCCCTGCTCTTCCTGCGCCGCCTGGAGGTGCCGGTCGTGCTGACCGACATCGACCAGGAGCGCGTCGACAAGGGGGTGGGCTACGTCCACGCCGAGATCGACAAGCTGCTGCTCAAGGGCCGCGTCAACCAGGACAAGGCCAACCGGCTCAAGGCCCTGGTCTCCGGTGTGCTCGACAAGGCCAAGGGCTTCTTCGACGCGGACTTCATCATCGAGGCCGTCTTCGAGGAGATCGGCGTCAAGCAGCAGGTGTTCGCGGAGGTCGAGGCGGTCGCCCCGGCGCACGCGATCCTCGCCACCAACACCTCCTCGCTGTCGGTGACGGAGATGGCGTCGAAGCTGAAGAACCCCGAGCGGGTCGTCGGCTTCCACTTCTTCAACCCCGTCGCGGTCCTCCCGCTCCTTGAGATCGTCCGCGGCGAGCAGACCGACGATGCCGCCCTGGCCACGGCCTTCGGTGTCGCCAAGCAGCTGAAGAAGACGGCGGTTCTGGTGAAGGACGCCCCGGCGTTCGTCGTCAACCGCATCCTCACCCGCTTCATGGGCGAGATCCAGAACGTCATCGACGAGGGCACGCCGGTCGAGGTCGCCGAGAAGGCGGTCGAGCCGCTGGGCCTGCCGATGTCGCCGCTGGTGCTCCTTGAGCTGGTCGGCCCGGCGATCGGTCTGCACGTCTCGGAGACCCTCAACCGGGCCTTCCCCGACCGCTTCACGGTCTCCCCGAACCTCGCGGCCGTCGTCAAGGCGGGCAAGCGCGGCTTCTACGTGTACGACAGCGGGAAGCCGGAGCTGGACCCCGAGGTCGCCGCGCTCCTGAAGCAGGGCGACGTCGTCCTCACCGAGGAGCAGACCCGTGACCGCGTCCTGGACGCCGTCGCCCAGGAGATCGGGCTCATGCTCGACGAGGGTGTCGTCGCCGAGGCGCAGGACATCGACCTCTGCCTGATCACCGGTGCGGGCTGGCCCTTCCACCTGGGCGGGATCACTCCCTACCTGGACCGTGAGGGCGTCTCCGAGCGGGTGAACGGGAAGCGGTTCCTGGCGCCCGGAGTGGCCTCCGTGCCCGCGTAACCTCTCCGCACGCGTCTGAGGGCCTCCGCTGCGGCGGGGGCCCTCTTCGTGCTTCAGTCGACCCAGGACACCTGGAGGTAACGCCGTGCCGACACTCGTGATCATCGACGCCGCCAACGTCATCGGCTCCGTCCCCGACGGCTGGTGGCGCGACCGCCGGGGGGCCGCGGAGCGGCTGCGGGACCGGCTCGCGGCGGACGGGGTCCCCGGGCAGGAAGGTCCCGTGGAGATCGTCCTCGTGGTCGAGGGGGCCGCCCGGGGTGTGGAGTCCGTGCCGGGTGTACAGGTGGAGTCGGCGTCCGGCAGCGGGGACGACCGGATCGCCGAGCTCGCCGCCGACGCTTCCGGCGCCGGGCAGCCGTGTCTCGTCGTGACGGCCGACCGGGAACTGCGGCGCAGGGTAGGTGCGTTCGGGGCGGAGGTGGCGGGGCCTCGGACGGTACGAGGGGACGCGTGAGGGTGGTTCTCGCCCCCTCCGCCCCTTCCCGTCCCGTTCCCGGGGGCTGCGCCCCTGGACCCCCCTTTCGCGCTTCGCGCTCGTCCTCAAACGCCGGACGGGCTGGAATTCTCAGCCTTGTTGTCTCTCGTACAGCACCGCCCCGTCCACCGTTCCCTTCTCCTCGTAGTCCGCTGCCAGCAGCCGCCGCAGGGACGGCACTCGCCGGGGGGCGTACGGCTTGTCGCGGGAGTCGTCGACCACCAGGGCCGGCGGGTGGGCCGCCATCTCCGCGCGGAAGGCCGACCAGGCTCCCGCCACGGCGTACTTCTCGCCGACCTGGGGGCCGTTGCGGCCGCCGCTGTAGTTGGTGAGCATGCCCGCGGTGAGGAAGCGGCTGGCGGGGGTGCGGTCGGACAGCCAGTAGACCTCGGGGTGTATGCCCCACACCAGCACCCGGTCACCGGGGGCCGTGCGCTGCGCCACGGCGGCTGCCAGGCGCTGGGCGTGGGTGAGGTCGGGGCGCGGGGCGAACAGGCCCCAGCCGAGGAACAGGGTGCAGCAGCAGGCGGAGGTGAGTACGGCTCTCGCCAGTCGTTCGCCGGGCAGGATCTGGAGGGCGGCCGTCGCCAACAGGGCGATGGGCGGGATGAGTTGAAGGTAGTAGTGGCCGAAGAAGTGGAAGCCCAGGAGTACCGCGGCGGCCGAGGAGGCCAGCCAGAGCCAGAGCTCCACCGCACCCGTACGGGCGACGCGCAGGACCCGTACCACCGGAGGGATCAGGCCCGCGCAGGCCACCGTCAGGATCGCGCAGTTGGCCAACCCCCTTCCGAGAACGTGGAGTTCGGATCCGGTGAAGGAGGCGTACGCGCCTGATCCGGTGACCGTCCAGAACAGGAACCCGGCCGGGTCGGTGAACAGCGCCGCGCAGAGGACGGGCAGGGCCGCTCCGACTGCCAGCCGTACCAGGTCCGTTCGCGGCGCGCCGTGCCGGTACAGCAGCCAGAGCACCGGCACCAGTACCGCGCCGCCCGTCTGCTTCGCCAGGAAGGCGCACGCGACGGCCGCCCCGGCCGCGCCCCAACGGCGCCGGTCCGCGCACCACATGGCCGCGGCCGTGCACGGCAGTACGAACACCTCGAAGGTGGCGGCCTGCGCGTCCTCGGGGTTGAGGCCGATGGAGACCAGCAGGTACAGCACGCCCGCCGTCCGGCCCGCCCGGTCGTCCCAGCGGCGCCGGGCCAGCGACGCGAGCAGGACGGCGGTCGACAGCTGGGCCACGACCGCGAGGACCCGGACCGAGGTCAGCGAGCCGGAGCCGGAGACGGCGAAGGCCGCCTCGTAGAGCCAGGGCACGAGCGGTGGCTTGCGGTCCACGACCGTCTCGTAGAGCTCTCCGCCGTTCGCGAGTATCCGGGCCTGTACGGCGAGATAGCCCTCGTCGGGGTTCCACAGCGGGTGCAGGAAGGAGGGGGCCCGGGTGACGCAGGCGAGCAGCGTCAGCACCGGCAGGAGCCGTCTCCAGTAGGCGCGGTCCGATCCTCGTGACCCGGCTGTGGAGCGTGGTGATTCCTGGAGCCCGGCGAGCATACGGTGCACGCTATCCGGCCCCGCGGTCTCCGCCGAAACGGGACATACGGGGCCGGATGACCAACGGGACGGCGGCGAGGACTACTTGGTGTCGCCGCTCTGGGGCTTCGGCACGGCTCCCGCCGCCGCCTCCTGCGACAGGCCGAGACGGCTGTGCGAGCGCCCGTAGAGGAAGTAGATGACGGCGCCGATCACCATCCAGATGCCGAACCGCAGCCAGGTCTCGGCGGGCAGGTTCAGCATCAGCCACAGCGAGGCGAGGACGGAGACGATGGGGAGGAAGGGCACCAGCGGGGTGTGGAAGGTGCGGGGCAGGTCGGGGCGGGTGCGGCGCAGGACGACCACGCCGATCGCGACGACCACGAAGGCGAACAGCGTGCCGATGTTCACCAGCTCGGCGAGTTCACTCAGGCTGGTGAATCCCGCGAGGATCGCGATGATCACACCGAGCAGGATGGTCGGCCGGTGGGGGGTCTTGAAGCGCGGGTGGACGCGGGAGAAGAAGCGGGGCAGCAGTCCGTCGCGGCTCATCGCGAAGAAGACCCGGGTCTGGCCGAGGAGCAGGATCATGCAGACCGTGGTCAGGCCGACGGCGGCGCCGAAGCTGATGAAGCCCGCGTACCAGGGATGTCCGGTGGCCTTGAAGGCGTCGGCGAGCGGGGCGTCCACCGACAGCTTGGTGTAGTGCTGCATGCCGGTCACGACGATCGACACGGCGACGTAGAGGGTGGTGCAGATGATCAGGGAGCCCAGGATGCCGCGGGGCATGTCGCGCTGCGGGTTCTTGGTCTCCTCGGCGGCCGTGGCCACCACGTCGAAGCCGATGAAGGCGAAGAAGACGACGGAGGCGGCGGTGAAGATGCCCATCACGCCGAAGTTGGAGGGCGCCCAGCCGAACATCAGCTGGATCAGGGGGGATTGGAGACCCGCGCCCGCTTCCACGGGCTGCGCCTTCGGGATGAACGGGTCGTAGTTCTCGCCCTTGATGAAGAAGGCGCCCGCGATGATCACGACGAGGACGACGGTCACCTTGATGGCGACGACGAGCGAGGTGATGCGCGCGGAGAGCTTCATGCCGAGCACGAGGATGCCGGTGAGCACCAGCACGAGTCCCGCGGCCAGGATGTCGAAGCCGAAGCCGTCGGCCCCTTCCCGCCCGCTGAGCGCCTCCGGCAGATGCCAGCCCGCGTTGTCGAGCAGCGAGGCCACGTACCCGGACCAGCCGACGGCGACCACCGCCGTGCCCAGCGCGAACTCCAGTACGAGGTCCCAGCCGATGATCCAGGCGGGCAGCTCGCCGAGCGAGGCGTAGGAGAAGGTGTAGGCCGAGCCGGCCACCGGAACCGTCGACGCGAACTCGGCGTAACAGATCGCGGCGAGCGCGCAGACGACCCCGGCCACCACGAAGGCGAGGGCGACGGCGGGCCCGGCGTTGTTCTTGGCGACCGTGCCGGTCAGCACGAAGATGCCGGTGCCGATGATGACTCCGACGCCGAAGACGGTGAGATCCAGAGCGGACAGCGACTTCTTGAGTGCGTGCTCCGGCTCCTCAGTGTCCAAGATCGACTGTTCGACCTTCTTCGTTCTGAAGAGGGTGCTGCTCACGGGTTTACCTCCACGCTTGACGTCCTCGACATGATCGAGGGGGCGTGTGCTGCGCATGCCCCGGCGCGGACAGGTTCACGCGAATGGGCCGGTTCCGCCACCCCTTCAGAGTGATGGAACCGGCCCGGTGGACCTGGGGGTGCGTCAGTCGCGCGCGGTCTCCACCGCGTCCACGGCCTCGGCCGTGGTGCGTTCGAACCGGCCGTCGAGGCGGGAGACCAGGCCGGTGACCTGGCGGGCGATGTCCGGCGCGGTCAGGCCGATCTCCGCCATGACCTCCTTGCGGGAGGCGTGGTCGAGGAAGCGCGGCGGGATGCCGAAGTCGCGCAGCGGTACGTCCACGCCCGCGTCCCGCAGTGCCTGCGCGATCGTGGAACCGACGCCACCGACACGGGAGTTGTCCTCGACGGTGACGACCACGCGGTGCCGCTCGGCGAGCGGGGCCATGGCCTCGTCGACGGGCTTGACCCAGCGCGGGTCGACGACGGTGGTGGAGATGCCCTGCTTGTCGAGGAGGCCGGCGATCTCCAGGCACATCGGCGCGAGGGCGCCGACCGAGACGAGCAGCACGTCGGGGGTGTCGGTGCCCGGCTCGCGCAGCACGTCCATGCCGCCGACCCGGCCCACGGCGGGTACGGCGGGGCCGACCGCGCCCTTGGAGAAGCGGACCACCGTCGGCGCGTCGGTGACCTCGACGGCCTCGCGCAGCTGGGCGCGGACCTGGTCGGCGTCGCGCGGGGCGGCCAGCCGCAGGCTCGGCACGACCTGGAGGATCGACATGTCCCACATGCCGTTGTGCGAGGCGCCGTCGGTGCCGGTGACGCCCGCGCGGTCGAGGACGAAGGTGACGCCGCACTTGTGCAGGGCCACGTCCATCAGGACCTGGTCGAAGGCGCGGTTGAGGAAGGTCGCGTAGACGGCGAAGACGGGGTGCACACCGCCGGTGGCGAGGCCGGCCGCGGAGACGGCGGCGTGCTGCTCGGCGATTCCGACGTCGTACACCCGTTTGGGGAAGGCCTTGGCGAACTTGTCGAGGCCGACGGGCTGGAGCATCGCGGCGGTGATGGCGACGATGTCCTCGCGCTCCTCGCCGAGCTTGACCATCTCCTCGCCGAAGACGGAGGTCCAGTCGGCGCCGGAGGAGGCGATCGGCAGGCCCGTGTCGGGATGGATCTTGCCGACGGCGTGGAAGCGGTCGGCCTCGTCCTGGAGGGCGGGCTGGTAGCCGCGGCCCTTCTCGGTGAGGCAGTGCACGATGACCGGGCCGCCGAAGCGCTTGGCGCGGACCAGCGCCGACTCCAGGGCCTCGATGTCGTGGCCGTCGATCGGGCCGACGTACTTGAGGCCGAGGTCCTCGAACATGCCCTGCGGGGCGATGAAGTCCTTGAGGCCCTTCTTGGCGCCGTGCAGGGTCTCGTAGAGGGGCCTGCCGACGACCGGGGTGCGCTCCAGGAGGTCCTTGCCGCGGGCCAGGAACCGTTCGTAGCCGTCGGTGGTGCGCAGGGTCGCCAGGTGGTTCGCGAGGCCGCCGATGGTGGGGGCGTAGGAGCGCTCGTTGTCGTTGACGACGATCACCAGGGGGCGGTCCTTGGCGTCGGCGATGTTGTTGAGCGCCTCCCAGGCCATGCCGCCGGTGAGGGCGCCGTCGCCGATGACCGCGACCACGTGGTCGTCGCGCTCCAGGACCTGGTTCGCCTTCGCGAGGCCGTCGGCCCAGCCGAGGACCGTGGAGGCGTGCGAGTTCTCGATGACGTCGTGCTCGGACTCGGCCTGCGAGGGGTAGCCGGAGAGGCCGCCCTTCATCTTGAGCCTGGAGAAGTCCTGGCGGCCGGTGAGCAGCTTGTGCACGTAGGACTGGTGGCCCGTGTCCCACAGCACCCTGTCCTTGGGCGACTCGAAGACGCGGTGCAGAGCGATGGTGAGCTCCACGACGCCGAGGTTCGGGCCGAGGTGGCCGCCGGTCTTGGAGACCGCGTCGACGAGGAAGGTCCTGATCTCGCCGGCCAGCTGGTCCAGCTGCTCCAGGGTGAGCCGGTCCAGATCGCGCGGTCCCGTGATGCGGGTCAGCAGCGGCACCCGTGCCTCCTTGCGATAGAGCTGTTCGAGCTTTGCCGGGTCTGTCGAGTCTAATGTTCCGTCTTTCGTGGCGGCGTTCGGGTTGTGCGTCGTACATCACGCGAACGGCTGTAAATGATCCGTACACGTGTTCTCGTTCCGGATCTGTCTCCTGGACATGGAAGTGCCCGGTACCGCCGTTGGTACCGGGCACTTCGTCCAATGGCCAGCAGGGGCCGGGTTCGCTAGGCGCGACCCGCCGTCTTCTGGGTCTTGCGGGTGACGGCGTCGATGACGACCGTCGCGAGCAGAACACCACCGGTGATCATGTACTGGATCGGCGAGGCGATGCCCTGAAGGGCGAGGCCGTACTGGATCGAGACGATGACCAGCACACCGAGCAGCGCGTTCCAGGTGCGGCCACGGCCACCGAAGAGGCTGGTGCCACCGATGACGGCCGCCGCGATGGCGTTCATCAGCAGGTCACCGGCGCCGGCGCCCTGGTTGGCGGAGGCGATCTTCGAGGCGATGAACAGACCGCCGATCGCGGCGAAGGTACCGGCGATCGCGAAGACCGAGATCCGGACCATCTCCACGTTGATACCGGCACGCCTGGAGGCCTCGACGCTGCCGCCGAGCGCGAAGATCTTCCGGCCGTAGGAGGTACGGCGCAGGATGAAGTCCGTGAGCAGCAGGACCGCGATGAAGATCACCACGGCCAGCGGCAGGCCCTTGTACTGGTTGTAGACGATCGCCACGGCGAAGGCGAGGATGCCCAGGAGCACCGTGCGCAGGATGGTCTCGCTCAGCGGCTGCGACGGGACACCGGCGGCCTCGCGCCGGCGGTTGCCGTAGAAGGAGCTGACGAAGAACCCGGCGGTCACGACGATCGCCAGCGCGTAGGCGGCGGCCACATCGGTGAAGTAGTAGCTGGTCAGCTTGGCGACGATGCCTTCGCTGTCCAGGTTGATGGTGCCGTTGTCACCCAGGATCTGGAGCATGAAGCCGTTCCAGAACAGCAGACCGGCCAGGGTGACGGCGAAGGCGGGCACGCCGATGCGCGCGAAGACGAAGCCGTGGATCGCGCCCGCGGCCGTGCCGGTGAGGATGGCCAGGATGAAGGCCAGCCACTCGTTCATGCCGTGCGTGACGTTCAGCACCGCGAAGGCGGCGCCGGCGACACCGGAGACCGAACCGACCGACAGGTCGATCTCACCGAGCAGCAGCACGAAGACGATGCCGACCGCGATCATGCCCGTGCCGACCATGGCGACGGAGATGTCGGAGAGGTTGCCCGCGGTGAGGAAGTTGGAGTTCAGGCTCTGGAAGATGATCCAGATGATGACGAGGCCGAGGACGACCGGGATGGAACCCAGGTCACCGGCCTTCATCTTGCGCTTGAACTCGGAGGCGTAACCCGCGATGCCCTGCTCGCGGACGAGGAGCCTGGGGTCGACCACGGTGCTCGCCGCGGCGGCGGCCTCGGGGTTCTCGACCGCGTGGTCCACGGGGGTCGCGGAGGTCTTGTCGATGCTCACTTCTGAGCCTCCCCATTGCTGCTGCGCGCCGCACGACGGGTCACGGCGTTCTCCGTGGCACCCGTGATGGCGGAGATGATCTCTTCCTGCGAGGTCGACTTGACCTCGAAGATGCCGTTGTTGCGCCCCAGGCGCAGGACGGCGACCTTGTCGGCGACGGCCTTGACGTCAGCCATGTTGTGGCTGATGAGGAGCACGGCGTGGCCGCGCTCGCGCAGCCGCTCGACCAGGTCGAGGACCTGTGCGGTCTGCTCGACACCGAGGGCCGCGGTGGGCTCGTCGAGGATGACGAGCTTGGGCTCGCCGAGCATCGAACGGGCGATCGCCACCGTCTGGCGCTGACCGCCGGAGAGCGAGGCGATCGGGATGCGGACGCTGGGGATGCGGATCGACAGCGTGTCCAGCAGCTCGCGGGAGCGGCGCTCCATCTCGACCTCGTCGAGGATGCCGCGCTTCTTCAGCTCGCGACCGAGGTAGAGGTTGCCCACCACGTCGATGTTGTCGCAGAGCGCGAGGTCCTGGTAGACGGTCGCGACACCGAGGGCCTGCGCGTCGTGCGGCTTGTTGATCTGGACGGACTTGCCGTCCCACTCGATGGCGCCCTCATCGATGGGGTGCACGCCGGCAATCGTCTTCACCAGCGTGGACTTGCCGGCGCCGTTGTCGCCCACCAGGGCGACCACTTCGCCGGCGTGGACCTCAAGCTCAACATCGGTGAGCGCCTGGACGGCACCGAATCGCTTGGAGACCCCGCGCAACGCCAGAACAGGCGTAGCGGACACGTGAATCATCTCCTTCGCCGCCTGACCCGGCGGGAGGTTGTGCAGAAAATCGGGAGGGGGGGGTTTCCTTCCGGCGCCCCGCCCTAGCTTGCGGGGCTGATGGATGCGGAGCGCCGGAGGAGCTTTGGTGTACGCAAGTCCGTACGGGAATTCAAGAATGAATTCCCGTACGTGGAAAGAGACTTGCGGAGACTACTTGAGACCGAGCGAGTCGCAGTCGGCCTTGTAGGCGCTCGTGCAGATGTCGGCCACGGTGTAGATGCCGTCCTTGAGGACGGTGTCGTTGATGTTGTCCTTGGTCAGCGAGACGACCGGGACGAGGACCGACGGAACACCCTTGGTGGTGGGGCTGTCGACCTTGGTCTTGGCGAGGGAGTCGAGCGACTTGCCCTGGGCGAGCGCGACGGCGATCTCGGCCGTCACGTTAGCCTCCTGCGGGTAGGGCTTGTAGACGCTCATGTACTGCTCACCGGCGACGATGCGCTGCACACCCGCGAGCTCCGCGTCCTGGCCGGTGACCGGGATGTTGTCGATGCCGGCGGCCTTGAGGGCGGTGATGATACCGCCGGCCATGCCGTCATTGGCGGAGTAGACGCCGACGATCTTGCTCTTGCCGAGGGCGGAGATGGCGCCCTCCATGTTGGCGTTGGCGTTCTCCGGCTTCCACTCCTTGGTGTCGTACTCCTTACCGACGGTCACCTTGCCGTCGAGGACGGAGTGCGCGCCCTTCTTGAAGAGTGCGGCGTTCGGGTCGGTGGAGGACCCGTTCATCATGACGATGTCGCCCTTGGAGGCCTTGTCGCCGAGGGCCTTGAGCAGCGCCTCGCCCTGAACCCGGCCGACCTCTTCGTTGTCGAAGGAGATGTAGGCGTCGATCGGGCCTTCCGCCAGTCGGTCGTAGGCCACGACCGGGATGCCGGCGTCCTTGGCCTTCTGCACCGAGCTCTTGATGGCCGCGGAGTCCACAGCGTCCACGATCAGCACGTCCACCTTGTTGGTGATCATCGTGTCGACCTGCTGGTTCTGCGTGCTGGCGTCCTGCTTGGCGTTGGCGTAGATGACCTCGCCCTTGTTGTTCGTGAGCTCCTTGACCTTCTTCTCGATCAAGGGCTTGTCGAAGTTCTCGTAACGCGCGGTCTGGTTCTCGGGGAGAAGCAGACCGACCTTGATGTCGTCACCCTTGGCAGCGGCCGAGCTCTCGTCGCTGTCCTTCGACTCCGCGGCGCTGCCACAGGCGGCCAGCGAAACGGCCATCGCACCAGCGGCAACGGCGAAAGCAGCACGACGCATACGCGTGTTCACTAAACAAACCTCCCTGACGAGGCCGCGTCGTTGCGGCCGAGGTGGCTCGAAGTCAACTCGGCCGTACGTGCGACGTCAAGAAGTAAATACTTAACGAGATGGCAACGGCGTCGTGCGTTCTCTAAGTGAAGGCGGGACTCGCAGCAGTCAGCGACCCGTCCAAAAGGGTCGAATCACCCATCTCGCTGAGCGCGAGAGCGAGTGCTCCGAGAACCTCCGCACGGCCGCCAAGAGCCCCTGGCAACACCGAGAGTTGACGCGCCGCGCTGGGGATCGCGTAACGGCCGACAGACTCCCTCATGGGCCCGAGGACGAGCTCTCCGGCCTCGGCGAGATCGCCGCCGAGGACCACCCGGCTCGGGTTGAGCAGATTGCAGAGATTCGCGACTCCACTGCCGATGTGTCGGCCGACGTCGGCGATCACCCGACGGCAGCCCGGATCACCGTCCCGCGCCAGCCTGACAACGCCCTCCATGGTCAGATCCGTACCGTGGCTGGACTGGAGGAGTGGCAGGACATAGCGCGCGGCCGTGAAGGTCTCCAGGCAGCCCCGGTTGCCACAGCGGCAGACGGGGCCGGATTCATCAAGAGTAATATGCCCGATTTCTCCCGCTGTGCCACCTGGGCCGCGGTAGATCTTGCCGTTGATCACCAGGCCGGCGCCGACACCGCTCGCGACCTTGATGTACGCCAGGTCCCTGGCCCCGCGCCCGCTCCCCCAGACCATCTCCCCGAGGGCGCCCAGATTGGCGTCGTTGTCCACCTGCACGGGCACCCCGAGCCGTCCGCCCAGCTCCTCGGCGGGCTTCGTGCCGGTCCAGCCGGGCAGGATCGCGGTCGAGCCGAGGCTTCCCGACTCGACGTCGATCGGCCCCGGCACCCCGAGACCCACGCCGGCGATCTTCGCCCGGTCCACGCCGGTGGCCGCGATCAAACGGCTGACCAGCTCTTCCGCCCGGTCGAAGCCCTGTGCCGCGGAGGCGTCCACGTCCAGCGGCTCGGACTCCTCGGCGAGCACCTGGTGGGCCAGGTTCCCGACGGCCACCCGCAGATGCGTGTGGCCGAAGTCGACACCGATGACGATGCCCGCGTCCCCGCTCAGACTGACGCTGCGGGCCCTGCGACCCCCCGCCGAAGTGGGTGTGACCTCGACCGTTCCGCCGTCCTTGAGTTCACGGACGATATTGGAAACGGTCGCGGCGGACAGGCCCGTCGTCCGCGCGATCTCCGCCTGCGTGAGCGAACCCGCGAGGCGCACCGCACGTACGACGCGCTCCAGATTGGCTCGGTGCAGCGACGACTGCGACCCCGGAGTCTCCATCGACTCATCCACTCCTGCCCTCAGCCGGGCGGCCCCGATGCCGCCCATGTGACCCGGGTCACAGCAGCGGAACCCGGGTCACTTACAAGTTGTGAACTCCAAGCTCCGCTGAACGGGTTACCGCAGTCAAGTCCTTGACGAAAAATCGGAGACTTCGGGCGCGTTCCGATTCCGTCACCCCGCGGACACGTGATCGCCACCCCGGATGCGGGATGGCGACCGTCGTGGGCGGGGTCGGGAGCTACTTGAGCGTGGCCGAGGTGAGGCCTCCCTGGACCTGGCGCTGGAAGGAGAGGTACACGACGAGCATGGGAATCATCGCGATGGTCACGCCCGCGAAGAGGACGGGGAGGTCGGTGGCGTAACCCTGCTGCTGCTGTAGCTGGATGAGGCCCTGGGTGAGGACGTACCGTTCCGGATCGCCGCCCTTCTGTGGCTGCATCAGGACGGACGGCAGGATGTACTGGTTCCACTGGCCGAGGACGTTGAAGATGCCGACGCTCAGCAGGCCGGGCTTCGCCATCGGCAGCATGACCTGGAAGAACGCCCGGGTGTGCGAGGCGCCGTCGAGCACCGCCGCCTCGAAGACCGCCGTCGGCAGCGTCCGGAAGAACGAGTGCATGAAGAACACGGTGAACGGCATCGAGTAGGCGACGTAGACCAGGATCAGCCCCTGGTACGTGTTCAACATCTCGAGACGCTTGACCATGAAGAACAGCGGCACGAGGGCGAGGAACACGGGGAACATCGCCCCGCCGACGAAGAAGTAGTAGATGAGGCGGTTGCCGGGGAACTCGTAGCGGGCCAGCACGTAGGCCGCCATCGAGCCCAGGAGCATGGTCAGCGGGACCGAGAAGACGAGCACGATGACCGTGTTCGTGAAGTAGTCGCCGATGCCCTTGTCCCAGGCCCTGCCGAAGACGTCGAGCTGCCAGTTCGACGGCCAGCTCAGGGCCGAACCGCCGATCTGCGCGTCGGTCTTGAAGGAGCTCAGGACCAGCCAGACCAGTGGCAGGACGATCAGCACGGCCCACACGACGAGGAACGCGTGCGAGAAGACGTTGAGGGTGACGCCCTCGCCGCGCCCGGCGCCGCTCTCACGGGGTGGGGCCTTGCCTGCCGACCGCTGGGCGGGGACGCCGTCGCCGGTCCGCGTCGGCTCCTTGATGGGTGCGCTCATTTTCTGTCTCCGCCTCAGAACTCGATGCGCTCGCGGCGGGTGGCGCGCAGCGTGACCACGGACAGGATCAGGGTGAGGAGCAGCATGATCACGCCCATCGCGCAGGCGTAGCCGCTCTTTCCGAAGTAGAGGAAGTTGCGCATCATCACGTTGGCCATGACGTCGCTGTGGTGGTCGGGGCCGCCGCCGTAGCCGGTGCCCGAGGTCATGGTGGAGACCAGGACGAACATGTCCATCGCGATGATGCCGAGATAGACCCAGGCGGTCTGCACGGTGTCCCACAGCAGCGGCAGGGTCACCCGGAAGAAGGTCTGCGAGCGGCCCGCGCCGTCGAGCAGCGCGGCCTCGTAGATGTCCTTGGGGACGGACTGCATCGCCGCCGAGAACAGCACCAGGTAGAAGCCGACGCCGTGCCAGACGACCACCGCCATCAGGCACCACAGGACGAGGTTGGGCTCGTTCATCCACTCGATGGGGCTGTTCGCGTCGACCAGGCCCAGTTTGACCAGGACCCCGTTGAGCAGACCGCCCTCGTCGCTGCGGTAGACCGCGCCGAAGAGCACCGCGAGGATCGCCAGCGAGAGCACCTGCGGGAAGAAGTAGACGATCTTGTAGAAGCCCGAGCCCGAGACGCCCTGCACACCGCCGGCGCCGCCCCGCCCGCCCGCGTTCACCATGAAGGCGAAGAACAGGGCGAGCAGGATGGTGATCACCGGGATGAACACCAGGAACAGGATGTTGTGCCAGATCGCACCCAGGAAGATGTCGTCCTGGAACAACTCCTTGTAGTTGTCCAGACCGACGAAACTGAATGACTGCGACTGCCCCTGCCAGTCGGTGAAGGAGTAGCCGATGGTCTGTATGTACGGCCAGATCACGAAGATCAGATACAGAGCCAATGGTGCGAGGAGAAACCCCGCGACAAACCGGTACTGCCCTTTTCGCATGGCATCCTGCCCCTGGTGTTCCGAAATGCTCGGTCAGTCGCGGTGGTTCTTCTTGGACGCCGGGTCCTTGGCCGCCTTGTCGACTGCCGCCTGGGCTCGCTTCAGCCATTCCGCGGGCTGAATTCGCTTCGCCATCAGCTCGTTCGAAGCGTTCTGGATCGAGACGTCCATCTCGCTGTACCAGTTGGGGTACAGGAAGTTGAAGGTGTTGTCGCCGGCGGCCTTGGAGGCCTCGACCGTGGACTGGGTGCCGGGCCGCAGTTCGACGCCGGAGTCGACGCCGTCCTTGAGGATGCTCAGCGAGTTCGCCTCCTGGGCGAAGCGCGTCGACCACTCCTTGGAGAGCATGGAGCGCAGGAACTCCTGGGCGCCCGCCAGGTTCTTGGCCTTCGCCGGGATGATGAAGGGCTCGCCGGAGCCGGCCCGGATCGCCTCGAAGGGCAGCTGGCTGTCCGGCAGGACCGGCATCGGCAGGAACTTCATGTCGAAGTCGTCCGGGGTCTGCTTGAGCTGCTCGTTCTCCAGCCACGAGCCGGAGGTGATGAAAGCGGCCTTGTACTGGTTCCAGCGGGTCTGCGACTCGGTGTGGGTCAGGCCGTTGGTGCCGGCCATCAGGTAACCCTTCTCGACGACCTCGTAGACCGCCTCGATGGCCGCCTGGGCGGCGTCGTTGCCGACGAACGCCTTCGGGTCGAGGTTGTCGATCGCCTTCATGGCGTCCAGACCGCCCTTCTTGGCGATCAGGTCCATGATGGCGACGTTGATGTAGTACGGGTACTTGCCCTGGTGGGCCAGTCCCCCGATCCCCTCGGCCTTCGCCGCCTTGCACACCGCCAGGAAGTCGTCCCAGGTCTTCGGCGCCTCCCAGCCCTTGTCCGCGAAGAGCTTGCCGGAGTACCACAGGCCCCACACCGTGTAGATGTAGTTGAGGGCCACGACCTTGCCGCCCTGCATGCCCGGGTCGAGCGTGCCGGCGATCAGGGTGTCGCGGACCTTCTTGCTCGGGTCGTCGATCGACGGGGCGTCGAGCACCGCGGCCAGGTCGAGGAGCTGGCCGTTCTTGTAGAGCACGTCCAGCTTGATCTGCTGGGCGCCCGAGTCGTCGACGACGTCCGGCGGGGTGTTGTTGTTGAAGCGCGGCTGGAGCTTGCCGGTGATCTCCTGGGTGCCCGTGTGGGCGCTCTTGGTGCCCCACTTCTTGTCGAAGGCGGCTTCCCACGCCTTGGCGTAGTCGTCGCCGTAGCCGCCCTTGAAGATGACGACGTCGAGCGCGCTGCCCTTCGCCACGCCGAAGGGGTTCTCGGCGGTGGTCTTGCCCTTGTTCGTCTCGTCGGAGCTGTCGTCGCCTCCGCCGCTGGCACAAGCCGACAAGAAGCTCATCGTCGGCACGGAAATCAGGGCAAGCGCTGCCGACCGCTTCATCAGATCGCGGCGTCCGACACCCTCGGTGTTGCTGTTCTCGGCGGAAGTGGATCCCATGCTCAAGTCCTCGCCTTCTACAGGACTCAGGCGGTGAACCGGATCCTCCCCGGCACCGCGGTTTGGGTCAAGCTGGGGTCGTACGTGAGGGATTAGTGGAACGACGCGATGGTCGGTGTATGTGACACGCGCCCGCCGCCTCCAGATTTCCCCCCGGGTCGCGCCTGCACACAGCCGTAGAACGGCTGTGCAGACGCCGACAGGTATAGTCCACTTCCCGCCAATGGAGCAAGATCGAATGCAGGTTTGGCAGTCGGTCTTTTCCGAGTTGAGACCTCGCGGAAATATGGTGCGACCACGCGTTACCCGGAAGAAGATCCACAAGGTGCCAACCTCCCACGATGGGAGTAATGCGCGACTTGTCGCGCGGCATTCGCCCCGGACGCCACATTCAACACCCTTGACATCGCTGACAACTTGACTCCCTACTGGTCTTTGCGCAGCGAATTTGACAACGTTGTCCGGACGCTGGGAGGGTGCTCGCGCATGCAGCACGGAGCTCGATACAGACGCAGTTCGACGGCTGGGTACAGCTGGGGTCGTGCCACCACGGTGGGGGTC
Organism: Streptomyces sp. NPDC088747; assembly: GCF_044751025.1. Classification (NCBI taxonomy): domain Bacteria; kingdom Bacillati; phylum Actinomycetota; class Actinomycetes; order Kitasatosporales; family Streptomycetaceae; genus Streptomyces; species Streptomyces sp. NPDC088747. The sequence goes on from NZ_JBIVKZ010000009.1 coordinate 134,776, forward strand.
TCCGCCCTCTGCCTGCTGGTCGCCGCACAGGGCGCCGCGGTGGCCCTGCCGGGCCAGGCGGCCGCCCCCGACAAGGAGTTCGCCTCCTCGTTCGAGTCGGGCGATCCCGCACCGACCTGGCTGAACACGGTTGATACGACACCTCAGGGGACGAAACGATCGTCCGGGGTGGACGGCGGCTACACCACAGGCATCCCCGGCAATGTGACCGACCATGTCTCGGATGTCCGGGCGAGCGGCGAGAACACCGGCGGGGGCGAGGTGAAGGAGAACCTCGTCGACGGCGAGTCGAGCACCAAGTGGCTGGTGTTCGAGCCCACCGCCTGGGCGGAGTTCGACCTGGACGCCCCGGTCAAGGTGGTGACGTACGCGCTCACTTCGGCCAACGACCACGACGAACGCGACCCGCAGGCCTGGACCCTTCAGGGCTCGACGGACGGCAAGGACTGGAAGACCCTCGACACCCGCTCCGGCGAGTCCTTCGGCGAGCGTTTCCAGACGAAGTCGTACGACATCACGAGTCCGGCTGAATACCAGCACTTCCGGCTCGACATCACCAAGAACAACAGCGGCGACATCCTTCAGCTCGCCGACGTTCAGTTCTCCACGGGCGCCGTCGACGAGCCGACGCCCCAGGACATGCTCTCGCTGGTGGACCGCGGCCCGAGCGGCTCCCCGACCGCCAAGGCGGGCGCGGGCTTCAGCGGCAAGCGTGCCCTGCGTTACGCCGGTACGCACAAGCCCGACGGGCGCGCGTACTCGTACAACAAGGTCTTCGACGTGAACGTGGCCGTCGGCCGCGACACGGAGCTGTCGTACAAGATCTTCCCGTCGATGGCCGACGGCGACCTGGACTACGACGCCACCAACGTCGCCGTGGACCTCGTCTTCACGGACGGCACCTATCTGAGCGGTCTCAAGGCCCTGGACCAGCACGGGTTCGCGCTGACACCGCAGGGGCAGGGCGCTTCCAAGATCCTCTACGTGAACCAGTGGAACAGCGTGGCCTCGCGGATCGGTTCGGTCGCCGCGGGCAAGACGGTGGACCGGATCCTGGTCGGGTACGACTCTCCCAAGGGGCCGGCGAAGTTCCGCGGCTGGCTCGACGACGTGACGCTGAAGTCCGTCAAGCCCGAGAAGCCGAAGGCGCACCTGTCCGACTACGCCTCGACGATTCGCGGCACCAACTCCAGCGGCGGTTTCTCGCGCGGCAACAACTTCCCCGCGACGGCCGTCCCGCACGGCTTCAACTTCTGGACGCCGGTCACCAACGCGGGGTCGCTCAGCTGGCTCTACGACTACGCACGTGCGAACAACGCGGACAACCTGCCCACCATCCAGGCGTTCAGCGCGAGCCACGAGCCGAGCCCGTGGATGGGTGACCGGCAGACCTTCCAGGTGATGCCCTCGGCGGCGTCCGGCACCCCCGACACCGGCCGTGACGCACGCGAGCTCGCCTTCAAGCACCAGAACGAGACCGCGCGGCCGTACTACTACGGCGTCACGTTCGAGAACGGCCTCAAGGCCGAGATGGCGCCCACCGACCACGCGGCGGCGCTGCGGTTCACCTATCCCGGCGACGACGCGAGCGTGGTCTTCGACAACGTCACCGACCAGGCCGGCCTGACGCTCGACAAGGAGAACGGGATCGTCACCGGATACTCGGACGTGAAGTCCGGGCTGTCCACGGGCGCGACGCGGCTCTTCGTGTACGGGACGTTCGACGCGCCGGTGACGGAGGGGTCCTCGGCCGGGGTCAAGGGCTACCTGAAGTTCGACGCCGGCGAGGACCGCTCCGTCACGCTGCGCCTCGCGACCTCGCTGATCAGCGTCGACCAGGCCAAGGACAACCTCCGCCAGGAGATCCCGGAGGGCACGTCCTTCGCGAAGGTCAAGTCCCGCGCCCAGCAGCAGTGGGACGACATCCTCGGCACGGTCGAGGTGCAGGGCGCCACGCCGGACCAGCTCACCACGCTGTACTCCAGCATGTACCGGCTGTACCTGTACCCCAACTCCGGCTTCGAGAAGGTCGGTTCGAAGTACCAGTACGCCTCGCCCTTCTCCCCGATGCCGAACCCGGACACCCCGACGCACACCGGCGCGAAGATCGTCGACGGCAAGGTGTACGTCAACAACGGCTTCTGGGACACCTACCGGACGACCTGGCCGGCCTACTCACTCCTGACGCCCGGTCAGGCCGGTGAGATGGTCGACGGGTTCGTGCAGCAGTACAAGGACGGCGGCTGGACCTCGCGCTGGTCCTCGCCCGGGTACGCGGACCTGATGACCGGCACCTCCTCGGACGTGGCGTTCGCGGACGCGTACGTCAAGGGTGTCGACTTCGACGCGAAGTCGGCGTACGACGCGGCGGTCAAGAACGCCACCGTCGTGCCACCCGCCTCCGGTGTCGGCCGCAAGGGCATGACCACCTCGCCCTTCCTCGGCTACACGAGCACCGACACGCACGAGGGCCTGTCGTGGGCACTTGAGGGCTACCTCAACGACTACGGCATCGCGAAGATGGGCGAGGCCCTCTACAAGAAGACCGGCGAGAAGCGCTACAAGGAGGAGTCCGCGTATTTCCTCAACCGGGCGCAGGACTACGTGAACCTGTTCGACTCGCAGGCCGGATTCTTCCAGGGCAAGGACGCGAGCGGCGACTGGCGGGTCGAGTCCTCCGAGTACGACCCCCGTGTCTGGGGTTACGACTACACCGAGACCAACGGCTGGGGCTACGCCTTCACCGCGCCGCAGGACTCGCGTGGTCTGGCCAACCTGTACGGCGGCCGGAGCGGACTCGCGGACAAGCTCGACACGTACTTCGCGACCCCCGAGACCGCCGGGCCCGAGTTCGTGGGTTCCTACGGCGGCGTCATCCACGAGATGACGGAGGCGCGTGACGTACGGATGGGCATGTACGGGCACTCCAACCAGGTGGCCCACCACGTGAACTACATGTACGACGCGGCCGGCCAGCCCTGGAAGACGCAGGCGAACGTGCGCCAGGTCCTCTCCCGCCTCTACACGGGCAGCGACATCGGGCAGGGCTACCACGGCGACGAGGACAACGGCGAGCAGTCGGCCTGGTACCTCTTCTCCTCGCTCGGCTTCTACCCGCTGGTCATGGGCAGCGGCGAATACGCCGTCGGCTCCCCGCTGTTCACCAAGGCGACGGTCCACCTGGAGAACGGCCGGGACCTCGTCGTCAAGGCCTCGAAGAACAGCACGAAGAACGTGTACGTGCAGGGGCTGAAGGTCAACGGCAAGAAGTGGACGTCGACCTCGCTCCCCCACTCGCTCCTCTCCAAGGGCGCGGTGCTGGAGTTCGACATGGGTCCCAAGCCCTCCAACTGGGGCACCGGCAAGAACGCGGCGCCCGTGTCGATCACCAAGGACGACAAGGTGGCGACGCCCCGTACGGACGCCCTGAAGGGTGCCGGGGCGCTGTTCGACAACACGTCGGCGACCGCGGCGAGCGTGGCCTCGGTCGAGCTGCCTACGGCCGCGGCCACCAAGGGAGTTCAGTACACGCTGACCTCGTCGGACCACACCACGGCGCCGACCGGCTGGGTCCTCCAGGGCTCGTCCGACGGCACGCGCTGGACCGACCTGGACAAGCGCTCCGGGGAGTCCTTCGCCTGGGACAAGCAGACCCGGGCGTTCTCCGTAGCGAAACCGGGCTCGTACGCGCACTACCGCCTGGTCCTCACCGGTGAGGCGACGCTGGCGGAGGTGGAGCTGCTGTCCTGACGGACACCCACCATGGGAAAGGGCGGGCGTGGAGTTCGACTCCACGCCCGCCCCTCGTGTTTCCCCTTCTCCCGGTCTCCCGTTCTCCCGTTCTCCTGGGGTCAGTTCACCGCGAGGGTGAAGACGTGCAGGTCGGTGTTGTCGGGCAGCTTCACGCTGGTGATGGTCCTGCCGGAGGGGGCCTCGAAGGGCTTGGTGGCGAAGACGTACGTCTTCACCGGATCCTTGTCGGCGCCCGCGACGTTGCGGTAGGCGGCCACGGCGACGGTCTCGTTGCCGTACTGGACGGTGCCGCCCCCGCCGCCGACGGTCCAGTCGGTGAAGGCGAGTTCGACGGAGTCGGTGCCGCCGTCGGCGTAGGTGACGGTCGCGGTGGTCTGCTGGTTGCCGTTGACCGCGCTGCCGATGAAGGACAACCGGCTCGCGGGCTCGGGGAGTTCGATGGTCTGGCCGGTCGCTGTGGCGTTGTCGGGGCGGCCGGACGGCGAGTCGGGCCAGGTGTAGGTGAGACCGCCGGACAGGGTGCCCTGGTGGCCGGAGGTCAGCCCCGCGGTGGCGAGGGCCTGGCGGGAGTAGCTCCAGCCGCCGCCGTCGTAGTCGGCCTCGTCGTGGTCACCCACGTCGTCCGAGACACCGGTGTTGTTGTACGCGGCGAGGAGGGACCCGGGAGCGGCGACGGTGAGGGACACCGGCTGCTGGTACGAGGTCTCGGCGGAGGTCACCGTGACCTTGGCGTCGTAGAAGCCCTGCCTGGCGTCCGCGGCGGCGGTCAGGGTGATCGTCTGGGCGCCGTCAACCACCGTTCCCTCGGCGGGCGTTGCCGTCACACCGTCCGGCACGTCCACGTGGAAGCGCACCTCGGGTCCCGACCCTCCGCTCAGGGCGAGGGCGCGGATGTCGAGCTTCGTGCTGCCGCCGGGCGCGAGCGTGGCCGTGGTCGGGCCGACGCCGATCTGGTAGGGCTGCTCGCCCTCGCGGAAGGAGGGCGGGGCGGACGCCTCGCTGCTGCCCCACTGCTTGTCGGGGGTGGCACCCAGCGTGTAGTCGAGGGTGCCGCCGTTGCGGACGAAGGACGCGGGCAGCCAGGCGCGGTCGCTCGCGCGGCCGTTGACCTTCAGCGACTGCACGTACGGGGTGTCGGCGGACGCGCCCGTCGCGCGGATCCTGATGTCGGCGCCGCCCGGCCGGTCGATCTCGACCCTCGGGAACAGCGGTGAGGACAGGGTGAGTTCGGCGCGGGAGGGGACCTGGGGGTACATGCCGAGGGCGGAGAAGACGTACCAGGACGACATGGCGCCGAGGTCGTCGTTGCCGGGGATGCCGCCCGGCTGTGTCGACCAGAGCTGGTTCATGGCCGCCCGGACCGTCTCCTGCGTCTTGTAGGGAGCGCCCGCGTAGGCGTACAGGTACGGCACGTTGGTCGACGGCTCGTTGTCGAGTTCCGACTTGTCACCGCCGCTGCCCGTGAACGCCCAGCTGCCGTCCGCGTTGTGGAAGAAGGTGTCGAGGCGGTCCAGTGCCTTGTCCTTGCCGCCCATGGCCGCGAAGAGGCCCGCCGGGTTGTGCTGCACCATCCAGGTGTACTGGGCCGCCGTACCCTCCACGAAGCCGTTGCCGGTCGACGGGGTGAAGCCGGTGACCCAACTGCCGTCCGCCTTGCGGTTGGCGATGTAGCCGCCGGTCGGGTCGGCGGCGATGTTGAAGTTGTTCTGCCACCACTGGGAGCGGGTGGCGAAGTCGGCCGCGGTCCCCTTCCGGCCTGCCGCAGAGGCGAGTTGGGAGATCGCGAAGTCGGCGCCGGACATCTCCAGGGTCTCGGCGGCGCCGCCCCAGGCGTTGGACACGGACGGCATGTAGTGCTGTTCCAGGTACTTGTCGAGGGACGGGCGCTGGCCCACCGACAGGACCGGCTTGCCCGCCGAGGAGAGATCCTGCTCGGTGGGGACGGTCGCCGCCCGGACCAGCGAGTCGAGGGCGCCCCGCAGGTCGAAGTCCGTGCCGCCGAAGGCACGGATGCCGGCGAGCGCGGCCGGAGAGGGATCGCCGTTCATGACGTGCGTGCCGCTCGCCCCGTGCAGCCAGCGGTCCCAGACCCCGCCGTTCTGCCGGGCCAGTTCGAGGAGCGACTGCGCGATGTCGGAGCCGGTGTCCGGGCTGAGCAGGGTCAGCAGCTGGACCTGGGAGCGGTAGACGTCCCAGCCGGAGAAGGTGCCGTACTGGGCCTGGTGGCCCCGGCTCACGGTGTGGACCTTGTCGTCGCTGCCCCGGTATCTGCGGTCGGCGTCGGAGATGACGTTCGGGTGCAGGAGGGCGTGGTAGAGCGCGGTGTAGAAGGTGGTGCGGTCGGTGTCCGAGCCACCGCCGACCCTGATCGCGTCGAGCCGGTCGCGCCAGGCGCGATGTGCGGCGTCCTGGACCGAGGCGAAGGTCCTGGACGGCGGGTTCTCGGCCGCGAGGTTGGCCTTGGCGCCCGCCTGACTGACGTAGGAGATACCGACCTTGACATTTACGGGACCGCTGCCGGGCTCGAACTCCACGTAGCCGCCGGCGCCCTTGCCCGCGACAGGACGGCCGCCGGTGGCGAATCCGCCGGTGCCGCCGCTCGCCTCCGTGGACCCGGGGCTCAGCCTGTCGTCCTGCCAGGTGCCGGTCGCCTTGAAGTCGCGGTCGAAGCTGGCGGTGAAGTGGAGCGTGTAGTAAGCGCGTTGACCCTCGGGGTCGAGGTATCCGCAGAAGTTCCCGGAGGTCACGGAGCCGGACACCGTGCGGGTCGCGGGGTCGATGCGGACGTCCGAAGTCGTCGAGCCGACCTCGGAGTTGGCGGTACGGATCAGCAGCGAGGCGGGCTTGTCGGCGGGGTAGGTGAAGCGGCCCGAGCCGGTGCGGGCGGTCGCGGTGAGGTCGGCGGTCACGCCGGAGGCGAGGCCCACCTTGTAGTGGCCGGGCTCCGCGCTCTCGTCGGCGTGCGCGAAGTCGGCGGCGTACACCGCGTCCTTGGTGTCGCTCGCCGGAGAGGAGGTGACCTCACCGGCGTACGGGAAGAACGGGATGTCGCCGCTGCCGCCGGCGCAGCCCGTGCCGGACATGTGGGTGAGGCTGAAGCCGCGGATACGGGTGGCGTCGTACTGGTAACCGCCGGGCGCGGCCGTGCTGGTGGCGTTGCCCCGGGTGTTCTCGGGGCTCCAGGAGAGCATGCCGAACGGCACGACGGCGCCGGGAAAGACGTTGCCGCCGTTCTTGGTGCCGATGAGCGGGTCGACGTAGGCGGTGGGGTCCCGGACGAGGTCCGGTGCGGCGGTGGTGGCTGCCACCGCTGGGGTGATCCCGCCGGCCGCCAGGGCGACGGCCAGCAGGATGGATGACGGACGGAAACGCATGACGCGGCCCCTCCTCCTTCGGACGGGTCGCACACCACAGGTCGCACAAGCCGCAGGGACAGTAACCTGCGCCACGGTTACCACGGAAGACCGCGTACCGGCCCCAGGATCGCCCTGCGCGCACCCCGACGGCCGAGCGTGCGGGGGCGGCGCGCGCACCGGTCGGCACGCGGCCTCGCGCGGGCGCGCGCACCACCGTGGTCACCCCGCCGCGCACCGGCCCGCGCGGAGCCGCACCGACCTGCACCGACCTACACGGACCTGCGCGGTCGCGCACACCGCCGCGCGCAACGCCACGCTCAGCGCCGTGGATGCCGCCGTGGATGCCGCCGTGGATGCCACCTGGATGCTGCCGTGGAGGGCACTCCGCACCGCTGTGCACCACTGCGCGCCAAGTGGCTTGACATCGTTGTCTGTTGACGCGGTAGAGTCGTGCGCAGACCATCAGACAACGTTGTCGCGCACCGCGATCAGTACAAGCCACGCACCAACCCGTGCCGGACATCCCCCGAATCCGGTCCGGGCTCGCGGACCGGGTGAGTCCCGAATGCCCACCCGGTCCGCCCTGAGCACGAAGAGTCAGAGGTCAGCCCACCTGACACGGAAGGGTTGTCGACGTATCACCGCCGGAGCCGGTGACGACGTACCCGAACGTCGCGCTCTCCCCTGGATCCAACTCCCCGTTCCAGCCGGCGTTGTGGACCATCACGTCCTGACCCTGGTAGGTCGCGTTGCCGTTCCAGAGGCTGTCGACCGACTGGCCGGCGGGTAGCGTCCAGTCGACCATCCAGCCGAGCATCGGCACGTCACCGGTGTTGGTGACGCTCACCTCGGACTGGTGGCCGCCCGACCAACTGCCCGTCGTACGGCGGGTCGCGGTGCAGGCGCCGGGCGGCGGTTCCGTCGGGTTGCCCGGGTCGTGGATGCCCGTCACCTCGCCGTTGCCACCGTCGAAGACGACGTCGGAGCAGGAGTAGAAGGTCTCCGCGCTGTCCGAGCGCTGCCAGACCACGTACACGATGTGGCGGCCCGACTTGCCCGAGGGAAGCGTGCCGGACCAGGAGTAGTTGGCCTCGACCGTGCCCGGACTGCCGTTGAGCGGCGGGTGGTCGACCGTCAGGAAGGGCGAGGCCTCCATGTCGTCCCAGGTCAGCGTCCGGGTCGGGTCGAAGCCGGCTTTGGTGATGTAGACGTAGAACCAACCGGGGTGCGCGGCCCACGCGTTGTACGAGAAGTCGACCGTCGCGCCCGAGGTCAGGTGGGTGAGCGGCCAGTCCTCGCGCGGCTGGTCGAAGCCGGTGAAGTTGGCGTTGCCGCCGCTGCACAACTGACCGTCCGGGACGAACCCGCGGGTGCGGCCCGCCCCGTCGGAGCGGAGCACCGAGAACCAGTTGTAGAACGGCGTGGTGCCGCTCACCTGCTGCGCCGCCTTGCAGGCCGGGTTCACGGGTTTGATCTCGCCGGTGTCGGTCAGCCCGTCCTGCCAGCACAGGAAGGTGCGGCTGGCCGGCTTCATGGGGGTGCCGTGGGCCTCGGCCTCGCCGCCCGCCGTGACGACCAGGCCGAGGGCCGGGACGGTGGCGAGAAGCGCGAGCAGGACCAGGAGCAGGGCTCTGTGGCGGGTGGACAGCGGTAATCGCGGCACGCGTGCGGGCGTGAGCATGACAAGAGCTCCTTTGCTCAGTGTCGTGCGGGATGCGGACGAAGGGGGGAGCGATCCCGCGGCGGGTTCCGGTCCGCTTTGGTGGGAGCGCTCCCACCCCATTCGGAAGTTAGCGCGCACGGGAACCGCTGTAAACGCTTTCCGCGCGAAGGCCTGTCCTTTCGGGTACGAAGGCCTGTCCCTTCGCGTACGGGGCTCTCGGCGTCTCGGGTACGGGGGCCTCGGCGTCCCGGGTACGGAGACCCTCCGCGTCCGTGCTAGAGCCGGCCGCGGCCGGACGGTTCCGGAGCGGCGGTCATGGCGGCTCGCGACGGCGACGGGGCGCCCGGGGCGGACGGCAGGGGGGAAGCCAACCTGATGATCGGATCCGAGCCGGGCGTTGCCAGGGCCGGTCGGCCCGAGGGCGGCAGGAAGACGGCGAACTCCGTGCGTCCCGGCTCGCTCCGGACCTCGATCAGGCCGCCGTGCGCCACCGTGATCGCCTCGACGATGGCGAGCCCGAGACCGGAGCCGCCGTCCGCCGGTCCGTTGCGGGCGCGGGAGACGTCGCCCCGGGTGAAACGCTCGAAGACGGACGGAAGCAGGTGGGGCGGGACACCGGGGCCGTCGTCGCCGACGCGGACGGCGCAGTACGCCTCCGTGGCCTCCACCGAGGCGACGACCATGGTGCCGACAGGCGTGTGCACCCGGGCGTTGGCCAACAGGTTGGCCACCACCTGACGGAGCCGGGCCTCGTCGCCGAGGACCAGGGCCGGTGCGTCCAGGAACAGCGCGAGCTGCCACTGGTGGCCGTCTCCCGCGGCGCGCGCGTCCCAGACCGACTCGGCCACGAGCGCGGCGAGGTCCACCTCGGCGGACTCCAAGGGCCGCCCCTCGTCGAGCCGGGCGAGCAGCAGCAGGTCCTCGACGAGCCCGGTCATCCGCGCCGACTCGGCGGAGACCCGCCGCCAGGCCAGGGTGGGTTCGATCCGCTCGGTGCCGCGGTTCATGAGCTCCGCGTATCCGGCGATCGACGCGAGCGGCGTACGGAGTTCGTGGCTGGCGTCGGCCAGGAAGCGGCGCATGCTTTCCTCGCTGCGCCGGCGTTCGCCGATCGAGGACTCGACGTGGTCGATCATCCGGTTGAGCGCGGCGCCGACCTGGCCGGCCTCGCTGCCGGGGTCGGTGTCGCGTTCCGGCACCCGGATCAGGCCGATGACCTCGCCGTGTCCGAGCGGTGAGCGGGAGACCTCGACCGCGGTGGCCGCGACCCGCCCCAGCGGGCGCAGTTGGCGCCGGACGACGACGGCGCAGACACAGCCCGCGACGGCGAGACCCGCCGCCGCCACGACGGCCTCGACCACCACCAGACGGCTGATCATGTCCTGGACGTCGTCCATGGGGAGCCCCGTGAGTACGGGGTTCCCGTCGGCCTGGAGGACGGTGACCCGGTAGGTGCCGAGCCCGGGGACGGTGCGGGTGTGCAGGGAACCGTCGGCCGTGATCCCGCCGAGAGCGGCACGCTGGGCGGCGGTGAGCGCCTTTCGCGTACCGTCGCCGGTGACGACCTCGGCCGCGACGACGTCTCCGTCGCCGTCGAGCCGGGCGCCGATCGTACCGACGGACTGCCCCTGCTCCCCGAGGAACGCGAGGTCCGTGCCGAGGCGGGGTCCGACCTGCACTCCACCCTGGCTGCGCTCGGCGCAGTCGGCCACCCGCTGGTCCAAGTGGTCGAGCAGACTGGCGCGTTGGGCGTAGACGGTGGTGAGCGCCATGGCCACGCCGACGGCGACGAGGGTGGCGCCGATGAAGACCAGGAGCCGGGTGCGCAGCGACCGTCCCCGCAGGGGCGACCACGGCGGGCGTCGCCGCGAACGGGGGCTCATCTCCCCTCCTCCGGCGGCCTGATGGCGTACCCCACCCCGCGAACGGTGTGGATCATCGGCGTCCGGCCCTTGTCGATCTTCCGGCGCAGGCAGGAGATGTACACCTCGACCAGGTTGCCGCCGCCGTCGAAGGAGCCGCTCCAGACGTGGTCGAGGATCTGTGCCTTGCTCAGCACCTGGCGCGGGTGGCTCAGCAGCAGGCCGAGCAGGTCGAACTCCTTGGCGGTGAGCCGGACTTGCGTACCGTCGCGGTGCACCTCGCGGGTGTCGGCGCTGAGTACCAGGTCGCCGAGGACGAGCGCGGACCCCTCCGGCCGGCTCTCCTCGGCACCGGAGCGGCGCAGCAGTCCGCGCAGCCGCAGGACGACCTCCTCCAGCGAGGAGGGTTTCGTGACGTAGTCGTCGGCGCCCGCCTCCAGGCCGTCCAGGCGGTGTTCCAGCGTGTCCCGCGCGGTGAGCATGAGGACGGGCAGTCCGGGCCGCTCGTTGCGCAGCCGTCGCAGCACCTGGATGCCGTCCAGGTCGGGCAGCATCCCGTCGAGTACGACGGCGTGCGGTGCGCAGCCGCGCGCGAGGCGCAGGGCGCTCTCTCCGTCGGCCGCCGGATAGGGCCGCCGGCCCGCTTCCGTGACGGCCACGGAGAGCAGTTCCGTGAGGCCGGGTTCGTCGTCGACGATCAGCACGCGCACACGGTCGCTTCGGATGCCAGACATGTGACGATCGTGTCCCGGTTCGCTGGGGGAACCCTGTGTTCCGCCTGAGATGACCCCATGTCCCGATGTCCCCATGTCCCCATGTCCCCATGTCCCCAAAGCGTGTTCCGCGTTCGGCGCGTAGGGCCCGGCGGCAGGGCAAGGCCGGCAACGACGAGGGGTGCGACGACAAGGCAACGCCGAAGGGCCGCACCCCCGTTGCCGGGGGTGCGGCCCTCAACCGCTCTGCCGGTCCGCCTACTTGCGGATCAGGCTGCGCAGCACGTACTGCAGGATTCCGCCGTTGCGGTAGTAGTCCGCCTCGCCGGGGGTGTCGATGCGGACGACCGCGTCGAACTCCACACCGGTGTCGGTGGTGACCTTGACCGTGCGGGGGGTGGTGCCGTCGTTCAGCTCGGTGATGCCGGCGAAGGAGAAGGTCTCCTCGCCGGTCAGGCCGAGGGTCTCGGCGGACTGGCCGGCCGGGTACTGGAGCGGGATGACGCCCATGCCGATGAGGTTCGAGCGGTGGATGCGCTCGTAGGACTCGGCGATGACGGCCTTGACGCCGAGCAGCGCGGTGCCCTTGGCGGCCCAGTCGCGGGACGAGCCCGAGCCGTACTCCTTGCCGGCCAGGATGACCAGCGGGGTGCCCTGCTCGATGTAGTTGCGCGAGGCGTCGTAGATGAACGACACCGGCGCGTCGGGCTGCGTGAAGTCGCGGGTGTAGCCGCCCTCGGTGCCCGGCGCGACCTGGTTGCGCAGCCGGATGTTGGCGAAGGTGCCGCGAATCATGACCTCGTGGTTGCCACGGCGCGAGCCGTAGGAGTTGAAGTCGCGCCGCTCGATGCCGTGCTCGGTGAGGTACTTGCCCGCCGGGGTGTCGGCCTTGATCGCGCCGGCCGGGGAGATGTGGTCGGTGGTGACCGAGTCGCCCAGCTTGGCGAGCACGCGGGCACCGCTGATGTCGGTGACCGGGGAGGGCTCGTGCGCCATGCCCTCGAAGTAGGGGGGCTTGCGGACGTACGTCGACTCCGCGTCCCACTCGAAGGTGTTGCCGGTCGGGATCGGCAGCGCCTGCCACTGCGCGTCGCCCGCGAAGACGTCGGCGTAGGACTTGTTGAACATGTCCTCGCCGATGGCGTTCGCCACGACGTCGTTGACCTCGGCCTCGGTCGGCCAGATGTCGTCCAGGTAGACCGGCTTGCCGTCCTGGTCGACGCCGAGCGCGTCCTTGGTGATGTCCACCTTCATGGACCCGGCGATGGCGTACGCGACGACCAGCGGCGGGGAGGCCAGGTAGTTCATCTTGACGTCGGGGTTGATCCGGCCCTCGAAGTTGCGGTTGCCGGAGAGCACCGAGGTCACGGCCAGGTCGTGCTCGTTGACCGCCTTGGAGACCTCCTCGGGCAGCGGGCCCGAGTTGCCGATGCAGGTGGTGCAGCCGTAGCCGACGAGGTTGAAGCCGACCTTGTCGAGGTAGGGGGTGAGGCCCGCCTTGTCGAAGTAGTCGGTGACGACCTTGGAACCCGGGGCGAGGGTGGTCTTGACCCACGGCTTGCGGGTCAGGCCCTTCTCCACGGCCTTCTTCGCGACGAGCGCGGCGGCGACCATGACGTACGGGTTCGAGGTGTTGGTGCAGGAGGTGATCGCGGCGACGGTGACGGCGCCGTGGTCGATCTCGTACGTCGAGCCGTCGGGGGCCGTGACGGTGGTCGGGCGGGTCGGTACGCCGTTGGTGGAGGCCGGGGCGTCGGAAGCCGGGAAGGACTCCTTGCCCGCCTCGTCGTCGTCCTCGACGTAGTTGCGGACGTCCTGCGCGAACTGCTGCGCGGCGTTGGCGAGCACGATCCGGTCCTGCGGACGCTTGGGACCGGCGATCGACGGCACGACCGTCGACAGATCGAGCTCCAGCTTCTCGGAGAAGTCGGGCTCGGCGGCCGGGTCGAGCCAGAGGCCCTGCTCCTTGGCGTACGCCTCGACGAGCGCGACCTGCTGGGCGTCGCGGCCGGTCAGGCGCAGGTACTTCAGGGTCTCGTCGTCGATCGGGAAGATCGCGGCGGTGGAGCCGAACTCCGGCGACATGTTGCCGATGGTGGCGCGGTTCGCGAGCGAGGTGGCGGCGACACCCTCGCCGTAGAACTCGACGAACTTGCCGACGACGCCGTGCTTGCGGAGCATCTCGGTGATGGTCAGCACGAGGTCCGTGGCGGTGGTGCCGGCCGGGAGCTCGCCGGTGAGCTTGAAGCCGACGACGCGCGGGATGAGCATCGAGACGGGCTGTCCGAGCATCGCGGCCTCGGCCTCGATGCCGCCGACGCCCCAGCCGAGGACGCCCAGGCCGTTGACCATCGTGGTGTGCGAGTCGGTGCCGACGAGCGTGTCGGGGTACGCCTGGCCCTTGCGGACCATGACCGTACGGGCCAGGTGCTCGATGTTGACCTGGTGGACGATGCCGGTGCCCGGCGGGACGACCTTGAACTCGTCGAACGCGGTCTGGCCCCAGCGCAGGAACTGGTAGCGCTCCTTGTTGCGGCCGTACTCCAGCTCGACGTTCTGCGCGAAGGCGTCGTGGGTGCCGAACTTGTCGGCGATCACGGAGTGGTCGATGACCAGCTCCGCCGGGGCGAGGGGGTTGATCTTCGCCGGGTCGCCGCCGAGCTCCTTGACGGCCTCACGCATGGTGGCGAGGTCCACGACACAGGGCACGCCGGTGAAGTCCTGCATGATCACGCGGGCGGGCGTGAACTGGATCTCCTGGCTGGGCTGCGCCTGGGAGTCCCAGCCGCCGAGCGCCCGGATGTGGTCGGCGGTGATGTTCGCGCCGTCCTCGGTGCGGAGGAGGTTCTCCAGCAGCACCTTCAGGCTGTACGGAAGGCGAGCCGAGCCTTCCACCTTGTCCAGCCGGAAGATCTCGTACGACTCGTCGCCCACCTGCAGCGTGCTGCGGGCGTCGAAGCTGTTCGCCGACACGACAGTCTCCTTCATGCATATATGTGCGCTTGCTACCGCATCCTGCCGCCACAGCGTCTCGACGATCCGCTAAGGTAAGGCTAAGTTAGGTTCGCCTTACTGGAGTGGCGGCTTTCGGTGCGCCTCGGCAGATATCTCGATGTCGAGATAACTCTAGTACATGGGCGCGGGCTGGTCATGCCCGGGCGCCTTGTGATGTCTCCGCGAGCGGGTTCACGCCGCTCCGCGGGCCGGTTCGTACTGCCTCCGCGGGGCCGATTGACACCGCCTGCGCGGGCCGATTCACACCGCCTGCGCACGCCCGGACGGTCGCACGCGGTGGGAGCCCAGGGCGGTGTCCCGGCCGGTTGCGGTGAGACCCCGCCCAACTCCAGGTACCCGGCGCTCCGTTGATCACTGTCGCGGATTCAGAACACACTTCCGGGGTATCCGGTGGCGACCGGGAGCCACCCGGCGCAGTCACCACAAGAGGGGGTACTCATGCCGCTGACATTCCGCAAGAGCTTCCGGATCTTCCCCGGGGTCCGGCTGAACATCAACAAGAAGTCGATGTCCATCACCACGGGCGAGGGCCGCGGCCCCCGGCACACGCGCAGCACGACCGGCCGCCGGACCACGTCGCAGAACCTGCCGGGCCCCTTCGGCTGGAAGCGCACCCGGACGAAGCGGGACAGCTGAGGTCCCGCTCGCGATGCCCTGTCCCCCGTGACCGGCCCCCGTCGGGGGCCGGTACCCGGATGGGCGCGTTCCGTTTCTTTTTATCTCACAGGAGATATACGGTCGCGCCATGGCAGACGACTACCTCGTACGTATCGGCAAGCTCATCCGTGACGCCCGGCAACACCGGGGCTGGACACAGTCGCAACTTGCCGAGGCGCTCGGCACCAGCCAGAGCGCCGTCAATCGCATCGAGCGCGGCAACCAAAACATCAGCCTTGAGATGATCGCTCGAATCGGTGAAGCCCTCGACAGTGAGATCGTCTCTCTGGGCTACGCCGGTCCGATGCATCTTCGCGTGGTCGGCGGACGTCGTCTGTCCGGTTCGATCGACGTCAAGACCAGTAAGAACGCGTGTGTCGCGCTGCTCTGCGCGACGCTGCTCAACAAGGGGCGCACGGTGCTGCGCCGGGTCGCCCGGATCGAAGAGGTGTACCGCCTTCTGGAGGTACTGGGCTCGATCGGCGTCCGCACCCGCTGGATCAACGACGGCGTCGACCTGGAGATCGTGCCCCCGAGCGAGCTGGACATGGAGGCCATCGACGCGGAGGCGGCCCGCCGTACCCGCTCGATCATCATGTTCCTCGGCCCGCTGCTGCACCGTATGGACGCCTTCAAACTGCCGTACGCCGGCGGCTGCGACCTCGGCACACGGACGATCGAGCCGCACATGATCGCGCTGCGCCGGTTCGGCCTCGACATCGCCGCGACCGAGGGGCTCTACCACGCGCGGGTGGACCGTTCGGTCACCCCCGGGCGCCCCATCGTGCTGACCGAGCGCGGCGACACGGTGACCGAGAACGCGCTGCTCGCCGCCGCCCGCCATGACGGCGCCACCGTCATCCGCAACGCCTCCTCCAACTACATGGTCCAGGACCTGTGCTTCTTCCTGGAGGCGCTGGGCGTACGGGTCGAGGGCATCGGCACCACGACGCTCACCGTGCACGGCGTGCCCAACATCGACGTGGACGTGGACTACTCGCCGTCCGAGGACCCGGTCGAGGCGATGAGCCTGCTGGCCGCCGCGGTGGTCACCGAGTCCGAGCTGACGGTGTGCCGGGTGCCGATCGAGTTCCTGGAGATCGAGCTCGCGGTCCTGGAGGAGATGGGCCTCGACCACGACCGTACGCCCGAGTACTTCGCGGACAACGGCCGTACGCGGCTGGTGGACCTGACCGTCCGGCCCTCCAAGCTGGAGGCGCCGATCGACAAGATCCACCCGATGCCGTTCCCGGGGCTGAACATCGACAACGTCCCGTTCTTCGCGGCTATCGCGGCCTCCGCGCAGGGCCAGACCCTTATCCACGACTGGGTCTACGACAACCGCGCGATCTATCTGACGGACCTGAACCGCCTCGGCGGCCGGCTCCAGCTCCTCGACCCGCACCGCGTGCTGGTCGAGGGCCCGACCCGCTGGCGCGCCGCCGAGATGATGTGCCCGCCCGCGCTGCGCCCCGCCGTCGTCGTCCTGCTGGCCATGATGGCCGCCGACGGCACCTCCGTCCTGCGGAACGTGTACGTCATCAACCGCGGCTACGAGGACCTGGCCGAGCGCCTCAACTCGATCGGCGCGCAGATCGAGATCTTCCGCGACATCTGATCGACTGACGCCGCCGTGCTCTGCCTGACCCGCCGCTCAACGGGCCAGGGAGGGGTACGGCGGCTTCTCGGGGACTCCTCTGGGACTTTGGAGCTGCGCGGCAGGCAGGCTTCGCGCACGCTCCACAGGCTCTGCCGACCGTCCGGAACTAAGCGAAGACCGCGTCGATGGCGGCGCTGCCTTGTACGCCGGCGCGGGGCAGGAAGTGGGAGTACTTCCGCGGCGTGAACCCCGGGTCGAAGTGCCGCAAGGCAGCAGGACCACCTACAGCTACAACGTCGGTGGCTGCCTGGCCGACACCGTGGAGCCGCGGGGCAATGCCACCGGCCGGCACGGCCGAGGCACCTTCGGTCCCGGGCCCGGACAGCTCAAAGCTGCCCGGGCCCGCCCCGCCGTCAGGTAGAGCTGTCAGCCGGTGATCTCGACCTTCCCGTTGGCCCCGCCTGGTGCCGTGGTCGCGGGCAGCGAACCGCTACCCCGCTGAGTGATGTTCTTCAGCAGTTCGGCGAGGTCGACTCCGGTGGTGGAGCTGAGGAGTTCGACGCCCTGGGCGACGTTGTCGGCGACGGTGCGCGACAACTGGCCGACGCCGTCCGTCGAGATGACCGTCATCTTGTCGATGGCGCTGAGCGGCTCGGACGCCTTGGCGACCACCTGCGGCAGCACCTCGACGAACATCTGCAGCACGGCCGCGTCGCCGTACTGGGCGAAGGCGTCGGCCTTCTTCCGCATCGCCTCGGCCTCGGCGGCGCCCCTGGCACCGATCGCCGCCGCCTCGGCCTCGCCCTCAAGGCGTACCGCGTCGGCGAGCGCGGCACGGTGTGCCTTCTCGCCCTCTCCGGTCAGCCGGGATCGCTGGGCGTCCGCCTCGGCCTGCTTGACCAGAGCGATCCGGCGGGCCTCGGCCTCCTGCTCGGCCTGGTAGCGCGCCGCGTCGGCGGGCTTGCGGACCTTCGTGTCCAACTCCCGGTCGGTCAGCGCGGCTTGGCGCTCGGCGACCTTCTCCTGCTCGCTCAGGACCTCCTGGCTGCGCGCGGCCTCGGCCAGCGGACCCGCGGCAGCGGCACGCGCGGCGGCCTCGTCGGTCTCGGCCTTGATCTCGGCCTGCTTGAGCGCGAACGTCCGCTGCGCGATCGCGATCTCCTCCTCGGCCTTCAGTCGCGCCTGCTCGGCGGTACGCCGGGCCTCGGCCTCGGCGATGTCTGCCTCCTGCTTGGCGCGAGCGGCCTCCGGCCGGCCGAGGTCCTCCAGATAGGAGCCCTCGGTGGTGATGTCCTGGATCTGAAAGGCGTCCAGGACGAGCCCCTGTCCGGACAGGCTGGCTTCGGCCTCCTCGGCGACCTGGCCCGCGAACGCGGCACGGTCGCGGATGATGTCCTCCACCGACATACGTCCGACGATGGCGCGTAGCGCGCCCGAGAGCACTTCCTGGGTGAAGCCGACGATGCCGTCCTGCTGCATCAGGAACCGCTGCGCGGCAGCCCGGATCGGGTCCTCCGTGCCGCCGACTTTCACGATGGCGACGCCTTCGAGGTGAGCCTTGACGCCCCTGAGGGTCACCGCGCCGCGCACAGCGACCGGGATGTGCCGCGAGGACAGATCGAGGTTGAACTTCTGCTGCACGAACGGCACGACGAACACGCCGCCGCCGACCACGACTTTCTGCCCGCTGTTGTCGGTGAAGATCCGGCCGGTGTCCGGGTCGGTCGACTTCTTGCCGCGCCGCCCGGTGACGATGAACGCCTCACTCGGACCCGCCACCTTGTACCGGGTGACGACAGCCAGGCCGAGCAGGACCACGAGTACGACGACTCCGATCACAGCGATGACCACTGAACTCATGACGGATTCCCCTCCAGCCCTCCCAGGGGACGGCAGATCGATACGAGTTGAAGTGAAAGCACGGCACGGACGCGTCCGTGCCGCGCCTGAGTAACGGCGCGGAGGGTCAGCGTTCCACCAGGCGTACTGAGACGGCTGTCTGCGACAGCGTCTCCTCCACCCAGACCTCGGCGCCGCGAGCCACCGGCGCGGGACTCTTCGCGGCGAGCTTCACCGGCTGCCCGCCTCGACGAACAAGCACCTCGCCGTAGCCCTCGGCCGGAATGGCGGTGACGACGGAACCCGAGGCGCCGATCAGGTCATCACCGCGGGGAGCGGCGCCCGAACCGTCGTTCAGCAACGCGCGGCTGAGGCGATACGTGACCAAGCCGGTGGCGACTCCGGCAGGCACCCCGACCACCGTGGCACCGACCGCGCCCACCCCGGTTGAGCCCATCGCGATGGCCCCGGCGAAACCGACCATGGAGACGAACCCGGCGACAACCGGGAGCGACAGCCACCCGTCGAACAGACCGTCCAGCGCGTCGACTCCCTCGAAGAGCCCCTCAAAAACACCATCAAAGACACCATCGACGACCAGGGACAGGACGAGGAGCAGGACCCCCGCAACCCCGAGACCGAGAAACCAGGTCACACGCCTTCACCGCCTCTCCCCGTCGCCCCCGTGCTGGTTGACGCATGCTTGCACGCGAATGTCGCCAGCTGCATTGCCGCGATCCGGCAGTCTCCACACGGGTTCGATGCCGTGCCACCACCCCGATCC
Source organism: Streptomyces sp. NPDC088747 (assembly GCF_044751025.1). Classification (NCBI taxonomy): domain Bacteria; kingdom Bacillati; phylum Actinomycetota; class Actinomycetes; order Kitasatosporales; family Streptomycetaceae; genus Streptomyces; species Streptomyces sp. NPDC088747. Next base: position 154,018 of record NZ_JBIVKZ010000009.1, read on the forward strand.
GGCAGAACGCGGCGCGGCTTGCAACGCGGTCCGGCCAGACCGACGACAACACCTCACGCACCGTCCTGCGATGCACATCGTGCCTACTGCCTACGCGCCACGGCATCCGCATCCCGTCGGCGGGGATGACGCACCCCCGGCTTCCCAGTTCCTCGGCTCCCCGGCTCCCCGGCTCCCCGGCTCCCCGGCTCCTCAGTCGTCCGCGAGGTGTGCGAGCGCGGTGATGACGCGTTCGGTGATGTCCGGGGGCCAGGGGAACGAGGGGGCGACCACTCGCTGGTGGGCGAGGCCGTGCAGGCCGAGCCAGAGGGCTACCGCGTCGGAGGACACGTCGGTGCTGGTCGCGTGGCCGGCGGTGACGCAGTCCGCGAGGGCGTCGGCGAGCTGTCGCAGACTCGACTGACCGAGCGTGACCATGTCCTCCTCGGTCACGGAACTGTCGTTCAGGTCGGGGATCCAGACCCCGCCGAACATCGTCCGATAGCGCCCGGGGTGTGCCTGGGCGAACTCCAGGTAGCTCTGGCACAGGTCCATGAGTCGCTCACGGGGTGCGTCACCCGCGGCGTGCGCGGCGGTGCGCAACTGTTCGTCCAGCTCAGCGAAGGCGTTGCGCACCACGGCCAGCATGATGGCGGGCTGGTCGGGGAAGTGGCGGTAGATCGAAGGCGCGGCGATGCCGACCCGGCGGGCCACGGAGCGCAGGGTGACGGCACTCTCGTCACCGGTCTCGTCGAGCAGCTCGACCGCCGCCGCCACGATCTCCAGGCGCAGTCGGTCACCCTCTCCACGGCGGTTGCGGACGCGGACCCGGGTCGCTGCTGTGTCGTCTGCCATGCCATTACCTTACATCGCAAACCTTATGGCCGTAACCTTTGAGTGCGGCGCAGGTCGGCGGGGGCGCTCTCGTCGCGGCAGGCGATCCGCCGAGTACGGGCTGCTGACGCGGGCGCCCGGGTGCCCTCCCGACGCTCCCGACGCTCCCGACGCTCCCGACGCGAGGGCACCCTCGCCCGGACACCGGAACCCAGCTTCCTCCGCGGAACCGACCCCATCGCCTTACACCGTGAAGTTTATTGGCGCACCTTCTTGCCATGCTCGAACTAACACCTATAGCCTTACGACCGTAAGCACACGGACGAAACCTCTGGGAGTACGTCATGGACAGCACCGTCACCACCTCCGTCACCGAGATCGTGCTGCCCGGCATGGTCGAGCCGGAGGGTCTTGAACTGCGGACTCGCGATCTGGCGGCCCCGGGCAAGGGGCAGGTCGTCCTGCGGATGGAGGCGACAGGGGTGTCGTTCGCCGAGCAGCAGATGCGCCGCGGCAAGTACTACGACCAGCCGCCGTTCCCCTTCGTGCCCGGCTACGACGTGGTCGGCGTCGTCACGACGGTCGGCCCGGAGACGGACGCCGCGCTCGTCGGACGCCGGTTCGCCGCGGTGACCAAGACCGGCTCGTGGGCCAGCCACCTCGTCGTCGACGCCACGGACCTGATGCCCGTACCGGACGGGGTGGACGCGACCGCCGCGGAGACCGTGGTCGTCAACGGCATCACCGCCTGGCAGATGCTCCACCGCGTCGCCAAGGTCCGTGGCGGCGGCACGATCGTGGTGCTGGGCGCCAACGGCGGCGTCGGCTCCACGCTCGTACAACTGGCCCGCCACGCCGGAATCACCGTGATCGGCACCGCGTCCCCCCGCCACCACTCCACCGTGCGCGAACTGGGCGCGACCCCGGTCGACTACCGCGACCCGGACATGTACGACCGCATCCGCGAACTCGCGCCGGACGGTGTGGACGCGGTGTTCGACCACGTCGGCGGCGACGGGGTGGAGCAGTCGTGGCGGCTGCTGCGGCGGGGCGGGACCCTGGTCTCGTACGGCACCGCGGCCACCAAGGACGAGGAGGGCAGCTCCCAGCTGCCGGTGCTGAAACTGTTCGCGCGGCTCTCCGCGTGGAACTCCCTGCCCAACGGCAAGGGCGCCCACTTCTACAACTTCTGGGCCGGCAAGCGTCGTTGCCGTGCCTCCTGGCAGCGGCGGATGACCGAGGACCTCACCCAGGTGCTGCACCTCGTGGACGAGGGTGTCCTCACTCCGCAGATCGCCGCGACGTTCCCGTTGACCGCCGCCGCGTCGGCCCTGGAGCTCGCTGAATCCCGCACCGTCGCCGGCAAGGTCGTCATCGTTCCCGAGGCGTGACCGTGTGAGCGCCGGGGTTCGGGCCGCCGCGATCGACCGGCACGATCAGCTCGCGTTCGCCCCGCCGCTCTGCCCCGCCTCGCTGCACCCCGTCTCCCGGCCTCGCCCGCAAGCCTCTTCCACGGCTCTGCCCAGCCGTGCCCTCACAGACCGTGCCCTCACAGACCGACGTACCACCGGGCCATCTCGACATCTCGACATCTCGATCCCGGTCACCCACCACGAGAGGAACACCATGCCCAGCAACAGCCCCTCGGCCCTTCCCGTTCAGTCGCCCCGTCATCGGTCCCGGGCGCGCGTGCGCGTCAGTGCGATCACGGCCTCGCTCGCCGCCGTCGGCGTCCTCGCGGGCACCGGCTCCGCCCAGGCCGCTCCCGCCCGGACCGGAGCCGCCCACCACACCGGCCCGCTCCAGTGCCAGGGGAAGGGCGTCGACCCCACCGCCCTCATCCGCTACCGGTCCGACATCGTGATCAAGGCGCCACTGCGCACCGTCTTCGCGTTGCAGACCGACGTCGAACGATGGCCGTCGTGGCAGGCGCCGGTGCTCTCCGCGAAGCGCCTCGACTCCGGCCCTCTCCGGAAGGGTTCGCAGTTCCGGTGGACGACCCCGGCGCCCGCCACGCCCACCACCCCCGACACCACCCTGGAGATCACCTCCACGGTCCGGCAGCTCAGCCCCGGCGACTGCATCCGGTGGAGCGGACCCGCGATCGGGGACGGGCTGGGCATCGACGAGGGCGTCCACGTGTGGACCTTCACGAAGGTCGAGGGCGGAGTGCGCGTACAGACCGAGGAGACGTGGACCGGCGCCCAGGTCGAGGCGGACGTGCCGACCGCGACGGCGATCCTCGGCGGAGGGCTGGAGCAGTGGCTGCGCGAGCTGAAGGCCACGGCGGAGGCTCGCGGCGGCGGACCGTGCGCGTGAGCGGACCGTGCGCGTGAACGGACCGTGCGCGTGACCGGCCGGCCTACCGACGACGCCGATCTACGCAGTTCTCGCCGACGCGACGGTGGACGAGCACCGGGACGATCGACACCGGCACCACCAGCACCACCGGCACCACGAGACCCCGCAGAAAGAGACCGACTCGATGACATCACGTCAGAAGCTCGTACGAGAGCTCGTACGAGGCATCGCGCTCGCAGCGGTCGCCGCGGCGACGACTCTGTCCGTGCCCTCCGTGGCGGCGGCGCACACGACGCGGCCCGGTAATGGGGCGTACCAGGAATGCGGAGGGGTGACCGTCGACAAGAGCGCACCGGTCATCAGCCGCGCGGCCGTCCTCATCGAGGCGCCGCTGAGGACCGTCTGGAAACTGCACACCGACATCGACGCGTGGGCCACCTGGATCCCGGAGATCACGCCGGCGCGGAAGAAGACGCCGGGGCCGCTACGACCCGGCTCGGTCTTCGAATGGTCCCCGCAGAACATGAAGGTCACCTCGACGGTCACCACCGTCGAACCGACGCGGTGCGTCGCGTGGGAAGCGCCCGTGAACGGCATCGACGGCGTGCACCTGTGGACCTTCAAGCAGGTCAGGGGCGGTGTGCTCGCCACCACCGAGGAATCCTGGGCAGGCGCCCCCGTCGAGGCCGACATCCCCGGCAACCAGGCCTCCCTCGACGCCGGTCTGCACGACTGGGTGAACCGGCTCAAGAGCACGGCCGAGGCCAGGACCGGCTGCGCCGTCGGATCGTCATCCGCTCGTACTTCCAGCTGATCCGGGCGGGCGGGGAGGGCCGGAGGCCTGATGGCCCGCCGCGTCCCGGCGTCACGGCGTCACGGCATCGCGCGGTACACGGCCTCGTCGAAGTCGGCCGGGGTGCCGGCTCCGGAGAGGTCCCAGGACCAGAGGCCGACGAACGCGCCGGTGAATCCCATGGCCCGGATCCGGCCGCCCTCCATGTCAACGGCGTGTTCGTCGGACAGCACGGTGGCGTCGAGGGGCGGGCCGATGGGACGCCAGCCGGAGCCCGAGTCCGTGTCGTAGCGGAAGCGCAGGACGGGTCCGTCGATGTCGAGCCCCAGGCGGAGGCGGGTGACGTCGCCGAGGGGTTGTTGGCCGGACTCGTCCACGGCCGTCGTCCCCCGGTCGCAGCTCGCCACGGACAGGACCGAGCGGCCCTGGTCGTCGGCGGTGATGTTGAGGAAGTACCAGTTGCCCGTGTTGTAGTACGCGGTGATCCCGGCCAGGTGCTGGAAGTGCCGCGGGCGGTACTCCACTTGGGCCTCGAAGGAACAGCGCGGAGAGGTCACCCGGCGGGCCACCAGACTCGGGCCGGTCAGGCTCCGCGGCGAACGGCCACCGCGCAGGCGCAGGTGGGACGGGTGTTCGGTGAGGGAGAGCCACTCGGGGGCCGGCGGACGGCGCAGGGTGGACCAGTCGGGGCCAAGGGCCGGCTCGTCAAAACCGTCGAAGCCCCCGTCGAAGCCGCCAGAGCTCTCGGAGCCGCCGACGCCATCGGGATCGTAGGACTCGTCGACACGGCCGGAGTCGCCCAGGTCGCCGGGCTCGCCCAGGTCACCAGGTTCGCCCGGGGCGTCCGGGGCGCCCAGGACCCCGGTGCCCGCGGATTCATCGGTCGCGCCCGAGTACGCGGACGCGGTTCGCGTGGTGGTCGGAAGGCCGGGGAAGTCGGGGGCGGGTACCTCGATGGCGGGCAGGCCCGCGGGGGTCCGTGGCCAGCCGTCGGGGGTCCAGGTGATGGGCGCGAGCGCGGTCTCGCGGCCCAGGACGCAGGGTCCGTGCGGGCCGTGGGGCCTGGCCACGAGATAGGCGAGGTACGACTGCCCGTTGCCGGTGTCCACCAGGCTGCCGTGCCCGGCCTTCTGGAGCGGCAGGTCCGGGTGGTCGCGCGCGGTGATCAGCGGGCCGTCCGGGTCGCGCTGGTAGGGCCCGCTCAGGGTGGCGGAGCGGGCGACGGTGACCTGGTGGTCGTACCCCGTACCGCCGTCCGCGGTCAGCAGGTAGTACCAGGCGCCACGGCGGTAGAGGTTCGGGCCCTCGATCCAGCCGTCGCCCGGCGGCAGCCGGATCGGGATCGGTTCACCGGTGAGGCGGCGCGCGGCCCGGTCGTACCGGGTGGCTTCCAGGCCCGCGGATCCGCCGTGGCCCGGCCGCCAGTCGTGGACCAGGTTGACCAGCCAGCTGGTGAGCCTGTCGTGGAAGAGGGACGCGTCGAAGCCACGGGCGTGCAGCGGCACCGGATCCGACCAGGGGCCGAGGATCGACTCGGCGGTGGTCAGGTAGTTCGGGCTGTCGGTGAAGCCGCCCGTGTAGGTCGACACGTTGCTGTAGACGAGGTGGAACAGGCCGTCGACGTAGCTCAGGTTGGGCGCCCACACCCCGCCGGAGTCCGGGCAGCCGGTCAGGTCGAGCAGCCGCGCGCTGTCCAGCGCCCCGCCGAGGGCCCGCCAGTGCACCAGGTCCCGGGAGTGGTGCAGCCGTACGCCCGGACACCACTCGAACGTCGAGGTGGCCAGATAGAAGTCGGAGCCCACCCGCAGGACGGACGGATCGGGATGGGAGCCGGCCAGGACCGGGTTGCGTATGACCGGATTGCGTAGGACACGCGTGTTCTGCCGAGGCACGTGGTGTCTCGTCCTCTTCTCGGTGGGTGGCCCGGGTCCGGCGTCCGCCGGTGATCGGCCAGGACCGTAGCGTCGAACATGCTCGCAAGCAACGCCCTCGCGGCGGTTCGGACCTGCGACGGACCCGCTCCCACACCCCCTCGGAGGGGCGGCGCTCCCCCGCCCATGATCGATGAGGCCGAGGTCACAGACCTCGCGAGGGCAAGGTCACAGGCTCGGCCTCTGCTCCGGTTCCGGAGATCTGACCTAGCATCCGAGCATGACAGTCCTGCCCAACGACGGGCTATCCCTGGCCGCGGAGTTCCCACCTGCCTCCCATGAGGAATGGCAGGCTCTCGTGGAAGGCGTACTGCGCAAGTCGGGCAAGGACGTCTCGGGCACGGCGGCGGAAGCCGCGCTGTCCACCCCGCTGGAGGACGGTCTCACCACCCGGCCCCTCTACACGGCCCGCGACGAGGCTCCTGACCCCGGCTTTCCCGGTTTCGCGCCCTTCGTACGGGGCTCCCGGCCCCGGGGCAGCACCGCCGGCGGCTGGGACGTACGCCAGCAGCACTCGGCGACCGACAACGGGACGGTGCTCGCCGACCTGGAGAACGGCGTCACCTCGCTCTGGCTCCTCGTCGGCGAGCGCGGGATCCCGGTGTCGTCCCTCGGCCCGGTGCTCGACGGCGTCTTCCTCGACCTCGCGCCCGTCGCCCTCGACGCGGGGCGCGAATTCGACGGCGCCGCACGGGAGTTGCTGCGGCTGTACGAGGAGCGGGGCATCGCCGAGGACGCGGTGCGCGGCTCTCTCGGCGCGGACCCGCTGGGCCACGAGGCGCGTACGGGCGAGGCGTTGGACTTCGCGCCGGCCGCCGAACTCGCCCGGCTGTGCGCCGAGAAGTACCCGGGGCTGCGGGCGCTGACCGTGGACGCGCTTCCGTACCACGAGGCCGGCGGCTCAGCCGCTCAGGAGCTGGGCGCCTCGCTGGCGACGGGCGTCGCCTACCTGCGGGAGCTGACCGGGGCGGGCCTGCCCGCCGAACGGGCCTGTGCCCAGCTGGAGTTCCGGTACGCGGCCACCGCCGACCAGTTCCTGACGATCGCCAAACTCCGCGCGGCCCGCAGGCTGTGGGCGCGGGTCGCCGAGGTGTGCGGCGCGCCGGGAACGGCGGCGCAGGTGCAGCACGCGGTGACCTCGCCGGTGATGATGTCGCGCCGCGATCCGTGGGTGAACATGCTGCGCACGACCATCGCCACCCTCGCCGCCGGGGTCGGCGGCGCCGACGCCGTCACGGTGCTGCCCTTCGACCACGCACTGGGCCTGCCCGACGCGTTCGCGCGCCGCATCGCCCGCAACACCTCGACCGTCCTGGTGGAGGAGTCGCATCTGGCCCGGGTGATCGACCCGGCGGGCGGCTCCTGGTACGTGGAGCGGCTCACCGACGAACTCGCCCACGCGGGCTGGGAGTTCTTCCAGCGGATCGAGGGCATGGGCGGCCAGGCGGCCGCCCTGCGCTCGGGACGGCTGGCCGAGGACCTCGCGGGCACCTGGCAGGCGCGCAGCGCGAAGCTGGCCGCGCGGCGCGAACCCATCACCGGCGTCAGCGAGTTCCCGAACCTCACCGAGCCCCCCGTACGGCGCGAGCCCGCGCCCAAGCCGCCGGCCGGAGGGCTCCCGCGGGTGCGGCGCGACGAGGCGTTCGAGACGCTGCGCGCCCGCTCCGACGCGCACCTCGCCGCCACCGGAGCCCGGCCGCGTGTCTACCTGGCGACGATCGGGCCGGCCGCCGCGCACACCGCCCGGTCCTCGTTCGCCGCCAACCTCTTCCAGGCCGGCGGCATCGAGCCCGTCACCGAGGGCGCCTTCGAGGACAGCGGCGCCACCGAGGCCTGCCTGTGCTCCAGCGACGCGCTCTACGAGGAACGGGCCGAGGAGACGGCCCGGACGCTCAAGGCCGCGGGCGCCCGTCAGGTGTTCCTGGCCGGCCGTCCCGGACAGTACGGCGACGTCGACACGTACGTCTTCACGGGCTGCGACGCCGTCGCCGTGCTCTCCGCCACCCTCGACCGCATGGGAGTGTCCTGATGGGAATCCCCGACTTCTCCGGGATCGCGCTGGGGACACCCGAGGCCGACGGCGGCCCCGACGAGTGGCGCAAGGCGCTCGGCGGGGACGAGACGTTCTGGGAGACCCCGGAGGGCATCGCGGTCAAGCCCCTCTACACCGGGCGGGACCTGGAGGGCCTGGACTTCCTGGACACCTACCCGGGCATGGCCCCGTATCTGCGCGGCCCGTACCCGACGATGTACGTCAACCAGCCCTGGACGATCCGCCAGTACGCGGGGTTCTCGACGGCGGAGGAGTCCAACGCCTTCTACCGGCGCAACCTCGCGGCGGGCCAGAAGGGCCTGTCGGTCGCCTTCGACCTGCCCACCCACCGCGGCTACGACAGCGACCACCCGCGGGTGACCGGTGACGTCGGCATGGCGGGCGTGGCCATCGACTCCATCTACGACATGCGCCAGCTCTTCGACGGCATCCCGCTGGACCGGATGACGGTGTCGATGACGATGAACGGTGCCGTGCTGCCCGTCCTCGCGCTCTACATCGTGGCCGCGGAGGAACAGGGCGTGCCGCCCGAGAAGCTGGCCGGGACCATCCAGAACGACATCCTCAAGGAGTTCATGGTCCGCAACACCTACATCTATCCGCCGAAGCCGTCGATGCGGATCATCTCCGACATCTTCGCCTTCACCTCGCAGCGGATGCCGCGGTACAACTCCATCTCGATCTCCGGCTATCACATCCAGGAGGCGGGTGCGACGGCCGACCTGGAGCTGGCGTACACGCTCGCGGACGGTGTCGAGTACATCCGGGCGGGCCGTGAAGCCGGCCTGGACGTCGACGCGTTCGCGCCCCGGCTCTCCTTCTTCTGGGCGATCGGCATGAACTTCTTCATGGAGATCGCCAAGCTGCGCGCGGCGCGCCTGCTCTGGGCCAAGCTGGTGCGGCAGTTCGACCCGCAGAACGCCAAGTCCCTCTCCCTGCGCACCCATTCGCAGACCTCCGGCTGGTCGCTGACCGCGCAGGACGTGTTCAACAACGTCACGCGTACGTGCGTGGAGGCGATGGCGGCCACCCAGGGCCACACCCAGTCGCTGCACACCAACGCCCTGGACGAGGCGCTCGCGCTGCCCACCGACTTCTCCGCGCGCATCGCCCGCAACACGCAGCTGCTGATCCAGCAGGAGTCGGGCACGACGCGGGTGATCGACCCGTGGGGCGGCAGCGCGTACGTCGAGAAGCTGACGTACGACCTCGCGCGCCGGGCCTGGCAGCACATCGAGGAGGTCGAGGCGGCGGGCGGCATGGCGCAGGCCATCGACGCCGGCATCCCCAAGCTGCGGGTGGAGGAGGCGGCGGCCCGCACCCAGGCCCGCATCGACTCCGGGCGCCAGCCGGTGATCGGCGTGAACAAGTACCGCGTCGAGACCGACGAGAAGATCGACGTCCTCAAGGTCGACAACTCCTCCGTACGCACCCAGCAGATCGAGAAGCTGCGGCGGCTGCGCGCGGAGCGCGACGAACAGGCCTGCCAGGACGCGCTGCACGCCCTGACCCGGGCGGCGGGCGGTGAGGGCAACCTGCTGGAGCTGGCCGTGAACGCGGCGCGCGCGAAGGCCACCGTCGGCGAGATCTCCGACGCGCTGGAGAAGGTGTACGGGCGCCACGCGGGCCAGATCCGTACGATCTCCGGTGTGTACCGCAACGAAGCCGGCCAGTCGCCGTCCGTCGAACGCACGCGCACGCTGGTCGACTCCTTCGAGGAGGCCGAGGGCCGCCGCCCGCGCATCCTGGTCGCGAAGATGGGCCAGGACGGTCACGACCGCGGCCAGAAGGTGATCGCCACCGCCTTCGCCGACCTGGGCTTCGACGTGGACGTCGGCCCGCTGTTCCAGACTCCGGGCGAGGTGGCCAGGCAGGCCGTCGAGGCGGACGTGCACATCGTCGGGGTGTCCTCGCTGGCCGCAGGACATCTCACCCTCGTACCGGCGCTGCGGGAGGAACTGGCGGCGGAGGGCCGCGAGGACATCATGATCGTCGTCGGCGGGGTGATCCCCCCGCAGGACGTGCCCACGCTGCTGGAGATGGGCGCGGCAGCCGTGTTCCCGCCCGGGACGGTGATCCCGGACGCCGCCCGCGACCTCGTCCGGCGGCTCTCGGCCGGTCTCGGGCACGACCTGTGATCGCACTCGACACCTACGTCAAGGGCGTGCTCGACGGGAAGCGCGCGCTCGTCGCGCGCGCCATCACCCTCGTGGAGTCCACCCGGCCCCAACACCGGAAGCTCGCGCAGGAGTTGCTGACCGAGCTGCTCCCGCACAGCGGCCGGGCCCGGCGGATCGGGGTGAGCGGGGTGCCGGGCGTCGGCAAGTCCACATTCATCGACGCCTTCGGCACCATGCTGACCGCGCTCGGCCACCGGGTGGCGGTGCTGGCCGTGGACCCGTCGTCCAGCCGGACCGGCGGCTCGATCCTCGGCGACAAGACCCGTATGGAGCGACTGGCCGTGGACCCGGCCGCCTTCATCCGCCCCTCCCCCACCGCGGGCACGCTGGGCGGGGTCGCCAAGGCGACCCGCGAGTCCATCGTGGTGATGGAGGCCGCGGGTTACGACGTGGTGCTGGTGGAGACGGTCGGTGTCGGGCAGTCCGAGACGGCGGTCGCCAACATGGTGGACTCCTTCCTCCTGTTGACCCTCGCCCGCACCGGCGACCAGCTCCAGGGCATCAAGAAGGGCGTCCTGGAACTGGCCGACGTGATCGCCGTCAACAAGGCCGACGGGCCGCACCAGCGCGACGCGCAGGGAGCGGCAAGGGAGTTGGCGGGCGCCCTGCGGCTCATGCACGGCGCCGACGCGGCCTGGACGCCGCCCGTACTGAGTTGCAGCGCCCGTGAGTCGGCCGGCCTCGACACCGTCTGGGACCGCCTCGAACAGCACCGCACCCTCCTGGAGTCGACCGGCCGCCTCGCCGCCAAACGCCGTGACCAGCAGGTCGACTGGACCTGGGCGATGGTCCGCGACGAACTCCTCGGCCGCCTGTACGCCGATCCGGCCGTACGCGCCCTGACGCCCGAGCTCGAACAGCAGGTCAGGAACGGCGAGTTGACGGCCACGCTCGCCGCCGAACGTATTCTCCGGACGCTCGGCGGCGGAAGCGGCGAAGGCGGCTGAAGTGGGCCGAGGTCGGAGCGCGTGGCCTCGCCCGAGGCCACGCGCCGTCCCCGTCAGGGCCCGGCGGGCCGGGGCGACACGTTCTGGAGAGATGCCCCTTTCAGCCTAAGTGCCCCTAGAATGCCTGGAGTTACTGAAGCGAGAGATTCGCCCGACACGGGAGTGAACCGCGACGTGCTCGAATCCGTCGTGGCGGAACAGGAAATCGCCACTCATGTGTTCGCCCCTCTCGACGGGGTGCCCGCCGACGCAGGCCTGACCTCGCTGGCCGGGATGTGGGACCGCTTCCGTGCGCTCCAGAGAGCCGACCGGCAGGTGTTCGCCGAGGTCCCCGTCGCTCTGCCCGACGTCCTTCCCGACCCGGCGCCGCACAGGTCGGTCCCGCTGGCCGCCGTGCAGTCCAGGGGCAGACTCGACCAGGCGGTCCTGCGCCGCAACCAGGACGTGCTGAACCTGTCCGTGCTGCTCGGCGCGGCCCCGGACCGGAGCTGGCCGGACCTGGAGCGACGCGTGGCGGAGATCGTGGGCCCGCTGGGTCCGGCCCATCTCGGCGCGGTGACCCTGCTGCTGGGGAAGAGGACCGACGGCGACACGGACGCCCTGGAGTTGTCGCCGACGGGCCGGGCGGACGACAGTGATCCCCTGCGCCGGCTGCGGCTGGTCGTCCCGGCCGGGCAGGACGACCGGCTCGGCGCCTGGGCCTGGTCCGCGGGCGACGGGGCGGAGATGCCGCTGTTCGTCCGCTACCTGATGCACATGACCAGCATCCGCTACCAACTCGCCGTCCACAGTGGACTCCGCGGCGGCTGGGCGCTGACCGAGGGACCGCCGCCGCGCGCCAGGATCCGGGTGCCGTTCGCGACCGGCTCCGGGTACCGGGAGCTGGTGGATCCGGTCGAGCAACTGCGCGCCATGCAGCACTACGTGGAAGGCGCGTGGGACAACGCCTGTCAGGCGCTGGCCGCATGCGGAACCGCGCCCGACTCCGGACCGCCCGAGTCAGCCGTACTCGCCGACGACCGCATGCTCGTCGCCTGGTTCACCCACGCGCTGGAGGACGACGTGACCCACGCCGAACTGGGCAAGCGACAGCCGGAACCGGAGAGCGACGGCGGGTCCGGGACCCCGCGGACAGCCACCGCGAACCCGGCGGCATCGGCACTGCGGGTTCCCGGGGCTTCGCGCGGCCGTGCGGTGGCGGGGGCGGGGGAAAGCCCCGCGGCCGGAGCAGGGGAAAGCTCCGCGGCCGAGGCGGAGGAAAGTCCCACGGCCGGAGCAGGGGAAAGCCCCGCAGCCGGGGCAGAGGAAAACCCCGCGGCCGGAGCAGGGGAAAGCCCCGCAGCCGGGGCAGAGGAAAACCCCGCGGCCGGAGCGGAGGAAAGCCCCGCAGCCGGGGCGGGGGAAAGTCCGGTGCGGGTGCTCGCCGTCGCGGACGAGTGGTTTCCCGCGCACGGCGGTCTGAGCACGCTCAACCGGCGGTTGTGCACGGCGCTCGCCGAGGCGGAGGCCGACGTCGCGGTGTTGGTGGTGGCGTCCAGCGAGCAGGAGCGGGCGGACGCGCGCCGCCACGGGATCCGGCTGCTCGACAGCGGACAGCCCGGTCACACCGGGCGCGAGTCGTTGATGCGGCGTCCGCGGCTGCCCGAGGGATGGGTGCCCGACCTCATCATCGGGCACGGCCGGGTCACCGGTCCGGCGGCCCGCGCCCAGGCGGAGGACCACTTCCCGGGCGCGCGGCGGCTCCAGTTCCTGCACGTCGAGCCGGACCAGGCGGAATGGCACCGTACGCACCCCGAGGGGGACATCGGGGCCATCGCCGAGGAACGCACCGAACTCGAGTTCGCGCTGTGCCGCGGCGCTTTCCGCACGGTGGCCGTCGGGCCGCGGCTGGAGGCGGCGCTGAACAAACGGCGGCGCCTCCCCGGCTTCGAGGATCTGGCGCCACCGCTGCGCCTTGATCCCGGGTTCGACGTGGGGCCCACCTCGCAGGGTGCGCCGCCGCCGGACGAGGTGCCGCAGATCCTGGTCATGGGCAGGCTCGGTGAGGCGATCGGCAAGGGCCTTGACATCGCCTGCGGTGCGGTGGGGCGGGCGGCGCCGGAAGGGTCGCGGCCCGGGAAGTGGCAGCTCGTGATCCGGGGAGCGCGGGACGGCCACTCGCCCGACCTGTACGACCAGGCCGCCCAGTGGGTCGACCGGTCCGCGGTGGACCTGCACGTCCTGCCGTACAGCCCCGACCCGGCCCAGATCCAGCGGGATGTGGCGGGGGCCGCCCTCGTGCTGATGCCCTCTCGGGCGGAGGCGTTCGGGCTCGTGGGCCTCGAAGCGATCGTCGCGGGTGTGCCGGTGCTGGTCAGTGGCCGCAGCGGGCTCGGTGGGCTGCTGCGCGGCATACTCCCGGAGCACGAGGCGGAGCGCGTGGTGGTCGACGTCGAGGCGTTCAGGCAGCGGGTGGAGGACGACACCGCACGCTGGGCCGGCGCCGTCTCCCAGGTCATGTTCGACCTGCGCGGAGCCTTCGTCCGTGCCGAGGAGCTGCAGAAGGAGATGGCGTCCCGGCTGCCGTGGAGCGTGGCGGCGCACCAGGTGCTGGGGTGCGCTCGGGAAGCGGACCGGCGGGGGTGAGCCGTGGAGTACGAGGGTGCCGCACCGCGCGGGTCACACGGCCGGCCCCGTCTTCCGGACGGAACGACGGGGCCTGAGCCGTCCCTCACCGGGACCGGGAGCCCTCCTCACCGGAGCCGGTGGCCGTACGAGAACGCGAAGGTGAGGACGGAGGCGAAGGCGGACGCGGTCCCGGACGCGGGCACGGACTTGCACCCGCACCCGGTTTCTCGCCCTGCCACCAGCACCGGCACCGGCACCTCCACCTGGCACCCGCACTCAATAGGACCGATGGCCGAACTCAGTGGGTCTGCACGGCTGCTGACCTCCCGCGGGTCGGTCGGCGATGCGGGTTCCCGCCGACGGAGACACCTCAGCGGACCACGCGGTACGGCCCTGGCGGCCGGTCCTCTGGAACACACTGGAAAGGTCTGGGAGCCGCGGCGCGGAATGACGACCGGCGCATGGAGGAACGGTGTCGAACGAGGAATCCCGGCCCACCGGTGACCACCCCTCGGAGTTACGGCGGCGGCTGGCCGCCGAGCTGACCAGAGCCGTGCTCGGCGCGGAGAGGCGGCGCGGCCGTGCCCTGGACCGCGCCGAGCTCGCCCGCCGCCTCAACGTCTCGGCGAGCAGCCTGTACGCCTACCTCAACGGGACGACCCTGCCCGGCGCCGACGTCCTCGACGGACTGCTGGCCGCGCTCGGCGTCACGGGAGGGCAGGCCGGCCGGATCGGCACGCTGCGGGACAACGCGGAGACGGCCCGCCGCGTGCGCTCCCCCTCCGCCGACGCGTCCGCCGACGCATCCCCCACGGCGCCTCCACGTCGTCACGTGCCGCGGCAACTCCCAGCGGGACCACCGGAGTTCGTGGGCCGTGAAGCCGAACTGGCTGAGCTCGACGCCCTGCTGGGCCAGGGTTCGGCGCCGGTCGCGGGACCGACGGTGATCACCACCGTCGAAGGCACCGCCGGGGTCGGGAAGACCTCGCTGGCCCTGCACTGGGCCCACCGTGTCCGAGGCCGCTTCCCGGACGGCCAACTCCACGTGAACCTGCGGGGGTTCGGGGCCGAGGAACCGATGGACCCCAGCGAGGCCCTGCACGGTTTCCTCCAGGGCCTCGGTGTCGCCCCCGCGGCCGTCCCCGCCCACCGGGGCGCGGCCTCCGCCCTGTTGCGCACCGTGCTCGCCGACCGGCGGGTCCTGCTGGTGCTGGACAACGCCCGCTCCGCCGAGCAGGTACGGCCACTGCTCCCGAGCGGCCCGGGGTCCCTCGCGCTCGTCACCAGCCGGACCCGGCTCGACGGTCTTGTCGTAAGGGAGGGCGCGCGGCGGATCACGCTGGACGTGCTCACCCGGTCCGACGCCCACGCCCTCCTGGCCCGGCGGACCGGGGCCCAGCGGGCGGCCCGCGAACCGCGCGCGACAGCGGAACTCGTCGACCTGTGCGCCCGGCTGCCCCTGGCGCTGAGCGTCGCCGCGGCCCGGGTCGCGGCCGGCCCCGACGACGGCTTCGGTCCGCTGGTCGCCGAACTGCGTGAGGCACACGCCCGGTTGGACGTCCTCGGCCTCCAGGACGCCGACGTGGATCTGCGGACGGTCTTCGAGCGGTCGTACGCCCTGCTGCCCCCACCCGCGGCCCGGCTGTTCCGTCTGCTCGGCTGCCATCCCGGCCCGGACCTCGACGGCGCCGCCTGTGCCGCGCTGCTCGGCACCCCGGCCGTGCCGCGGGCCCTGCTCGACACCCTCACCTCGGCACACCTGGTACAGCAGCACGCGCCCGGCAGGTACGCCCTGCACGACCTGCTGCGGCTGTACGCGAGGGAACGGGCGGAGGCCGGACCGGAGGACGAACGCCGCGCGGCGACCGACCGGCTGCTGGCGCACTACGTCGACGCCGCCCGGTACGCCGACCGGTGGCTGGAGCCCTGGCGGCCAGGTCCCGCCGCCCCGGCGCCCGCGACGCTCACCGCCCTGGCGGACCACCGGGACGCCACGGACTGGTTCGAGCGCGAACTGGCCGTTCTCCAGGCCGTGATCGCGCAGGCAGCGGCGTCCGGCGGTCTCGAACACCACGCCTGGCGACTGGCCGAGGCCCTGGCGGTGCACCTGCGCCGGTCGGGGCGGCGGCACCAGCGTGCCGCCGTGCACGGTCTGGCCCGCACCGCAGCCGAGCGCGCGGGGAACCGGGCGGCCTGGGCGTCCGCCACCCGCCGGCACGCCGACGCGCTGTCGCGGCTGCACCGCGCCGAGGAGGCCCTCGAACTGCTCCGCACGGCCCTGCGCACCTGCCGGGCGCTGGAGGACTGTGAGGGGATGCGCGCGGTGCGGCTGTCGCTGGTGCGGGTGCAAGCCGCGCGCGGCGACCACCGGCGGGCACTGCCGCACGCCCGGCTCGCCCTCGCGATGGCGGAGCGGACCGGGGATCCGTGGGCCCTGGCGGACGGTCTCACGTCGGTGGCCCAGCAGTGGGAGGAACTCGGCGACCACACAGTGGCGTTGGAGCACGGGCGGCGGGCACTGGAGCTCTACACCCGGCTCGGGCATCTCGACGGCCGGGCGGGAATCCTGCTCTGTGTCGGGCGGGCCGAACAGGGGCTCGACCGGCACGACCGGGCCGTCGGGCACTACGAGGCGTCACTCGCCCTCGACCGCGCGCTGGGCGACCGCTACCGCGAGGCGCACGCCCTGGACCATCTCGCCGACGCCCACGCGGCACTGGGCCGGCACCGACAGGCCCGCCGGCTCCGTGAGGAGGCGCTCTCGGTGTTCGAGGGGCTGCACCATCCCGACGCCCGCGCCGTCCGCGCGAAACTCGGACCACTCGGCGGCGACGAACCCCCGGGACAGCGCACCGGTTCCCGGTCGGGCCCGGAGGCCGGAGCCCCGGCCGACGGCGGCGGACCTCAGGCGTCCTCCCAGCGCAGCCCGTAGCCGTAGCCGACCTTCATCCCGGTGAAGTCGGCGGCCACCGTGGCGTCCGGGGGCACGCTCAGCGCCGGGGTGCCGGGCACCCGCTGGTAGATCACGGCCGTGGGTACGCCGTCCAGCCGCCAGACGGCCCGTGGAGGGCGCGCCGGGTCGAAGCGGACGTACAGCCGGAACCGCTCGCTGCGGGTGAGCGGAATGTGGACGAAGTGCGGTGCCATGGGCTGCTCGGAGGGGATGCGCAGCCGCAGGACGTACGTGTGGCGGGCGCCGGCCGGGACGGGGGCGCCCAGGGCGAGTTCCTGGCGGAAGTAGCTCTCGTAGGGGTGCTCGGAGCCGCGCAGCCGTCCGCCCTGGAGGACGGAGACGTGCAGCCCGTGCTCGGCGCGCCCGTCGTCGGTGTGCCGGGGCACGCTGAACGCGAGCGGGATGCGGGCCAGTTGGTCGCAGGTGGAGACGACGACCCGGCGCTCGACCGCCTCCGGGGCCGGGGTGTCCAGCCGCAGCCGGGTCTCGACCGACTCGGTGTAGTAGCCGTGCGGCTCGACGCGTGCGCAGCCTGGCGGGCACACGGTGCCGCTGTCACCGGCCGACGGGACCGACGGACCGTCCCAGGGCGGCGGGGTGAGGTCGGCCGCCGTGCCGCCGTCGAGGGCCCGGCGGACCTGGCCCCAGAACTCGGCCCACCGCTTCAGGTCGCCCTCGCACGCCTCGACGACGGCGAGGGTGACCCGCCGGGAGGGGAAGGTGACGCCGCCCATCGCGTCGCTCACCGTGGTGCGGCCGTATCCGGTGCGGTGGGCCAGTTGCTGGAGTGTCAGGTCCGCCGTGCCGCGCAGGTCGCGCAGCCAGAAGGCGAACAACCGGACCGGTGAGCCGTCGAGTTCGATGTCCTTCACTGGACGACCCATGACACGACCCCCGTTCCGCTGCCCCGGCCCGTCGCTCCGAGTCTCCCACGGAGAAAGGGGGTGGCATCCGGATATCGGCAACGCGGGCCGGTGGGACGGAGGTCGGGGCCTTCCAGGTTTTCCGGGAATCGTCCGGATTCCCCGGGATCCGTTGTCCGGTCTCTTCGCGCGTTGCTAGACAAGAGCCCCACGATCGACGCACGGTCACCGGCACGTCCGGCTTGGCGCCAGGAGAATCCATGTCAGTCTTCCGCAAGCCCTCGAAATCCAGCGGCTTGCCCGCCGACATGGCTGCCAGGATGGAGCGGTTCGGCCGTTTCGAATTCGATCCGGCGAACAGCGGAATCGACGCTTCCTACGTGTGGAGCGAACTCCAGGCCCCGTTCGTGGACTTCGCCGGATCCGATCCGGAGGGGTTCGCCGACGAACTGGCCGAGGCCGTCGGACCGGCCGGTGGCTTCGCGCTGTTCGGGGCCGCTCGGACGATCTGGAGCCTGGTCGGTTCCGATTTCCGCAGCCCCTCCTACGACGGCGTGCGGATGGCCGCGCTGGAGTACTTCCGGTCCAACGGGGTGCCCAGCAGCCGGCTCTCCTCGGACGATCTGCGTTTCTGGCGCGAGCAGCGGGACGAACCATGGCTGGTCGGACGCCCCCGGCCCGCGCCTGACAGGGCCGGGATCACCCCGCTCGCGCCCGGCGAGGCCCGCCCGGTCGCCCGTCTCACCGCCGCGGACGACTCCAACATCGTCCTGGTGAAGGCCGGTCCCGACGGCGGCTACCGGGCCGTCGTCGAGGCGCGCAACAGCGACACCGACCCCTCCCGGGGCCACTTCGACTGGCTGGGGGCCGCCACGCTGCACGACCTCTACACCCAGATCGGCGAGGCGTTCCAGGTGCCCGTGCACTGGGCCGCCGCAGAACTCGAACCATTCATTCCGCTGCCCCCTTCCCGTCTATGAGTACAACCGCCGCAACCGGCGGACGCGTTCGAAACAGGAGTAGAGCAACATGGCGAAACAGACGGTGGACATAGTCACCGAGGTGTCGATGCAGGACGCCGCCGCGCATTTCCGGAGAGCCATGCGAGTGAGCTGGTTCAGCGAGAACATCACCGGCGCCGGAACGATTTTCGAAGAACCCCGGGGCTCCGTCTTCGACAACCTCAACCAGGATCCACCGGACTTCGCCGTGGTCGCCGTACTCGGCGGCCGGGGCGCGGAGATCCAGAAATCCGCCGTCCACATGTACGTGTGGGACAGAAGAGGCCGCCGCGAGATCACGCTCGGCGTCGCACGCAATCTCGGCGCGCTGGGATTCAAGGCGAAAAGCAAGATCCGGCGGTTCGTCGCCGCTCTGGAGGAGATCGATCCCTCCGTCAAGTACACGGGTCTCTGAGCGAACACGGGGAGGCCACCGCGCCGTTCGCCGGCCCGTCGGGTGAGCACCCGGTCCCTGACCGGGTGCTCATCCATGCCCGCGAGGCCCGCCCGTGCTCGCCCGCGCCCGCGGCTCCGTCCCGGTTCCCACTCGCCGCCGGCTCCGTCCCGGTTCATCCGTGGCCGAAGGCCGCCGCCGACACATCCCCTTCGAGGGAGGCCCGGTGGAACAGATACGTGCCGATGTGGCCGACCCGGATCAGCACGCAGAAGCGGTGCACGGACGCGACCGACGCGACCACCTGCGCGTAGTCGCGGCGCAGGAACCGTACGGCGGCCTGGTTGGCCACCGAGCTCTGCCCGCAGACCAGGATCACCGGCCGGGTGGACTCCACCGGGGTGAACCTGGCCACCAGGGCGTACTCCTGCACCCCGCGGTCGAAGTCGTACTGACGCCCGCCGACCGCGAAGGCCACCGCGTCGTCCCCGGACCCGAACGGCCGGATGGCCACCCCGGGCAGATGGGCGGCCAGATGACCGCCGGTGCGGGGGTTCGCGTCGCCGACCGGACCGCCGATGCAGAACTCCGTACGGTCTCCGTTGCCGCCGCGCAGGGTTCCCGGCTCGACCGTCACCGGGCAGCCGAACTCGGCCAGCAGCAAGGCGAGTTCGATGCCGGCACGGGCGTCGCGGTGGTGGGCGCTGCCCGGTGTGCCGTGCTTGCTGCCGAGGACGATGAGACAGTCCTCGCCCGGCCGCACTCCGAAGAAGACCGCCTTGCGGTACAGCCCCCGGCGGCGGCGCCCCCGCTCCCAGAGCCGTCCGAGCAGGGCGCCCAGCAGGCTGGTGACCAGGCCGATCCCGACGTTCACGAGCTCCGGGACCATCACCGACCCTCTCCGCCCGAACCGCCCTGTCCCGCCCGGGTGTTCACCGTACGACCGTGTCCCGCGGGTGCGTTCACCGTGCGGGCGGTGGACCGCCGGACGCGGCGGACCCGGTGTCGCCGCGTCCGGCGGTGGGCCGCGGGTCGACGGCGTGCAGCAGGGCGACCGCCCGCTCGCGCACCACGGGCGGCACGGGCACCTTGCCGTCGGGGGCCGGTGGGTCCTGCGGCGGGACACCCATCCGCCTGGCCCGCCGGCCGCAGGTCTCCAGTTCGGCGGTCAGCCGGTCCGCCTCCGTCGCCTTGCCCTCCTCGACGGCCGCGCCGAGCGCGGCCACCAGCCGGCCGGTCTCGTCCCATGCGTCGGGCGGCAGACGCCAGTCGAGCACGGCGTGCAGCACCTGCCGCACGTCCCACGCCAGCTCCGGTCCGATCGATGCGCCCATCCCTCGTCCTCTTCTCTGCTCGTGCTGTCGGTGCTGTGCTGTGTCGTGCTGTCGGTGCTTTCAGCGGCCGGTGTGGACGTACGGCGCCCAGACGGCCGGGCTCGTGGGGTAGCGCTCGCGCAGGCCGCGGACCACGGTGTGCAGGGCCCGGCCGGTGTCGGTGACGTCGAGGCCGGCGCCGTATCCGCGCAGCGACCGGTAGAGGCGTCCGGCGAGCCGTACCGACACCATGTCCGCCGCGTCCCAGAGCGCTCCGACCACCTGCGGGTATCCCGCGGTCTGGAACGCGGAGGCCAGGTGGATCGCCTCGTCCGGCAGACGGTCGGTGCGCGAGGTGTGGCAGGCGAGCAGCACCGCGAGCTGCGCCTCGGGCAGCCGCTGGCGGGCGACAGCGGTCACCTCCAGCGGACCGTCGGCCAGTTCCAGCCGGCTCCGCGACGGGTCGACGGGGTCGCTGACGCCGTGGCAGGCGAAGTGCACGACGACGGCGGACGGCAGCGCGGCCAGCACGCTGTCGACCCGGGCCGCGTCCCCGTCGAGGACGACCAGCCCCGTCAGGGCCCGGGTGACCTCCTCGACCTCGCGCGCCGAGCCACCGGGCGTGCCGTTCTCGCCGGTCGGCTGGCCGATCACCAGGTTCGGCCCGGTGACCTTGCGGGCCCGCGGTGCCTGCCTCGCGTGACGCAGGGCCCGGATGCCCGGGGTGTACGACGAGGCCACCCGGTCCAGCACCGACCGCCGGGCGGGCAGTTCCGCCTCTCGGTGGTACCCGGCGGCGTGCAGCGGCAGGTGGGCGAGCGGTCCGGAGGCCGACCACCACAGCCGGGGCACCGCGGACCGAGGGGTGTCGTCCGGGACCGGTTCGGTGAGTCCGGCGGCGCGGAGCACCGGTTCGGCTATGCGGTCCCACAGCAGTTCGAGGGTGCGGAACACCGTCTCGCGTGCCTCCTCCTGCCGGGCGGTGGACTCGTCACGGTCCACGGCCGCGGCGGCGAGGAAGTCCCGTGCGGTGTGCGCCAGCAGCCCTTCGGTGATGTCGAGCGGCACGCACCGGACGGCGTCGGTGGTGACCACGAGGGCGTCGCAGCGCAGCCGGTCGACGTTGATCAGCACGATGGGCCCCTCGGCGGCCTCGGCGCGCATCCGCTCGACGGCCGGGGCACGGAGAAACGTCTCGAAACCCGGTCGGCGCCTGATGTCGTCGATCAGCCCGCGCCACTGTCCGACGACCGCGTGCTGCTCCCGGGCCCGCTCCGGGGGGCCGTCCCGCGCGGTGTCCTGGTGGTCGAGCAGACGGTTCGACAGATCGGTGAAGGCGGCGGCGAGGTCGGGGTGGACGGCGGCCAGGTCCGACACGTCGCCGCGCGCCTCCAGGTCCTGGCTCATGAGCACGGCGCGGCCCAACTCCAGCAGTACCGCCGCCTCTTCGGTCCGTCCGGCGGCGAGGGCGACGGCGCATCCGGTGCGGCCCAGGCTGGTGCCGGTGAGCTGGTCGGGGACCTCACCGGCCGGGCCCGACGAGGACGCGCCGGGGTAGCGGTTGCCGAGCAGGGTTCTGCGCGCCACGGCCTGGCGGTCGTCGCGGTGCAGTGCCGGCGAGGTGAGCAGCGGGAGCATCTCCAGGGCGACGGCGGCGGCGTCCGTGGCGCGGTCCCAGTCGCGCAGCTCGATCGCCCGGCCCAGCGCGTTCCTGGCGTTCTCGAACCGGACCATCGGCGGCATCATCGCCTCGGCCTCCGGCCGCCACACGATGTCCTTCTCCTCGAGCGCGTGCGGATCGCCCTTGAGCTCGGCGTCGGCGATGTCGACGAGGTCGCTGATCTGACCGAGCCCGACGCGCACGCGTTTCATCTGCTCGGCCTGCGGTCCGCCCTCGTTCACCGCCACGTCGAGCCGGGCCGCGACGGTGTCCAGGAGCCGTCGGGCCTGCCGCACCTGGCCGATGTCCCGGCGCACCACGGCGACGTGCACCACGGACTGGACGTAGAAGATGGCGCAGCCGATCCGGCTCAGGGATTCCTCGGGGAGCCGGTCCAGTGCCCAGCGCAGGGCGTCACGGGCGCGGACCATGGTGGCTTCGTGCTGGTACAGGCCGCCGATGGTGCTGCGCCTGTCCTCCACGGAGCTGAGCAGTTCGACGTAGCGGGAGCTGGTCGGCGGCAGCGTCGCGAGTATCCCGTCGCCCTCACGGACGGCCGCCACCAGGACCGCGATGTCCTCGCTGAAGGTGTACTGGGCGACCAGGAGCGACATCAGCACGGTCCCCGTCCAGCCGCGGCGTCCGTCGTCCAGGGCGGGATCGGCCAGCCGGTCGCGGAGCTGGCGGACGGCCAGGGCCAGCCGTCGCGGGTCGAGGGCCGCGTCGGTCACCCCGGTGAGGCCGTGGAAGACCGCCTCGGCCTCGGCCGGCAGCCCTTCCAGGTCCGACGCCATGGGGAGATCTGGCGGCCCCACGTCGGCGGGCGGCCCCGGCGGCCAGTCGAACTCGACGCCGGACTCCGCCGGATCAAAGGCACCCGGCGACGACGCTCCGAAGGGGGTGCCTGGCCCCGCTGCCCCGTAGCCCCCGGGGCCACCGCGCGGGCCGCCCATGGTGGAACCGCCGGCGGTGCCCCGCCCGCCGGGCGGACGCGCCCCCGTGCGCAGGAACTCGGCGACCTCCTCGGGACCGGCCCCCGGAGACTCGTATCCGGCCGGGCCCATCGGCGCGCTCACCGTGATCGGCGGCAGGTCGGGGACGGGGAACAGCGGCCCCATCATGGGGATCAGCCGCTTGAGCAGGGCGGCGCTGTTGAAGGGCAGTAACCGCATGAGACGGGGCAGCTGCGCGCACGCCTCCCGCTTCTGCGCGAGGTGCGGCAGCATCGGGTGGCCGGGCGGCAGGTCCCGCTGGAGTCCCTCCCAGAGCGTGTCGGCGCGGGCGACGTCCTCGCGCGAGCCGCTGAGGAAGGCCCGGCCCACCAGCAGGGAGGCCATGTTCACGGCGTACACGCCCCGGTCGTCGGGTGGTCCCAGGGCGCGGAACTGCTCAAGGTGGTCCATCGCCTCCTCGACCGTCGCGAGGTCCAGCGTCCGGCCCAGCGAGGCCATCAGCGCCATGGCGAGCATCAGATGGACGGCGGCGACGTCGAGCGGGTTGTGCCGGAGCCCCTGGCTGTGTGCCCGCTCCACGGCGTCGAGCGCGGTCCGTCCGGCGGCCACGGCGAAGCCGACGGCGTCGCGGTCGTGTCCGTGGGCGCGGAACCAGGTGAGCGCGGCGTGGACCGCCGTACGCCCGACCAGTTCGGCCTCGACGTGGTCGGGCGTGACGGCGGCGTGCGCGGCCCGTGCCCAGTGCCAGAGTTCGGGAAGCGCGCCGGTGTCCCCGGACTCGTGGCGGAACGCGGCGGTCTGGGCGAGCCGGACGAGCAGGCTGCACCGCGCCAGGTCGCCCGGCGGCAGGCCGGCGGCCAGTTGGGCCACGTGCCGCTCGATCGGGTCGGCCGGCCGGCCGTGACGCGGCAACGGCCGGTCGGGATAGGCGGCGGCGACCGCGACCGGGTCGTCCGGGTGGCGTCCCTGAAGCTGCGCCGCGAGGTGGTGCCGCACGTCCCCGGAGAGCTGGTGGTCGGCGTGGTGGCGGGAGAGGGTGCGCTCGGCCAGCCACAGGTGCAGCACCCAGGACGGCCGCAGCGCGTGTTCCCGCGGGCCGACGTCCAGCGCGTACTCCATCACGGCCACGGCCGCGACGGCGGGCGCGCGTCCGCCCCCGTTCCAGGACAGGTGCAGCAGCCGGGCGGCTGTCGGCAGCCCGTCCGTGGGACCGCCGCCGGCCCTGGCGACGAGTCGTTCCATCTCGGGCGACCAACTGGCCGCGCAGCGCAGCAGTGCGCGGTCCACGACCGCTCGTACGTCAGACACCCGGCCAGTCTCTCCGCGAACCGGGCCCGGCAGATGCCTTCCGGAAATGTCCGTCAAACTACGGCAGTTGACGGTCGGATCCGGTGGCCGTCGAGCGGCGCGGCAGGGGCGACCCGGCCGCGCCGCCCGTCGGCCACGGCACCGGGACCCCGCTCAGCTCTCGGTGAGCGAGATGTCCTGCTCCCGCTGCGCGTGGAAGGCGGGCAGCGGCAGACCGCCCGCGGTGGGGCGCAGTTCCATCAGGGTGGCCTCGACGCGGGCGGCGCCCGGCGTGAGGGTGCCGGGTGTGCGCTTCTCCGAGTTGGTCCAGCGGTGCACCGCGCCGTCGCAGACCGCCGAGGTGCCGCCGATGCCCTGGCGGACCCGGGGGTCGCCCTGCGAGACCGAGGAGGAGACGAACACTGGGCCGCCTGCGCTCAGGCAGCGGTAGGTGCCGGAGAGGCTGATGGTTCCGTCAGCCCCGACGGTGCCGGTCGGGTCGATGGTCACCTGGTCGTACGGGCCCGACAGGGCGTCGGCCGACGGGGCGGCGAGCAGGAGCAGCGCGGCGGCGGTGGCCGCGCCGAGGGTCTGGCGCACGGGCATGGGAGTACCTCCTGGAGGGTGGCCTGCAAATGGGCGCTCCACAGGTACCGGTCCCGGGCCCCGGGGGCGCTGTCCGGCACCCCGATGGCGGTGGATCATCACCCCTTTGGTGGCGAGTCGGCACCGTCCGTCATGGGGACGTCCAAGTGTTGTCCGCGTGTTGTCACGCTTCACGGCCGGCTGTTCCGATGAGTTCGCCGCGCGAGCATGGTCTAGGTATGCGAGGACGGCGACGACGTCGCCGGCACTCATCGCATACGACGTGGAGGTGCGCCATGTGTTCCCACCAGTCTTCGTCCCCGTCCGTGGACGGCAACGCCCCGCACATCGTGGCGGCCCATCCCGAGCAGGGCTGGAACCTCCTGTGCGACGGCGCGATCGTCTTCGACGACTCCGGTGAACTGCACCCCGACGGCAGCGTGATCGCTCCGCGCCGGGCGTTCGCCGGACAGCTCGCCGTCGCCGCCTGAGCACGTCCCGGGGAGGTTCTGCGGAAGTCCTGGGCATCTCCCAGGGCTGTCCAGGCCTGTCCCCGGCCCCTCCCGGCCCGGCAGCGCACGGACAGCGGGCGGCACCGCAAGTCCGCGGGCGTGGACCAGGCCCACCTGCGGCGATCCCAAGTGATCTTCGCGGACTAGAGTGATCGACGTGTCAGAGCAGCACGCCCCCCGGTCCCTCATCGTCACGTTCTACGGCGCGTACGGCCGTTTCGCACCCGGCCCCGTGCCGGTGTCCGAGCTGATCCGCCTCCTCGCCGCGGTCGGCGTGGACGCACCGTCCGTACGGTCGTCGGTGTCGCGGCTCAAGCGCCGCGGTCTGCTGGAACCCGTGCGTACAGAGGCGGGCGCCGCCGGATACGCGCTGTCGCCGGACGCGCGACAACTGCTCGACGACGGCGACCGCCGGGTGTACGCGGCGACCGCGCCCAGGGACGACGGCTGGGTGGTCGCCGTCTTCTCCGTCCCCGAGTCCGAGCGGCAGAAGCGGCATGTGCTGCGCTCACGGCTGGCCGGCCTGGGCTTCGGCACCGCGGCCCCCGGGGTGTGGCTCGCCCCGGCGCGGCTGTACGACGAGGCCCGGCACACCCTGGAACGGCTGCGGCTCGACCCGTACGTGGAGCTGTTCCGAGGGGAACACCTGGGTTTCGCGGCGACGGCGGACGCGGTGGCGCGCTGGTGGGACCTCGCCTCCATCGCCAAGCGGCACGAGGAGTTCCTCGACGAGCACGCGCACGTCCTGCACGACTGGCAGCGGCGCGCGGACACCCCGCCCGAGGAGGCCTACCGCGACTACCTGCTCGCCCTGGACTCCTGGCGCCATCTCCCCTACACCGACCCGGGGTTGCCCGCCGCACTGCTCCCGCAGGACTGGCCCGGGGTCCGCTCGGCCACCGTCTTCCGGGCACTGCACGAGCGGCTGCGGAACGCGGGGGCGGCCTTCGCGGACGTACCCGAGCGGGCCGGGGAGCCGGACTTGGGCCGTCGGGATACGCCGGGAGACCCGCAAGATGTGTGACCTCGGTTACATCATCGGTCGCTAAGGGAACGCTCAGCCTCCTCCGTCCCTCCTCTCATCTTTCTTACCTAGCGTCGTGAGCCGCACGACGCCAGGACAGGAAGAGGACTGCACGTATGACCACCACGGCAAGGGCTCAGGGAGCCACCGTCTGGCTCACGGGTCTGCCGAGCGCGGGCAAGACGACCATCGCCGGCGTTCTGGGCGCCCGCCTGAGGGCCGAGGGGCACCGCGTGGAGGTCCTCGACGGCGACGAGATCAGACGTTTCCTCTCCGCGGGCCTCGGCTTCTCCCGCGCGGACCGCCACACGAACGTGCAGCGCATCGGGCTGGTCGCCGAGGTGCTCGCGCGCAACGGAGTCCTGGCGGTGGTCCCCGTCATCGCGCCGTACGCCGACAGCCGCGAGGCCGTCCGCAAACGGCACGAGGCGAGCGGGACGCCGTACGTCGAGGTGCATGTCGCCACCCCGGTCGAGGTGTGCAGCGAGCGCGATGTGAAGGGGCTGTACGCCCAGCAGGCCGCCGGTGAGATCAGCGGGCTGACCGGCGTCGACGATCCCTACGAGCCGCCGAGCGACCCGGCTCTCACGCTGGAGACACACACGCAGACCCCGGAGGAGTCCGCGGCCCGCGTGCACGCGGTGCTCGCGGCGAGGGGGCTCCTGTGATCTCCGCGACGGCCGAACGGTCCTACAGGATCTCGCACTTGGACGCGTTGGAGTCCGAGGCGGTGCACATCTTCCGCGAGGTCGCGGGCGAGTTCGAACGACCGGTGATCCTCTTCTCCGGCGGCAAGGACTCCATCGTCATGCTCCACCTCGCCCTCAAAGCCTTCGCACCCGCCGCGATCCCCTTCACCCTCCTCCACGTCGACACCGGCCACAACTTCCCCGAAGTCCTCACCTACCGCGACCGCACCGTGGAACAGCACGGACTGCGCCTCCACATCGCCTCCGTCCAGGACTACATCGACCGCGGCATCCTGCGCGAACGCCCCGACGGCACCCGCAACCCCCTCCAGACCCTCCCGCTGACGGAGAAGATCCAGACCGAACGCTTCGACGCCGTCTTCGGCGGCGGACGCCGCGACGAGGAAAAAGCCCGCGCCAAAGAACGCGTCTTCTCCCTGCGCGACGAATTCTCCCAATGGGACCCCCGCCGCCAACGCCCCGAACTCTGGCAGCTCTACAACGGCCGCCACGCACCCGGCGAACACGTCCGCGTCTTCCCCCTCTCCAACTGGACCGAACTCGACGTCTGGCAGTACATCGCCCGCGAACACATCGAACTCCCCGACATCTACTTCGCCCACGAACGCGAAGTCTTCCCACGCGCCAACATGTGGCTCACCGCCGGCGACTGGGGCGGCCCCAAGGACAGCGAGACCGTCGAGAAACGCCTCGTCCGCTACCGCACCGTCGGCGACATGTCCTGCACCGGCGCCGTCGACTCCACCGCCACCACCCTGGACGCCGTCATCGCCGAGATCGCCGCCTCCCGCCTCACCGAACGCGGCGCCACCCGCGCCGACGACAAAATGTCCGAGGCCGCGATGGAAGACCGCAAACGCGAGGGGTACTTCTAGACATGACCAGCACCACCACCGCCATGGTCGGCACGACCACCGCCATGGTCGGCACGACCACCGCCATCGACAGGGTCGGAGCGCCCACCGCCATCGACACGGCCGCAGCGCCCGCCACCGTCGACACGCTGCGGTTCGCGACGGCCGGTTCGGTCGACGACGGCAAGTCCACCCTCGTAGGACGGCTGCTGCACGACTCCAAGTCGATCCTCACCGACCAACTGGAAGCCGTCGAACGCGCCTCGCGGAACCGGGGCCAGGACACCCCGGACCTCGCCCTCCTCACCGACGGCCTGCGCGCCGAGCGGGAACAGGGCATCACGATCGACGTCGCCTACCGCTACTTCGCGACCGCGCGCCGCCGGTTCATCCTCGCCGACACCCCCGGCCACGTGCAGTACACCCGCAACATGGTCACCGGCGCCTCCACCGCCGACCTCGCCGTCGTCCTCGTAGACGCCCGCAACGGTGTCATCGAGCAGACCCGCAGGCACGCCGCCGTCGCCGCCCTGCTCCGCGTCCCGCACGTCGTCCTCGCCGTCAACAAGATGGACCTCGTGGGGTACGACGAGAAGGACTTCGACCGCATCGTCGAGGACTTCGCGGGCCACGCCGCCGAGTTGGGCCTGCCCGGCTTCACGCCCGTCCCGGTGTCCGCGCTGTGCGGCGACAACGTGGTGGAGCGTTCGGCGCACATGGGCTGGTACGAGGGGCCGGCGCTCCTGGAGTTCCTGGAGACCGTGCCGGTCGGCTCCGACGTCGCGTCCGCCCCGGCGCGCTTCCCGGTGCAGTACGTGATCCGGCACGGCGAAACCCGCCACTACGCGGGCCAGTTGGTGTCCGGCACCCTGCGGGTCGGCGACCGCGTGACCGTCCACCCGTCCGGCGAGAGCTCCGAGATCACCGGCATCGACGTACTCGGCACGGAGGCGGACCTCGCGTACGCGCCCCAGTCGCTGAGCCTGCGGCTGGTCGACCAGCGGGACATCTCGCGCGGCGACATGATCACGGCGGGACCGGCCGCGCCCGCCCTCACCCAGGACGTACGGGCGTCCGTCTGCCACCTGGCCGACCGGGCGCTGCGCGTCGGCGACCGGGTCCTCGTCCGGCACACGACACGGACCGTGAAGGCGATCGTCAGGGACCTGGGCGACGCTACCGAGCTCGCGGCGAACGACCTCGGCACGATCACCCTGCGTACCGCCGAGCCGCTCGCGCTCGACGACTACGCCGAGGTACGCCGCACCGGCGCGTTCCTTCTGATCGATCCGGCGGACGGCTCGACCCTGACGGCGGGAATGGCCGAGCTCTCCTCGTAGCAGACCGTCCGACGCCCCCGGGCACCCGGCACGAGCCGGCGTGCGCGGGGGCGTCCGCGCGTCCGGGCCCGTCGGAGGCGGACCGGCGCCACCTCGCGAACCTGTGCCCCACCTGTCACTCCCGTCACGGATGCGCCTTGGATGCACGACAGACCCGTCATGGAGTCACGGATCGTCTATAGCCCCGTAACGGCGGGAGCCACGCGGGGGGCGCCGGCCGTTCACCTGGGTACACAGCCTGAAGCCGGGTCGAAAGTCCCGGAATAAGCCCGCCGGGCGCCTCTGTCCGGTCAGGTCGTACCATCTCTAAAGTTGAAAGCAGGACATCCTGCTCCATGAACGGACCCGCCTTGCCCGACACTCCCGCTTTCGCCTCCGCCTCCTGGCGGATCGCGCTGCCGCACACCGCCGCGGCAGTGCCGGTCGCCCGTGCGCTGGTGCGCACCGCACTGGCCGAGCTGGAGCACGCGGCCGACTGTGACACCGCCGAGCTGCTCACGGCGGAGCTGGTGGCCAACGCCGTGGAGCACACCGCCGGGGACGGCCCCATAGAGCTGGTCGTGGAACTGGTCCCGACCGGCTGCAAGGTCGAGGTGCACGATCCGGACCCCGCGCCGCCCGGCGATCTCACGGTCCCCGACCCGGCCCGCGAGCCCGATCCCTGGCAGGAGCACGGACGCGGTCTCCTGCTGATCCGCACCCTCAGCTCGTCCTGCGGCCACCGCCCCACCGACTCCGGCAAGGCGGTCTGGTTCAGGCTGCCGGTCGTACCGCCCCAGCGACGACCCGCGTAGCGCCCGCGCGGCGACCGGCGCCGAGCCCGCCGTACGACGGCTCAGGCGAGGGTCGCGACGAGCACCGCCTTGATCGTGTGCAGCCGGTTCTCGGCCTCGTCGAAGACGACCGAGTGCGCCGACTCGAAGACCTCGTCGGTGACCTCCAGCGAGTCCAGGCCGTGCCGCTCGAAGATCTCCCGTCCGACCTTCGTGCCCAGGTCGTGGAAGGCCGGCAGGCAGTGCAGGAACTTCACCTCGGGGTTGCCGGTGGCGCGCAGTACGTCCATCGTCACGGCGTACGGCGACAGCGCGCCGATCCGTTCGTCCCAGACCTCCTTCGGCTCGCCCATAGAGACCCAGACGTCGGTGGCGACGAAGTCGGCGCCCCGGACGCCCTCGGTGACATTCTCGGTGAGCGTGACGCGGCCGCCGCTGTTCTCGGCGAGCTTGCGGGCCCGGTCGACGATCTCGTCGGTGGGCCAGTAGGCCCGCGGGGCGACGATCCGGACGTCCATGCCGAGCAGCGCGCCGGTGATCAGGTACGAGTTGCCCATGTTGAAGCGGGCGTCGCCGAGATAGGCGAAGGCGATTACGCCCAGCGGCTTGTCGCAGTGCTCCGTCATCGTGAGCACGTCGGCGAGCATCTGGGTGGGGTGCCAGTCGTCGGTCAGGCCGTTGTAGACGGGCACCCCGGCATGGGCGGCCAGTTCCTCGACGGCGTCCTGGCTGTCCCCCCGGTACTCGATCGCGTCGAACATCCGGCCGAGCACCCGCGCGGTGTCCTTCACCGACTCCTTGTGCCCCATCTGCGAACCGGACGGATCGAGATACGTCGTCGAGGCGCCCTGGTCCGCCGCCGCGACCTCGAACGCGCAGCGCGTGCGCGTCGAGGTCTTCTCGAAGATCAGCGCGATGTTCCTGCCCTTCAGGTGCCGCGTCTCGGTCCCGGCCTTCTTGGCCGCCTTCAGCTCGGCGGACAGTTCGAGCAGCCCGCGGAACTCCTCCTCCGTGAAGTCCAGCTCCTTGAGGAAGTGGCGGCCGGTGAGGGCGGTCGGGACTGTCGCCATGGAAGCGCTCCAGGATCACGGGGGTCGAAGACGGAGAGACATTGGAATTCTATACGATGATTAGAATTTCTATACGGCCTCTCGTTCCACCGGGCAGCTCATACAGCGCGGCCCGCCCCTGCCGCGCCCGAGCTCACTCCCCGGAATCTCGATCACCTCGATGCCCTGCTTACGCAGATGGGTGTTGGTGGTCGCGTTCCGCTCGTAGGCGACCACGATCCCCGGTTCGACGGCGAGCACGTTGCAGCCGTCGTCCCACTGCTCGCGCTCGGCCGCGTGCACGTCCTGGGTGGGGGTGAGGACACGGATCCGGCTCAGGCCCAGCGCCCCGGCGATCGCGCGGTGCATGTGCTCCGGAGGGTGGTCGGTGACCTTCAACTCCTTGTCCCCCACGCCCGGTTCGATGGTGTACGAGCGGAGCATGCCGAGGCCGGCGTACTGCGTGAAGGTGTCGCCGTCGACCATCGTCATCACCGTGTCGAGGTGCATGAAGGCCCGCCGCTTGGGCATGTCGAGCGCCACGATGGTGCTCGCGGACCCGGCCTCGAACAGCTTGTGCGCGAGCATCTCGACGGCCTGCGGCGTGGTCCGCTCGCTCATGCCGATGAGCACCGCGCCGTTGCCGATGACCAGCACGTCTCCGCCCTCGATGGTGGAAGGGTAGTCCGCCTGCCCCTGCGACCAGAGGCTGAAGGTCTCGTCGCGGAAGAGCGGGTGGTGCCGGTAGATCGCCTCGAAGTGCACGGTCTCGCGCTGCCGGGCCGGCCAGCGCATGGCGTTGATGGAGACCCCGTCGTAGATCCAGGCGGAGGTGTCCCGGGTGAAGAGGTGGTTGGGGAGCGGGCCGAGCAGGAAGTCGTCCAGGTCCATGACGTGGAAGCGCACGGAGGTCGGCTCCAGATGGGCGTCCAGATACTCCCTCTTGGTCATGCCGCCGACCAGCGCCGCGGCCAGTTCGGGAGCGGGCAGGGCCTCGAAGGAGGCTCTGAGATGGTCGGTGGCCAGCGGCCCGTACTCCTTCTCGTCGAAGACGCGGTCCAGGACGAGCGACCGGGCCGCCGGGATCTCCAGGGCCTCGGTCAGCAGGTCGCCGAAGAGATGGACGGTGACCCCGCGGTCACGCAGCACGTCCGCGAACCCGTCGTGCTCGGCGCGCGCTCGGCGCACCCACAGCACGTCGTCGAAGAGCAGGGCGTCCTTGTTACTGGGGGTGAGCCTTTTGAGCTCTAGATCCGGCCGGTGCAGGATGACGCGGCGGAGCCGCCCGGCCTCGGAGTCGACTTGGAATCCCATGCCTCCATCCTGACCAACCGGACGCGTGTTCACCCCCCGATCGGGCTGAGCAGCCCACTTCCTTTGATTTCGTCCCCTTGACGATAATCCCGCTTCCGTATTATCGTCGTGCTGACGAGAACGACTGGCGAAGGTCGTGTCGGCCACCGGGCCGCCACGACGAGGGGGTTACCCATGGCCGACATCACCCGCCGTCTCGGCTGGCGCCATCTGCGCGGAGCGCCGACCGCCCATGTCCGGCACCACCGGTCCGGCCAACTGGTGCACGACGGCCCCGGGCTCAGCTTCTGGTACCGGTCCCTGACCGCGGCGCTCTCCGAAGTCCCGGTCGACGACCGGGAGTTGGCGATGACCTTCCACGCCCGTACGTCCGACTTCCAGGACGTCGCGGTGCAGGCGACCGTCACCTACCGGGTCAGCGACCCCGCGATCGCCGCCGCGCGCCTGGACTTCTCCATCGACCCCGACACGGGCACCTGGCGCGGCGCGCCCCTCGAACAGCTCGGCTCGCTGCTGACGGAGACGGCCCAGCAGCACGCGCTGGACGTACTGGCCCGCACGTCGCTGGCCGCCGCCCTGATGGACGGGGTCGCGGCGGTACGGGAACGGATCGCGGGCGGGCTCGACGCGGAACCCCGGCTGCCGGCGACGGGGATCGAGGTCGTCGCCGTACGGGTCGTCGCGCTGCGCCCCGAGCCCGAGGTGGAGCGGGCCCTGCGCACCCCCGCCCGCGAGCAGATCCAGCAGGACGCGGACAAGGCGACTTACGAACGCCGTGCCGTCGCGGTCGAGCGGGAGCGCGCCATCGCCGAGAACGAACTCGCCAGCCAGATCGAACTCGCGCGGCGCGAGGAGCAGTTGGTCGACCAGCGCGGTACGAACGCCCGGCGCGAGGCGGAGGAGCACGCGGCGGCGGACGCGGTGCGCGCCACGGCGGAGGCGGCGCGGACGGTCCGCCTCGCGGACGCCGAGGCCACCCGGGCCGTGCGGCTCGCCAAGGCCGAGGCGGAGGCCGCGCGCGGTCTCGGCCAGGCACGGGCCGAGGCACAGGCGGCCTGGCTGCGGGTCCACGCGGACGTCGACGTCGCCACGCTGCACGCCCTGACGGGGACGCGGCTCGCCGAGAACCTGCCGCGGATCGACAGCGTCACCGTCTCGCCGGACGTCCTGACGGGACTGCTCTCCCGGCTGGGCGGGACCTCGGAGGGTCCGGCGTGAGTCTCGCGCCACGGATCGTGCTGGTCCACCGCACCACGGAGTACGAGGAGTTGGTGGCCCGGCACGGCACGCACGGACAGGCGGCGTTCTTCCTCGCCTCCCGGGGACGGGACATCGAGGAGGTGGCTGAGCGGAGCCGCCGGACGCGGCGGGCGCTGGACGAGATCGCCGCCGGGATTCCGCTGACGTGGCGTCAGGCCCGGGTGGAGCGCGCCGACCTGGACCGGTTCCTGTTCGCGCCCGAGGACGTCGTGGTCGTCGTCGGACAGGACGGGCTGGTCGCCAACGTCGCCAAGTACCTGGCGGGGCAGCCCGTTGTCGGCATCGACACCGATCCCGGGCGCAATCCCGGCGTGCTGGTACGCCACCGGGCCGCCGATGCGGGCGCGTTGATCGCCTCGGCGGTGTCCCGGGCCGGGGCGGTCGACGAACTCACCATGGTCGAGGCCGTGGCCGACGACACGCAGCGGCTGCTGGCGCTCAACGAGATCTACCTCGGGGCGGCCGGACACCAGACCGTCCGGTACCGCCTGGGGCTCGACGACGACAGGGGTGCCGTCGAGCCCCAGGCCTCGTCCGGCGTGCTCGTCGGCACGGGGACCGGGGCGAGCGGGTGGCTGCGGTCCGTGTGGCAGGAGCGGGGTGGGGGGCTGGTGCTGCCCGGGGCCACGGAGGAGCGGCTGTTGTGGTTCGTGCGGGAGGCGTGGCCGTCGCCGGTCACCGGGACCTCGCTGGTCGCGGGGCATCTCTCCGTGGGGGCGCGGCTTCAGCTCACCGTGGAGTCGGATCGGCTCATCGCCTTCGGGGACGGGATGGAGGGGGACGCGGTGGAACTGGTCTGGGGGCAGACCGTGCGGGTGGGGGTGGCGGGTGTGCGGCTGCGGTTGGTGGGGTGAGGTTTTTTCGCCCCCTCCGCCCCTACCCGTCCCGTCTCTCGGGGGCTCCGCCCCCGAACCCCCGCTCCTCAAACGCCGGAGGGCTGAAATCCTTTTCAGCCCGTCCGGCGTTTGAGGACGAGCGCGTCAGCGCGAAGCGGGGGTCTGGGGGCGGCAGCCCCCAGGAACGGGACGGGAAGGGGCGGAGGGGGCGAGAAACCCTACAGTCGTGGATCCACCGGTTCCGACTCCAGGGCCAGTACCCCGAACACCGCCTCGTGGACCCGCCACAGCGGCTCGCCCTCCGCGAGCCGGTCAAGGGCTTCAAGACCGAGCGCGTACTCCCGGATGGCGAGAGACCGCTTGTGGTTGAGGAACCGCCCCCGCAGCCGGGCGAGGTTCTCGGGCCGGGTGTACTCCGGACCGTAGATGATCCGCAGATACTCCCGCCCCCGGCACTTGATACCGGGCTGCACCAGCCGCCCCTTCTCATCCCGCACCAACGCCCCGAGCGGCTTGACGACCATGCCCTCACCCCCACGCCCGGTCATCTCCAGCCACCAGTCGACCCCCGCCCGCACGGACTCGGGATCCGCCGTGTCGACGTACAGCCGCCGGGTCGTCCGCAGCAGCCCGCCCGCGTCGTTCTCCACGAGGCGGTCGATGAGGCCGAGCTGCTGGTCGTGCGGGAGCGCGGCCAGGCTGCGCCCGTGCACCGCGAGGATCTGGAAGGGCGCGAGGCGAACGCCCTCCAGCCCGTCGGTGGTCCAGCAGTAGCGCCGGTAGGCGTCGGTGAACGCCGCCGCGTCGGCGGCCCGTTCGCGCTGCCGGCCCAGCAGGTCCCGTACGTCGACACCACGCGCCGCCGCCCCTTCGAGCGCGGCCAGCGCCCCGGGGAACACCGCCCCGGAGGCGGCGCCGACAGCGGCGTACTGCGTCCGCAGCAGCCCGGACGCCTTCAGCGACCACGGCATCAACTCGGCGTCGAGCAGCACCCAGTCGGTCTCCAGCTCATCCCACAGTCCGGCCGCGTCCACGGCGGCGCGCACCTGCCCGAGGACCTCCTCCGTCACCTCGGCGGAGCCGAAGAAGGGGCGCCCGGTACGCGTGTACAGCGCGCCGGTGGGCCCGTCCGCCCCGAACCGCTCCCGCGCGGCTTCGGCGTCCCGGCACACCAGGACCACCGCCCGCGACCCCATGTGCTTCTCCTCGCACACGACCCGCGCGACCCCGTCCCGCTCGTACTGCGCGAAGGCCTCGGCGGGGTGCTCCAGGTAGCCCTCGACGTGCGAGGTCGCGGTCGGTACCATCGTCGGCGGCAGGTACGGCAGCAGCCGCGGGTCCACGGCGAAGCGGCTCATGACCTCCAGGGCCGCCGCCGCGTTCTCCTCCCGGACCGACACCCGGCCCGCGTGCCGTGTCTCGACGACCCGCCGTCCGTGCACGTCCGCGAGGTCGAGCGGCCGCCCCTCGTGGCCGCCGGGCGCCTCGGTGGCCAGCGGCCTGGCCGGCTCGTACCAGACCCGCTCCGCCGGTACGTCGACGAGTTCGCGCTCCGGCCAGCGCAGCGCGGTGAGCTTGCCGCCGAAGACGGCACCGGTGTCCAGGCAGATCGTGTTGTTCAGCCAGGTCGCCGTGGGCACGGGGGTGTGGCCGTACACGACGGCCGCCCGGCCCCGGTAGTCCTCCGCCCACGGGTAGCGCACCGGCAGCCCGAACTCGTCCGTCTCGCCGGTGGTGTCCCCGTACAGCGCGTGCGAACGGACCCGGCCCGACGTACGGCCGTGGTACTTCTCGGGCAGCCCCGCGTGGCAGACGACGAGCCGTCCGCCGTCCAGGACGTAGTGACTGACCAGCCCGTCGACGAACTCCCTTACCTGAGCGCGGAACTCGTCGCTCTCCGCCGTCAACTGCTCGATGGTCTCGGCGAGTCCGTGGGTGTGCTGGACCTGGCGGCCCTTGAGGTGGCGGCCGAGCTTGTTCTCATGGTTGCCGGGCACGCAGAGGGCGTTGCCGGATCCGACCATGGACATCACGCGGCGCAGCACGCCGGGAGTGTCCGGGCCGCGGTCGACGAGGTCGCCGACGAAGACGGCCGTACGTCCTTCCGCGTGCACCCCGTCGACGTAGCCGAGCCTGCCGAGCAGGGTCTCCAACTCGGAGGCGCAGCCGTGGATGTCGCCGATGACGTCGAAGGGTCCGGTGAGGTGGGTGAGGTCGTTGTACCGCTTCTCGGTGCGGATCTCGGCGCTCTCGGCCTCCTCCACGCCCCGCAGGACGTGCACCTTGCGGAACCCCTCGCGCTCCAAGTGGCGCAGGGAACGGCGGAGTTCGCGGGTGTGGCGCTGGATGACGCGGCGCGGCATGTCGGCGCGGTCGACGCGTGCGGCGTTGCGCGCGGCGCAGACCTCCTCGGGCACGTCGAGCACGATGGCGATGGGCAGCACGTCGTACTGCCTGGCGAGTTCGATGAGCTGCTTGCGGCCCTCCTGCTGCACGTTCGTCGCGTCGACGACCGTGCGCCGGCCGGCCGCGAGCCGCTTGCCCGCGATGTAGTGCAGCACGTCGAAGGCGTCGCCGCTGGCGCTCTGGTCGTTCTCGTCGTCGGCGACGAGACCGCGGCAGAAGTCGCTGGAGATGACCTCGGTCGGCTTGAAGTGCCTGCGGGCGAAGGTGGACTTGCCCGATCCCGACGCCCCGACGAGGACCACGAGGGAGAGGTCGGTGACGGGCAGGACGCGCCCCTTGGTGTCGGTCATGCCGCCTTCTCCTCCTTCGTGGTCATCTCGAACACCGCCATCTGGGTGGGCGGTCCCACCTCCGGGTCGTCGGGCCCGACCGGCACGAACCCCACGTCGTAGCCGTGCCTTGCGGCGACCCGCGCCGCCCAGGTCCGGAACTCCGCGCGCGTCCACTCGAAGCGGTGGTCGCCGTGCCGGGAGTGACCTGCCGGGAGGGTCTCCCAGCGCACGTTGTACTCGACGTTCGGTGTGGTCACGAGCACGGTCCTCGGACGCGCGGAGCCGAACACCGCGTACTCCAGGGCGGGCAGCCGCGGCAGGTCGAGGTGCTCGACGACCTCGCTGAGCACGGCGGCGTCGTATCCCCTGAGCCTCTTGTCGGTGTACGCGAGCGAGCCCTGGATGAGCTTCACGCGCGCGGCCTGCCGCTCCCCCATGCGGTCCAGCCTGAGCCGCCGCGAGGCGACGGTGAGCGCCCGCATCGACACGTCGACACCGACGATCTCGTCGAACCGCGTGTCCTTGAGCAATGCCTGCACCAACTGGCCCTGCCCGCAGCCGAGATCGAGCACCCGTGCCGCGCCGGACGCGTGCAGCGCCGCGAGGATGGCGTCCCGCCGCTGGACGGCGAGCGACACGGTCTTGTCGGCCGGGTCCGGGGTGTCGCCGGTGCTCCGGGTGTCCCCAGTGCCCGGGGTGTCCCCCGTGGCCTGGGAGCCAGCCGTGTCCGTCG
Source organism: Streptomyces sp. NPDC088747 (assembly GCF_044751025.1). Taxonomy (NCBI): domain Bacteria; kingdom Bacillati; phylum Actinomycetota; class Actinomycetes; order Kitasatosporales; family Streptomycetaceae; genus Streptomyces; species Streptomyces sp. NPDC088747. Next base: position 191,795 of record NZ_JBIVKZ010000009.1, read on the forward strand.
TGGCCGCCGCGTCATCCGCGTCAGCGGCGTCCTGGGAGTCCGCCTCCGTCTCCCCGGCCACCGCGTTGTCGATCTCCTCGACCGCGCTGTCGTCGGCCTCGGCGAGCCGGACCAGTTCCAGCCGCTCCGTCGCCGCGCGCGTCAGGGACCAGCGCCGCGAGAGGTACCGGCTGGTGATCAACTGCTGCTCGGGGTGGTCCGGCAGCCAGCCCTCGCCCGCGCGCAGCAGCTTGTCGACCTCGTCGGAGGAGACCCAGTAGTGCTTGGCGTCGTCCAGCACCGGCAGGAGGACGTACAGGTGCCGCAGGGCCTCGGACAGGGTCAGTCGTGCCGACTCCAGTACGAGGCTGACGTATCGCGAGTCGCCCCACTCGGGGAACTCCGTGTCCAGCGGCACGGCCTCGACCGTCGCCGTCCAGCCCAGCGGCTCGAACAGGCCTCGTACGAGGTCCACGCCACCGCGGGCGGGCAGCGCGGGCACCTCGACGCGGAGCGGCAGGGGCCGGGCGGGCAGCTCGGGCCTGGCGTTGCACTGGCCCTTCATGGCGCTGGAGAACACCGCGCTCAGCGCGACCGCGAGCAGCGAGGAGGCCGCGTACGGGCGGTCGTTGACGTACTGCGCGAGCGCGGCGTCGGGGGCGCCGCCGCGGCCCTTGCCCTTGCCGCGCCGGACCATCGCGACCGCGTCGAGTTCGAGGATCAGCGCGGCGGTGCACCGCTCGTCGGACGCCTCGGGGTAGACGACGTGCGCCGTTCCGTAGGACGTCGAGAACGCCTGCGCGTTGTCGGGATGCTTGTGCAGCAGGTAGCCGAGGTCGGTGGCGGGGCGCTCCGGGGAGCCGGTCGCGGTGATCGTCAGGAACACGGTGGGTAGCCTCGAAACATCTGCTGAGCTGCGGAAACCGGGAGTGCGGAGCATCGCCGCACCGGTCGTCCGCTCAACGTACAGCGAACGTCCCGGGCGGACCCGGGAATTTTCCGGCGGCCGGACCGGCGTGGAATAGCCCCGGAGGGCCGCCGGTTGCCGACACTGCCTTGCACAGGCATGAAACCGCACCCCACCGGAGGGACCGGAAGCGATGAACGAGGTCAGGGCCGTGGACGACGCGGGCTCCTTGAAGGAGGCCGTCGGACCGTACGGCGTCTGGAGTGTCGGGCTGCGTTCCGAGGATCCCACCAGGCGCGGGGAGCTCGCCGAGGCGGCGGCCGAACTGGAGGAACTCGGTTTCGGCGCCGTCTGGTTGGGCGGCAACAGCGAGGTGCGCAATGCCGTGCCGCTCATCGAGGCGACCTCGCGGCTGATTGTCGCGACCGGCATCCAGAGCATCTGGCAGCACGAGGCGGCCGAGACCGCGGCCCGGTTCGCCGAGGTGGAGGCGGCGCATCCCGGCCGCTTCCTGCTCGGACTCGGGGTGAGCCACGCCAAGTTGGCGGAGCGGTACCGCCGCCCCTACTCGGCCATGGTCGGCCATCTCGACGCCCTGGACGCGGCGGGTGTGCCCGCCGAGCGCCGGGTGCTGGCGGCGCTCGGCCCTCGGATGCTGGAGCTGTCGCGCGACCGGGCCGCCGGCTCGCACCCGTATCTGGTCACTCCCGAGCACGCCGCGGTCGCCCGCGAGATCCTCGGCGACGCTCCGCTGCTGGCGCCCGAGACGAAGGTGGTCCTGGAGACGGACCCGGAGCGGGCCCGCTCGACGGCCCGCGGCAGCCTCGCCCCCTACCTCGGCCTGCCGAACTACACGAACGCGCTGCTCAAGTTCGGCTTCACCGAGGACGACTTCGCGGACGGCGGCAGCGACCGGCTGGTCGACGCGCTCTTCGCCTGGGGTGACGACGACCGGATCCGCGCGCGGATCGAGGCATTCCGCACGGCCGGAGCGGACCATGTGGCCCTGCAACTGGTCGACGGCCGGAGCCGCGACGCGCTCCCGCGGGAAGCCTGGCGGCGGCTGGCCGAACTGCTGACCTGACCGTGGTCCGCGCGGGGCACGGTGGCCCGGGGCGCGGACCACTCGGGTCGCGCTAGCCGAGCTGGGGCATGACCTCGGCCGCGATCAGTTCCAGGTGGTCCAGGTCGTCGAGGTCCAGCATCTGGAGATACATACGCTGCGATCCGACGGCCTGGTACTGGGCGATCCGTTCGACGACCTCGGCGGGAGACCCCGCCAGGCCGTTCGCCTTCAGCTCGTCCACGTCACGCCCGATGGCGTCGGCTCGGCGCTTCACCTCGCTGTCGTCCTTGCCGACGCAGGCCACCAGGGCGTTGGAGTAGACGAGGTCGTCGGCGCCTCGGCCGTGCTCCCTCGCCGCCTCCGCGACCCGCTGGAACTGCCGCTCGGAGTCCTCGATCGAGGCGAACGGAATGTTGAACTCGTCGGCGAAGCGCGCCGCGAGAGCGGGCGTCCGCTTCGCGCCGTGGCCGCCGATGAGGACGGGGACCTGCTGCTGGGCCGGCTTGGGCAGCGCGGGGGAGTCCTTCAGCTGGTAGTACTTGCCGTCGAAGTCGAAGCGTTCGCCCACGGGGGTCTTCCAGAGGCCCGTGACAATGGCGAGCTGTTCCTCCAGCCGGCCGAACTTCTCCTTGGGGAACGGGATCCCGTAGGCCTCGTGTTCGGTCTCGTACCAACCGGAGCCGAGGCCCAACTCCACCCGGCCGGCCGACATCTGGTCGACCTGGGCGACCTGGATGGCGAGGACGCCGGGCAGCCGGAAGGTGCCCGCGGTCATCAGGGTGCCGAGCCGGATCGTGCTGGTCTCGCGGGCCAGACCGGCGAGGGTGATCCAGGCGTCGGTGGGGCCGGGAAGACCGTCGGCCGAGCCCATGTGCAAGTAGTGGTCGGAGCGGAAGAACGCTCCGTAGCCGAGGCCTTCGGCGGCCTTGGCGACGCGGAGCAGCGTCTCGTAGGTCGCTCCCTGCTGCGGTTCTGTGAACACTCGAAGATCCATGCATCCATCATGCACGCACCGGTCACTCGGCTCGCCTGTACTGAACCGCTGTCCCCGCGCTGTACCGAACCGCCTCCCCTTCGCGCTCCGAGGTCGTCAACCGCACCTGGGCGCCCGGCCCCTGCCGCTCCCTGGGGGGTGAAATCCGTCAACCCCACGTGTGGCGCCGGTCCGTGCCAGTGACCGGGGTCGGTGGTGATCGTTGGCTCGGGCGGAGCCGGACCGCCCGGCCCCCGTCGCCGGCGGTCGCCGGGGCGTCACTCTCGTCAGTGGCCCTCCCGCGCGGGGGCCGAGGAGGTCGTCGTGTCCCAGGAAGTCGTGCCCCAGGCGGGCGCGTCCGCACAGCCGAAGGGGCTGCTCCAGCAGATGGAGGAGCTGATGGCGGCGCTCAACGCCGATCTGTCCCAGCTGGACGCGGATCTCTCGGGGCCCCGGGGCGGCGCGGCCGGGGGCGGGGGCGGGGCCGATAGGGCCGAAGTCGAGGCCGACGCCAACGCCGACCGCGGCTGACGCCGGGAGGACGGGCGCGGGCGGGGCGAGGCGCGGCGCGGGCGGGGGTGGAGGCGGGACGGGGGCGGAGGCGCCGCGAGGGCGCGGGCGAAGGTAGAGGCGGGGCGAGGGTAGAGGCGGGGCAAAGGCGTGGGCGGGGCGCGGCGAAGGCGGAGGCTCGGCGAAGGCGGAGGCTCAGCGAAGGCGCGAGCGGAGACGCGGCGAAGGCGAAGACACCGCGAAGGCCCGGGCGGAGACACGGCGAAGGCGGAGGCTCAGCGAAGGCGCGTTCGGAGACGCGGAGCGAGCGTCACCAGGCCGCCGCATCCCGCTCCACCACCCGCTGATCCCGCACCGTCAGCCGCCTCAGCATCTCCAGCACCCGGTCCCGGGACTCGTCGGCCGCGTCGATGGCCTCCATGCACTGCCAGTACGTCCCCTGCTCATCCACCGCGCAGGCGACCCCGACGAGGGCTATGCCGACCTCGGCGAGGAGGCACCCGAGGCAGAGCAACGCCTCGCGGGCGTCGCCCAACTCGGTGAGCTGGGCGGCCCGCAGAGCGCCCAGGTCGAGAACGGGCGCGCCCAGGACGCCGCAGCCCCGGCCCGCCAGCTCGGTCAGTCCGAGGGCCTCGCCCCGCAGTTCGGGTGGTCCGGAGACGGCGAGACGACTGCCGATCGCCTGGGCCAGGGCGTGTGCCTGCCACGCCTCCGTCATCACCTCCGGGGTCTCGCCCGCCCCCGCCAGGGCACGCCTGCTCGCCACGATGAGCCGCACCGCCTCCATGCGCTGTCCCCGTCTGTCCCGACGCGCTCACCACACGCGTCCGCCCGAACTCCGCCGTCCACTACTAAGAGTGAGGGCAGTCAGGCCGAAAAGCCAGAGGTAGCCTGAAATCTGTGGACACGGAGTTGAGAGTGGACAACCCGACAACTCCGGAGAGTGACATTGTTCGGGTTCCCCCGGCCGTCACGCACTCTCAGAGGGCGGAAACCTCCGCTCGTTCCGGTCGATCTTCGCGTCAAGGGCCGCCAGCGGGTCGATGCCGAGCACCTCGCACAGCTGGAGCAGATAGGCCAGGACGTCCGCGACCTCATCGGTGACACGGTGGGCGGTGTCCGCGTCGTCCATCACCCGGGCCGACTGCTCCGGCGTCAACCACTGGAAGATCTCGACCAGTTCGGATGCCTCCACGCTCAACGCCGCGACGAGGTTCTTGGGGGTGTGGTACGGCTGCCAGTTCCGCGCCGCCGCGAACTCCACAAGGCGGTGCTGCAGCTTCGCTACGTCCAGTTCTGCCACTGCTTCCACGTCCCGCTTCCGTCAGGTTCCACGGGCCCGCGTCAGGCCCCTGTCCACGCCCAAGGATCTACCCCCGTGGTCCCGACCGACGGTCCGTGCCGGGCGGGGCCCCACCACCATCACGGGCGCCGACCCCCAACCCACCCCAACGGGTTGATGAACCCCACAGGGGCACCCCCCGCCCACTCAAAGCTCCACCACACTCACCCCAGGCACCCCCAGAGCCCAGGACGCGTCGCTCAGCGTGCCGACCAGCCGGATGTGTCCACGCTCGCACATACGCGCCGCCAGCCGCACCAGCTCGCCCGTCTGTCGGGCGTCGAGGCAGCGGTCGAGGCCGTCGGCCAGGACGGTCAGGGTCTGGAGCGCGGCGGGCACCTCGCCGGCCTGGTCGACCGCGAGCACGCCCGGTCCTGTGAGCAGCACCAGGGCCAGCGCCAGATACCGCAACTCGCCGTCCCCGAGCAGCCCCAGCTCCGTACGAGCGCCGTCGCCGCGGTCGAGGAACGCCCGGATCGTGCCGTCGCCCAGGAACTCGCTCAGGACGTCGTTGACCGAGCCCGCGCATCCGGCGCCCACCGCGGCGACCAGTTGCGCGTGCCGTCGGCCGCACTCCGCGCGGGTCCGCCACAGCACTTCGGCGAGGTTGTCGCAGCCTCGCAGCAGCAGGCCGGAGCCGACCGGGGCGGCGGCGCGCATCAGCCGGGGGCTCGGGTCGCAGGCGTAGACGGACCGCAGCGCGAGCACCATCTGCTCGGCGGCGGCGAGTACCTGGCATTCACCGGCCGTCCGGCCCGAGACGCGCAGCGGCAGGAGCGCGGTGCCGAGGCGGTCGTCGGGAAGCGGGCCACGGGTCACCGCGGACGAGCCCCCGGTGTGCCAGGCGGCCTGGACCACCGGGCGCCCCGGGTCCCGTAGCGCCGTCTCCAGGAGGGTCAGGCCGCCCATCGTCAACCGCTCGCCCACGATGCGCAGTTCGGGCTCGGCCTGGACGGCGATGTCCAGGCGGACGGGACCCTCGGGGCCGTCGACGGTGCAGCCGATGCGGAAGCCGCGCCGCTGCTGCGCGTCGGGCCGGGCACGCTCGGGCACACAGGTGGCAGGGGCCGTGAAGACCTCTCCCAGCTCGGCGCCGCTGCCGAGGCGGGCCAGCGCCTCGTACGCCCGCAGCGCGCTGGTCTTACCGCTGCCGCTCGGCCCGGCGACGAGGGTGAGCGGTCCGAGCGGGAACCGGACGCGGCGATGGGTGGCGAACGCGGCGAGCCGCAGCTCGGTGACGCCCGGGCGGTCGGGGCGCGCCGACGCCACCGCGGGGGCCTCCAGGGATGACAGGGTCATATCCGGACGGTAGGCCTCCGCCGCCAGGCGAACCGTTACGCCTGGGGGATCTTCCTACGATCGAGGGACGTCGACAGACAGGCCGTGGACCGGCCGTGAACCGCCCGTGGACCGGCCACCCGGGAACGGCCGAAGAGCCACCCCGCGTACCCCGCCGCACTCCGCGCACCCCGCCGCACCCCGGCGACCGCCGCACGCCGAATGTCCCGTCTCCCGCCCCGTCTCCCGCCCTGCCTCACGCCCCGGGCACCCCCGCGCCCTCCATCAGCCCGCGCACCTCGGTCCCCGGCGGCGTCAGCAGGAACACATTCCGGTCGACGCGGTGCATGCCGCTCGACAGTCCGAAGACCACCCCCGTACTGAAGTCCAGTACTCGCTTGGCGACGTCCGTCTCAGCCCCGGTCAGGTCGAGGAGGACGGGTATTCCCGCCATCAGTGTCTCGGCGACCTCGCGCGCGTCGCCGAACACGTTTATCCGCAGGACCACGAAGCGGCGGCGCGCTTCTGTCGGGGCCTCGGGTATCGACCGGTGGTCGACCGCCGAGGGCCAGGCGTCCCGGCCTCGCAACGGGACAACCTGGGCGAGCCCCTCCCACTGTTCATCGGTGGCGTCGTGGCCGTTCACAGGTCCACCCCGTCCTGGCTCGCACTCGTTGTCTGCACCGGGCAATTCTTACGCATGGTCACCCGTTCGGCTCAACTGCGACACGGTCCGCGACCCGTCAGCCCGCCCGGCACCCCTCACAGTGCGGACATAATTGCTCAAACCTCCAGCCCCTCCCAGTGATCGAGGCGTTCCTGATGAGTCTGAGCATCCGCAACCAGCTTCCCGGCACCGTCGCGTCCGTCACCCCCGGTGAGGTGATGGCGACGGTGAAGGTCCGTCTCGACGGCGGCCAGGAACTCACCGCGGCCGTCACCCTGGAAGCCGTCGAGGAACTCGGACTTGCCACGGGCTCCTCGGTCCGCGCGCTGATCAAGTCGACGGAGGTGTCGCTGGCCACCGGCCCGGTGAGCGGGGTCAGCATCCGCAACCAGCTCCCCGGCACGGTCACCGACGTCGCCACCGGCGGTGCCATGGCCCGCGTCAAGGTCGACGTGGCGGGCGGCGAGTTGACCTCCGCGATCACCAGGGACGCGGTCACGGAACTCGGCCTCGCCGCCGGTTCCCCGGTCGTGGCGCTCGTCAAGGCCACCGAGGTGTCACTCTCCAACGCGTGAGCCGTGAGCGGGCGGAGCCGGCCGACCGCACTCCCGTCTCCGCCAACCGCCCAACGCCCACGGCTGTTCGTCGGGGGCGTGCGCGTGTTGGAATGCTGTGGTGTCCGACTTCGCCGACAGCACGGGGGCCGCGTTCGTCGCCGGCGGCACGGGTGGCATCGGCGCGGCGGTCGTGCGGTTGCTGGCCGAGCGGGGCAGCGACGTGGCGTTCACGTATCGCGCCAACCGGGCCGCGGCCGACGCCCTCGCCGGTGAGGTGCGGGCGTACGGGCGCCAAGTGCTGGCGCTGCGGCTCGACTTGGGCGACGAGTCGGCCACGGCGCGGCTGGTGACGGAGGCCGCCTCGACGTTCGGCGGCGTCCACACCCTCGTGTACGCGGCGGGCCCGCACGTCCCGATGGTGCATCTGAGCGAGGTCCCGCCGAGCCGATACCGGGCCCAACTCGACGCGGACGCGGGGGGTTTCTTCAACCTCGCGCACGCCGCGCTGCCGAGACTGCGGGAGAGCCGGGGCAGCATCGTCGCCGTCACCACCGTCGCCACCCGCCGCTATCCGGTCCGCGACGGGCTCTCCTCGGGCACGAAGGGCGCGGTCGAGGCGGTCGCGCGGGCGCTGGCCGCCGAGGAGGGGCGGTACGGGGTACGCGTGAACTGCGTCGGCCCCGGCATGCTGACCGACGGCAACGCCGCGCGTCTGATCAGTTCGGGCGAACTCGACGCCGCGGCACTGGAGATCGCCCGGCGCAACATCCCGCTGCGCAGGTTCGGCGACGCGGGGGACATCGCCGAGGCGGTGGCGTTCCTGGCGTCCGCCCGCGCCGGTTTCATCACCGGGCAGGCGCTGGGCGTGGACGGCGGCTACAGCGTGTAGGAGCGGCGGATCAGGCGGATCAGCTCGGAAGGGCCAAGGGATACCCCGTGGCCGTGGCCGCCGCGGAGGCCGTGAAAGCCGTGGCGGTCGTGGCGGCCGTAAAAGCCGTGACCGCCGTGGCCGCCGTGGCGATGCCGCCCGTGCTGCCAAGGCCCCCGTCGTTCCCGAGGACCACACGCGGGCCCGGCGTACTGCGTTCTCAGTGCACCGCGCGATGACGAAGCTGAACGCCCGCGACCGGGCCCAACTGGTCGTGATCGCCTACCAGTCGGGCCTGGTGCGGCCGGCGCCGCCGCAGGGCTGAGCGGTCGCGCCGAGCGGTCGTGGTCCTTCGCCGGTCAGGAGGGGGCGGCCGCCGACACGGCCTCGGCGACGGTCGGATGGAGTCCCCCTCGCCCCAGGCCCGCGGCGAGGGGGTGCCGTGCCAGGTCCTGCCCCGCGCGGGCGCGCACGCCGGCCAGGTGCAACGCGATCCCGTCGCGGGCGAGTTCCGCACGCAGCTCGTCCAGGGTGTCGAGGACGGGTACGCCCAGGTGGTAGCTGGAGCCGATGTCCAGCACGACGGCGTGCGGAGCGGGCCGGGCGCTCTTGATCAGCTCCAGGAGGCCGAGTCTGGTCCGGTTGACGCTGCCGAAGAAGAGGGCGCCGTCCGGACGCGCCACCAGGACGCCCGGGATGGTGACGGCGTCGGGATGCTCGTCCGTGTCCCCGAACCGGTGGGTGCCGGGAAGTCGGCCCAGTACGGCGAGGCGGGGTTTGCTCGCCGCGGAGACGAACAGGGCGAGCGACAACGCGACGGCTAGCAGCAGGCCCGGCAGCAGGTCGAGCACGAGGACGCCGGCCACCGCCGTGAGCGCGACCCACAGGCTGGGCCGGTCGAGCCGTGCGTACCGGCGCAGTTCGCCGACCCGCAGGAAGCCGCGTACGGCGACGATCACGATGGCGCCGAGCACCGCTTCGGGCAGATCGGTGAACAGCGGGGTCAGGAAGGCGCCGGTGACCAGGACCAGGACGGCGGCGATCAGCGACACCATCGGCGTACGGCCGCCCGCGCCCACCGCGGCGGCGCTGCGCGAGGCGCTGCCGGAGACGGTGAATCCGCGCACGAGGCCGACGGCGATGTTGCTCGCGCCGAGCGCGATCATCTCCCGGTCGGCGTCGACCTCGTCGCCGTGTTCGCGGGCGAACCTGCCGGCGATGCTGAAGGCCTCGGCGAACACCACGAGGGCGACACCGAACGCGCCGCCGGCGAGCAGCACCCAGTCGTGGGCCGCGATCCCCGGCAGGTGCGGTACGGGCACCGCCGAGGGATCTCGCCGACCACCTCCACGCCGTGGTTCTTCAGGCCCGCCGCGGCCGACACCACCAGGCCCAGTACGAGGACGATCAGGGAGGCCGGCAGCCGCGGCATGAACCGCTCCAGGCCGAGGAGGAGTGCCAGCGCGACGGCTCCGACGGCGAGGGTGCCGAGCGACCAGTCGGGGGCCTTGCTCAGCACGGTCCACAGCCGTTCGAAGAAGTCGCCGTCACCGCTGGAGACGCCGACCAGCTTCGCGACCTGCCGGATCATGATCGTCAACGCCATGCCGAACAGGAAGCCCACCAGGGCCGGTTCGGCGAGGAAGTTGGTGAGGAACCCGAGGCGGGCGAGACCGGCCACCACCAGGACGGCGCCCGCGAGGATCGCCAGCGCGGCCGAGAGACCGACCGCCGCGTCGGGGTCGTTGCTGACGTCGGCGATGGTGGCGGCGGAGAGCACCGCGCCCGCCGAGGTGGCCCCGACGATCAGGAAGCGGGACCTGCCGAGCAACGCGTACACGAGCAGCGCGACGGGGGCGGCGTAGAAGGCGTTCTGGGGCGGGACCCCGGCGATCTGCGCGTACGCGACGCTCTCGGGGACGATCAGCGCCCAGGCGGTGAGTGCGCCCAGGGCGTCGCCCCGCAGCCGTTTCCTGGGGTAGCCGCGCAGCCATCCGGCGATCGGCGGGGCGGTCATGGACCGGCGCCGGCGGTGAGCGCCGGTTCACGGTCGTCCAGGAACTCGACGAGGGCCAGTGCCAGCAGCGCTCCCAGGGCGATCCAGGCGGTGACGGCGGCCGTCGAGTGGTTCCAGGCGAGCAGTGTGGCCGCGGCCACCGCGACCACCGTCCAGTTCAGCCAGGTCTTGGCCCGGTGCACCCATTCCCCGATCGGCCCGGCCTCGAACCCGGTGGCGTCGCGCACGGCGCCGATGCCACCGGTCCAGGCGGCGCGGACCCGGGCGGCGGCCCGGCCCTCACCGGTCAGCCAGGCGCTCAGCGCGACGATCAGACCGAGGGTGATCACCATGCGCACCGTCGTGCGCAGGAAGCGGACCAGGGTGTCGAAGACGGCGCCCGCCGCGGGCTGGGAGACCCCGTCCGGCAGTCCGTCGAGGTAGAGGGCCCTGAACACCCAGAGCGCGAGCCCGAGGACTGCCGCGCCCGCCGCCACTGCGAGGGCGGTGGTGACGAGGGCACGGCGACGGCGTACGGCGGTGAGCACGGCCCCCGCCGCGAGCAGCAGTGTCAGTACGGGGAGCCAGAATCCCGCGAGTTGCAGCAGCCTGAAGCCCTTCTGGGCCTTGCCGATGGACTCGGAGGTCATGACCGTGAAGTCGGTGTGCACCTCGGGGATCTTCGCCGCCACGGCGAGTCCGTTGTCGACGAGCGCCTGCTTGACCTGGTCGATGACGGGGGCGAGGTCGATGGTGACGGCGTCGTCGGTGAGTTTCACCGCGCCGCCTCCGCTGCCGGTCAGCGCCTTCTCCACGGCGGCGTGGGCTCGTGTGTTGAGCTGGGTCCACAGGGTGGCGAACGCGTCGCTGCTCACGAACTTGAGCGAGACGCCGTGCACGAAGTCGGTGATGCCGGTGGTGACCGGGCCGCTCAGCGCGTCCAGGGCCTTGCCTGCCAGCGGCCGGTCGGCGGGCTCGACGGAGGCGAGGAGCGTCTCCACGTCGAGTCTCCGCATGACGGCGTCGGTCACCCTGTTGGCGACGGCGGCCCGCAGATCGGGGTCGGCGGCGAGGGGTTCCATGGTCTTCACGTACCGGTCGGTGTCCCCGACCGTGTCACTCGCCCAGGACGCGACGGCGCTCAACGGGGTGAACACGGCCGCGAGGAGGATCAGCAGAGCGGCGAACAGCGCCCGCGGTCGGTGCCGGGACGCCTTGGGACCACGCGTCTCCAGCTCCGCGACCCTGGCCCGCAGATCGGCCAGCTCCTGCTGCGCGTCGGTGGCCATCACACGGCCTCGGCGTACGGGAGCCGGCCCTCGCGCGGGCGGGGCCGGGCGCTGTCGACGGGGACGGGGACGGACGGGCAGCCGTGGCCGCAGGCCTCCGCGGCGACCTCCTCGATGCCGGGCATGGTCAGCTCCTGGGGGTGAGCGCCGGAATGGTCCAGCCGCCGTCAAGCACCGAGGGGTCGGGGCCGTAGACGCGGATGGTGACGGTGAAGGGCCCCGCGGGAGCGGGCAGCCAGTTGGCGGCCTCGGCCGGGTCCTCCGGCCGGGTCGCGCTCACGTGGAGGGTGAGTCCGCCGTCGGCGTCGCGGACGAGTCCGGGTGTCCGGTCGCCGATCGAGTACCGGTCGAGTTCGTTGTCGACGAGCAGTCGTTCGGGCAGCCGGTACATGGTCGCCGACCAGAAGAAGCGGGCCGGCGGGAGAGCGCCGGGCGGGAAGCGGATGACGTAGTCGCGCCGCGCTCCGTCGGGCGGCCGGTTGCCCTCGCTGTCCTCGGCCCAGCCGGCGTACCAGGCCTCGGCGGCGGGCAGCCCGTAGAGACCCTTCTCGACGCCGACCGCGCGGGTCAGATAGTCACCGCCGTGCTCTTCGCGGGTGCCGAACAGGTGGGTGGACTCGACGGCGTTCTCGCCGGCCTCGGCCAGCCGCGCGCGGGCGTCGGCGATGCCCGCTTCGAGCGCCTCCCGGGTCTCCGGTTTCAGCGCGGCGGGCTCGAACTCGCCGCGGCCGTCCACCCCCAGGGCTCCAAGCCTGCCGCGCAGGTCCGCCTCCGCGGGCAGTACGGGGAAGAAGCCGAGCAGGAAGTCGAGCACGGCGAAGAACTCGACCGAGCCGAGGGTCTCCTCCCGCCACACGGGCCAGACGGGCTCGGGCGCGGGATGCGGGGCCGCGCTGTCGAGGTACTCCGACAGCGGGCGCAGGCGGTACCGCTCCTGGACGGCACGGAGCGCGTCGACGTCCTGGGGCCCCGCGAGATACGTACGGCCGAGGATGCCCACCAGGCGGGTGTCGGCGCGCAGCACACCCGCCGTGCCGGGCGGCACCTCACCGGTCCATCCGGGGCCCGCCACCAGGTAGTCGCCCGCCTCGTTCCCGGTGGTACGGGCGCCGATGAACCCGACGTAACTGGTGTCCGGGTCGTGCAGCGGCAGCACGTAGTAGCGGTCCGTGGCCGGTACGGACACCACCCACGGCTCGGCACGCAGATCGAGCCAGGCCCAGGAGTACGGCGTGTCGTTGTTCGGCGTGACGACGTCCGTGTTGGCCGGCGTGAAGGGCCGTGAGTAGTGGCGGAAGCGGCCGAACCCGCCGACCGAGCGGGGGTCGTCGGCGTCGATGGCCTGCGGGTACATCGTGCGGTAGTTCTCCAGCAGCGGATATCCCCAGATCCAGGCCTCGGCCGCGGTCTCGCGAACCGCCCGCTCCGCCGGCTGCCGCGCCCCGCCGCCGGGCCGATCCGCATTCTCCGCCATGGATGGCTCCTCGCTAGAGATCACGTCCAGCGTCGGTGGCGGCGGCGGACGGGACCCTCTGAGCGGGGCCGTTCGAGTGAGCGGGCGCGGCTGCGCCACGGGGTTCGAGTGAGGCTCAGAGCCTGATGTGAGCGGCTATCGGCAGATGGTCGCTCCCCGTCGCGGGCAGGGTCCGGACGTCGCCGACCGTCGCCGCGCGGGTCATGATCTGGTCGATGCGCGCGACGGGCAGCCCCGCGGGCCAGCTGAACGCGAACCCCGACTCCGGCTCCCTCATCCGCGAGGTGACCGGAGCCAGACCGCGGTCGTCCACGGTGCTGTTGAGGTCCCCGAGCAGGATCACCCGGTCCAGCCGCTCGGCGGCGATCGCCGCACCGAGGAGCACGGCGCTCTCGTCCCGCGCCGGAGAGCCGAATCCCTTCGTCGGACTCATCCGTACGGACGGCAGGTGAGCCACGTACACCGCGACTTCGCCCCGTGCCGTACGGGCGGTCGCGCGCAGCCCGCGGTTCCAGCCCTCCTCGATCCCCTCCGGCCTGATGTCCACCAGCCGTACGTCGGAGAGCGGGTACTTCGACCAGAGCCCGACCGTGCCCCTGACGGCGTGGTGGGGATAGTCCGGCGCCAGGACCGCCACGAAGGCCGGCAGCGCGGAGGGGGTCAGTTCCTCCAGGGCGATGAGATCGGCCCGGGACCCGGCCAGCGACCTGGCGGTGCCCGCCGGGTCGGGGTTCTCGTCGCTGACGTTGTGCTGGACAGCGGTGATCCCTCCCGCCGGTTCGTGGCCGGGCAGCAGCAGACCGCCGAAGAGAGCGATCCAGGCGGCGACGGGCACCAGCGACGCCACCAGCGCGACGTACGAGCGGCGCAGGACCGCCACGGCCAGCAGTACCGGGACGGTGAGCCCGAGCCAGGGAAGGAAGGTCTCCAGCAGGCTGCCGAGCCGGCCGGGCGTGTTGGGGACCACGGCAGGAAAGACCAGCAGAAGGGCCACCAGTACGGCGAGCGATGCGATCACGCGCCCTCGCCTCCATTCGATCGACGTCACACGTTACGTCGACGCGGGGCACGTCGACCCGGTTGCGGACCGGCCGGACGGATACCGCTCACGCCGCCGCTCGCCATCGCCGCCACTGGTCGATTTTGCCCTTCTCACGCCCCTGTACCGGTATTTCTGGACCTGGTGTGCTCAAGCTTGACCACTCCAGACACAATTCGTGTGTCGAAGTCGCCTCACGGAGGGGTTCACGAATGATCACACTCACCAAGGAAGACGGTCCGGCGGATCTGGATGGGGTGACCCACCTGACCATCGGCGCGTCCTGGGACCCGACCGTCGGCAGCAGCGGCGGCCTGATGGGGAAGATCCGGCAGAAGGTCGGTACCGACCTCGACCTGATCGCCATCGCCATGCAGGGGGCGGACCCGGTACGGCTGGCCGGCCTCGACTCCCCCGACCCGCTGGGCAACGGCTCGCTGCTGCACAGCGGCGACAACCAGACCGGCCAGGGGGACGGCGACGACGAGACGGTGACCGTCCAGTTCGACCGCGTGCCGGCCAACATCACGGCCATCGTGTTCGTCGCCGCGGCGTACAAGAAGGGCAGCAGCTTCCAGAAGGCACGGAACATCAGCTTCAAGGTGTACGACGCCACCGGCGGCAGCTCCCAGCAGGTCGCCGACATCTGGCCGAGCCTGCTCAGCGCCGACAACGGCTGCGCCGTGGCCAAGGCCATGCGGGCCGGCGCGACCTGGAAGCTCCAGGTGATCAACGAGACCGGGAAGATCAAGCAGGGCGACGAGAAGGCCCTGATGCGCTTCGCCGTGAGCAAGTAGCACGGTTCGGGCCGGCGCCGTTTCCGGCGCCGGCCCGCAGGCGCCGGTCGGGGCGTCTCACTCGCCCCGCGCACTCACGGGTGGCGCTACCGGGACACGCCTCCGCCGGAGTTCGCCTCGCTGACGGGACGTTCGGGCGCAGCCTTGTCGTGGGCGCTCATCCCCTTGGCCGCCGCCTGGGTGATGTTGCGCGCCATGCCGCCGAACACCACGGCGTGGAACGGCGAGACGCTCCACCAGTAGGCGTGGCCGAACAGACCGCGAGGGTGGAACAACGCGCGCTGCCGGTAGCGCGTCCGGCCGTCGTCCCGCTCGACACGCATCTCCAGCCACGCGAGGCCGGGCAGTCGCATCTCCGCGCGCAGCCGCAGCAGCCGGCCGGGCTCGATCTCCTCCACCCGCCAGAAGTCCAGCGAGTCACCGACCTGCAGGCGCTCGGCGTCACGGCGGCCGCGCCGCAGTCCCACACCGCCGACGAAGCGGTCCAGCCAGCCGCGCACCGCCCAGGCGAGCGGGAAGGAGTACCAGCCGTTGTCGCCGCCGATGCCCTCGATCACCTTCCACAGTGCCTCGGGGGACGTCTCGACCGTCAGCTGCCGCTCGTCCTCGTACAGGCTGCCGCCGGCCCAGTCGGGGTCGGTGGGCAGGGGGTCGCTCGGCGCGCCGGGCAGGTCCGCCGACGACCAGCGGGTGACGACCTGCGCCTCGCGCACCCGCCGCAGCGCCAGGGAGAGAGCCTCGTCGAACGGCAGGGGCCGGCCCGGCAGGTCGGGAACGTAGCGGGCGATCTCGTGCTCCTGGCAGACGACCTCGTGGCGCAGCGACTCCGTCAGCGGCCGTGCGATGGACGCGGGCACCGGCGTGACGAGTCCGACCCAGTGGCTGGACAGCCGCGGAGTGAGTACCGGCACGGGCACGATCAGCCGTCGCCGCAGTCCGGCGACATCGGCGTACCGGAGCATCATGTCCCGGTAGGTCAGCACGTCCGGGCCGCCGACGTCGAAGGCCCGGTCGACGTCGTCCGGCATGGTCGCCGAGCCGACGAGGTACCGCAGCACGTCACGCACCCCGATGGGCTGGACGCGGGTGTGCACCCAGCTGGGGGTGACCATGACCGGCAGCCGTTCGGTGAGGTAGCGCAGCATCTCGAAGGAGGCCGAGCCGGAGCCGATGACCACGGCGGCGCGCAGGACCGTGGCGGGGACCAGGGAGTCGAGGAAGATCTTGCCCACCTCCGCGCGTGAGCGCAGATGCGGGGAGAGTTCCCGTTCGGGCACGCCGCGGGGGGTGAGTCCGCCGAGGTAGACGATCCGCCGTACCCCGGCGGAGTGCGCCTGCTCGGCGAAGGTCCTGGCCGCGCGGCGGTCGGTCTCCTCGAAGTCGGAGCCGCTGCCGAGCGCGTGCACCAGGTAGTAGGCGACGTCGATGCCGCGCAGGGCCTGGGCGATCGAGCCGGCGTCCGTGACGTCGCCCTTGACCACCTCGACGTCGCCCGCCCAGGGATAGTCACGCAGCTTGCCGGGGGTGCGGGCCACGCAACGCACCTGGTGGCCGGCCTCCAGCAGCTCGGGCACCAGCCGCCCGCCGACGTATCCGGAAGCACCGGTCACCAGGCACCGCAGTCCGCCCGAGTCCGGGGTTCGGTCAGCGTCCACGTCCAGCTCCTCCACCACTCGCGGGTTTCTGCGCCTTTCTTCCGATCATCGCCGCAGCGGGCCACCCCTGCCCGTCGCTACGCCGCTCGGCCCCCCGCCGAGTCTCCCTCTCAGGAGCGAAGAAACCACAGCTCAGATGTCTTTACCCGCGGACCGGAGAATCGCCGCACTCGCCGATCGCCGGACTCAGGCGGGGCGCACCGTGCGGGTGCCGTCGAGCCCCGGGTACAGACGCCGGGCCGTCCCGGCGAAGATCTCCCGCTGGTCCCGCTCCGGCAGCCCCGCGAGGACCTCCCGGGCGAGGCCGAGGAGTTCCGGCAGTGACTGCTCGGCCGCCGGCAGATCAAGCCACCGTGGGGCGGCCGATCGACGCCGAACCGGTCGAAATCGTCCCCGGCACGGCAGTGTCCGCCGCCACCGCCCACCCGGACGGCCCCATCGAACTGCGCTGCCGGCACACCGACTCCCAAACCGAAACCGTGATCAGCACCGAAGCGGTGGTGCTCGCAACCGGCTACCGCGCGGTCCGCCCCCCAGTCCTCGACCCCATCGCCCACCTGATCGACTGGGACGACCAGGGCCGCTACCAGGTCGACCTCGACCACCGGGTCGCCACCCTGCCCGCCCTCACCGGCGGCCTGTATGTGCAGAACGCCGAACTGAATACTCACGGCGTCGGCACACCCGACCTGGGCCTCGGTGCCCGCCGGGCCGCCGTGATCCTCAACTCGGTCGCAGGCGGCACCGTCCATCCCCTGCCCACCCGCTCGGCCTGGACCAACTTCGCGCCGTCCACCCCGGCCGGCTCTCGACCACAGGAGATCGACACTGCGCCCGCACACGCCGCCCGTTGACCCACAGCCACGGGACCTCACCCGAGGTTCATGACGCACTGCGGGAACGAGCGTCGAACGTCAGAAAACAGGGAACCAGGCCGCCAGGCGCTTGGCGATGGCCGGTACATCGATGTGGTCCTGCGCGACGTCCTCGACGAACGGGCCGGCAATGGAGACGGGCGGTGGGACGATACTGGCACTGACGCCGTTGAACCGCAGGAAGACGCGCATGGCGAGCCAGGCGGTGCGCTTGTTGCCGTCGATCAATGCGTGATTGCGTGCGACGGAGTGCAGCAGTGCCGCAGCCTTCTCGTGCAGGGTGGGATACAGCTCGGCTCCGAACATGTTCGTCCGGGGTCGCTCGATGGCTGACACCAGCAAGCCCACGTCACGCGCGCTGTGCTCGGTACGGTTCACCGTGCGGGCGATGGCCAGGATCTCGTCGAGCTGCATGTAGCGCACGTCGGTCACTTCAGGTAGTCCAGGATCTCCGCATCGCTGTCCAGGAGCTCGGTCAGGACGTCAGCGACCTTCAGCTCGGCCCGGTTCTGGGCGTCACGGATAGCCTCGATGGCGAGTTCCTGCTTGCTGCGGCCCTCCCGACGAGCCCGCTCAGTCAGCTTCGCGTCAAGGTCGTCGGGGAGTCGAAGTGTCATCGCCATACACCGATGATACCAGCCCGGTATCACCGGTGTGTTCAGTCGCCCCGCCGCAGCGCACCCCTCACGAAGTCGCAGGTCAGAGAGATCTCAAAGATCGATCCGCCCAATCGAACCGCCGCACGGAGGGAAACAGGTCGAGCAACCCGCCAGAGCAACAAAACCGCAGCTCAGACGCCCTTCTCAGCCGGCTCCAGAATCGCCACGCACTCCACATGGTGAGTCATCGGGAACAGGTCGAACGCCCGCAGGGTCCGTACCTTGTATCCGCCGTCCCGGAAGTACCCCAGATCGCGGGCGAGGGCCGCGGGATCGCAGGCGACGTACGCGATGCGGCGGGCGCCCAGGGACGCGAGGTGTTCGACGGTCTTCTTGCCGGCGCCGGAGCGGGGCGGGTCGAGGACGATCAGGTCGACCTCGGTGATGCCGGTGCGCGGGAGGACGGACTCGACCTTGCCCTGTTCGATGCGGACGCGGTCGAAGGCGGCGAGGTTGTGCCGGGCGTCCTCGACCGCGCGCTTGCCGGACTCGATGCCGAGGACCACGCCCTTGTCGCCGAGGCGGTCCGCGAGGGCGCCGGCGAACAGGCCGACGCCGCAGTACAGGTCGAGTGCCATCTCGCCCTTGCGCGGCAGCAGGCCCTGCATGACGGCCTTGACCAGAATGTCCGGGGCCTGCGGGTGGACCTGCCAGAAGCCGCCGCTGCCCACCCGGTGGGTACGCCCGTCGGCACGCTCGCGGACGAAGGCGCGGCCGTGCACGCGGTGGATGCCGCCGTCGTGCTCCTCGACGCGCATGACGGAGGCGGGCTTGTCGAGCTCGACGAGGGGCAGCCGGGCGCCGGGCCGGGGTTCCAGGATCACCATGCGGTCCTGGGAACCGGAGGCGGCGATCGCGTCGACGGAGACCATGCCCGACCAGTCGCGCTGCTCGACGCCGAGCTCACTGACGCCCTCCGCGGCGATCATGCAGTGCTCGATCGGCTCGACCTCGTGCGAACGGTGCCGGCGCAGTCCGGCGTTGCCGTCCGGGTCGACGGCGTACTGCACGCGCGTGCGCCAGGCGGGAACCTCACCGGCGGGCAGCTTGTCGCCCTCGGCGGGCATCACGGTGCCGTCCCAGCCGGCCTCCTCCGGGGTGAGACCCGCGAGCCGCTGCAACTGCTCGGCGATGACCTCGCCCTTCAGCCGCCGCTGGGCGCCCGGCTTGGCGTGCTGCCAGTCGCAGCCACCACAGCGGCCGGGACCGGCGTACGGGCACGGGGCCTCGACCCGGTCCTTGGAGGGTTCGAGGACGGTGACGGCGTCGGCGCGCAGGAACCGCGCGCCCTCCTCGCCGTCCGTCACCCGCGCGAGGACCCGCTCGCCGGGCAGGGTGTGCCGGACGAAGAGGACCTGTCCCTCGGTGGTACGGGCGATGCAGTGCCCGCCGTGGGCGACAGGGCCGACCTCGACCTCGTACTCCTCCCCCACCAGCATTTTCTTCGGTTCTGCCTGCATGGCGGGGTGACTCCAGATGCGAAAAGGGTGCGGGAGGACGGGAGGCCGCGGAAGGACACGGCAGGGCGCGGAACAGCGCCGGAAGCGTGTCGAAGGACGCCGCGGGACGGGACGGTCGGACAACAGCCGACCAGTCTACGTGGCCACCGCCCGTCCGCTCACCACAACGCCGCCGGGCCTCTCGACACATCGCCACCAGGCCGCTCACCACAACGCCACCGGGCCTCTCAACACAACACGGCCCGGCCGCTCACCGCCCCTCCGCCCGGCCGCGTCAGCCCTTCGCGGATCCCGAGGACCCCGCCGGGCCGGATGACCCCGACGGCTCCTTGGGCCGGTCATGGGCCGGACCCCGCCGCACCGCACCCGGCGCGCTCCACTCCTGGCGCTTACGGGCCCGCTTCCTGGCCAGCTCGGACGACTCCAGCTGGTAGGGCACCGACGTCACCATCACGCCCGGCGTGAACAGCAGCCGGCCCTTCAGCCGGAGCGCGCTCTGGTTGTGCAGCAGGTGCTCGTACCAGTGCCCGACCACGTACTCGGGGATGATCACGGAGACCACGTCGCGCGGCGAGTCCCGGCGCAGCCCCTTGACGTACTCGATGACGGGGCGGGTGATCTCGCGGTACGGCGAGTCGAGGACCTTCAGCGGTACGTCGATACCGCGCCGTTCCCACTCGTCGCGCAGGGCCTTCGTCTCGACCGGGTCGACGTTGACGCTGAGCGCCTCCAGGCTGTCGGAGCGCATCAGCTTGGCGTAGGCGAGGGCGCGCAGCGTGGGGCGGTGGATCTTGGAGATCAGGACGATGGAGCGGACCCGGGAGGGGCGGACGCTGTCGTCGGAGGGCCCCTCGGGCGCGACCAGTTCCTCGGCGACCCGGTCGTAGTGCTTACGGATCGCGCTCATCGTCGCGTAGAAGATCACCATGCCGAGCAGCGCGACCCAGGCGCCGTGCGTGAACTTCGTGACGAGTACGACGACCAGCACGAGACCGGTGAAGAAGGCGCCGAAGGTGTTGATCGCGCGGGAGCGGACCATGTGGCGGCGCTTGGCCAGGTCCTTCTCGGTGCGCAGGTGCCGGTTCCAGTGCCGGACCATGCCGGTCTGGCTGAGGGTGAAGGAGACGAAGACACCGACGATGTAGAGCTGGATGAGCTTCGTCGAGTCCGCTCCGTAGACCCAGACGAGCATGGCGGCGGCGAGCGCCAGCAGCACGATGCCGTTGGAGAAGGTGAGGCGGTCGCCGCGGGTGTGCAGCTGGCGCGGGAGATAGCGGTCCTGGGCGAGGATCGAGCCGAGCAGCGGGAAGCCGTTGTAGGCGGTGTTGGCGGCGAGGAAGAGCACCAGCGCGGTGGCGGCGGCCAGCACGATGAACAGGAAGCTGCCCTTGCCGAAGACCGCCTCGGCGACCTGCGAGATCACCGGGTTCTGGACGTAGTCGGCGCCGACCGCGACGCCGTTGTGGATCAGGTCGACGGCCGGGTTCTCCGCCATCCGGACCTTGGTCGCCATGGCCAGGCCGATGATCCCGCAGAACATGGTGACGGCGAGCAGGCCCATCATCGCGAGGGTGGTCGCGGCGTTCTTCGACTTGGGCTTGCGGAAGGCCGGCACGCCGTTGGAGATGGCCTCGACGCCGGTGAGCGCGGCGCAGCCGGAGGAGAAGGCGCGCAGCAGCAGGAAGACGAGGGCGAAGCCGGCGAGGCCCTGGTGCTCGGCCTCGATGTGGAAGTCGGCGGTCGGGGCCTTCATGGTGTCGTCGAGGACGAGCCCGCGGAAGGAGCCCCAGGCGATCATGATGAAGACGCCGGCCACGAAGACGTACGTCGGAATCGCGAAGAGCTTTCCGGACTCCTTCACTCCGCGCAGGTTCATCAGCGTGAGCAGCACGATGACGCCGACCGCGCAGAGCACCTTGTGCTCGATCACGAACGGGATCGCCGAACCGAGGTTCTCGATGCCGGACGCGATCGACACGGCGACGGTCAGGACGTAGTCGACGAGCAGCGCGCTGGCGACGGTGAGGCCGGCCCGGGGGCCGAGGTTGGTGTTCGCGACCTCGTAGTCGCCGCCGCCGCTCGGGTAGGCGTGCACGTTCTGCCGGTAGGAGGCGACCACGGTGAACATCAGCACGACGACCGCGAGGGCGATCCAGGGGCTGAAGTGGTAGGCCGACACGCCCGCGATGGAGAGGACCAGGAGCACTTCTCCGGGTGCGTACGCCACGGAGGAGAGCGGGTCGGATGCGAAGACGGGGAGTGCGATGCGCTTCGGCAGGAGCGTTTCCCCGAGCCGATCACTGCGCAGTGCGCGCCCGATCAGAATCCGTTTGGGCACGTCGGTCAGTTTGGACACGGAGAGGATCGTAAGCGTTCGAACGGGGGGCCGCCCACCTGCCGCCCTACATCTGCCCCACATCTGCCCTACGAGTGAAAACGGGCACATTCCCCGCTGCGGATTCCGTTGCCGTCCAGATCCGCGTGCCTATATGAAAAACATCCACATTCGCCCGCTTCTGGAGGTCCCATGCACGCCACCGCGGAGCTCATCGGCGCGGCCGCCGGCCTTGTCGGCCTCGGAATCCTCACCCTTCTGAGCGTCCGCAGCATCAACCGCCGCTGACCCACGCCTCAAGGATTCGTCGAGGCCTCCTCCCCGCGGCCTCCGCGCAGCCTCCCCACGGCCTCCCGTCGGCCCTCGCGGCTTTGCCGATACGGTGGAGGCGGGCAAGCGGGGC
This sequence comes from Streptomyces sp. NPDC088747, assembly GCF_044751025.1. Lineage (NCBI taxonomy): Bacteria > Bacillati > Actinomycetota > Actinomycetes > Kitasatosporales > Streptomycetaceae > Streptomyces > Streptomyces sp. NPDC088747. The sequence continues at coordinate 213,924 of NZ_JBIVKZ010000009.1, forward strand.
CGACGGCTCACACCTGCGCGGTATCACTATCGGGATTCACCGGCATGATGTTGCCCGGCAGGCCGAAAACTGGCCGCAGCGTATTGCCCGGCGAGCCGAGAGAGAGACATGAGCAGGACATCTACGCAGGTCAGAGGCCTAGCGGGGAGTGCGGGGTAAGGCCGTGCATATTGTCATCATGGGCTGCGGAAGAGTCGGTTCCGCTCTTGCCCAGACCCTGGAGCAACAGGGGCACACGGTCGCCGTGATCGACCAGGACCCCACCGCCTTCCGACGCCTCGGCTCCGGGTTCGGCGGCCGTCGCGTCACCGGAGTCGGCTTCGACCAGGACACCCTGCGCGAGGCGGGCATCGAGGAGGCCGGGGCGTTCGCCGCGGTCTCCAGCGGCGACAACTCCAACATCATCGCGGCCCGGGTGGCCCGCGAGATGTTCGGCATCGAGAACGTCGCGGCGCGCATCTACGACCCCCGCCGCGCCGAGGTCTACCAGCGCCTGGGCATCCCCACCGTCGCCACCGTCCGCTGGACGGCCGACCAGATGCTGCGCAGGCTGCTGCCCTCGGGCGCCGAGCCGCTGTGGCGCGACCCCACCGGCGGGGTGCAGCTCGCCGAGGTGCACGCCTCCACCGCCTGGGTCGGCCACAAGATCAGCCGGCTCCAGGACGAGACCGGCGTACGCGTGGCCTTCCTCACCCGGCTGGGCGAGGCGGTCCTGCCCACCTCGCAGACGGTGCTGCAAGAAGGCGACCTGGTGCACGTGATGATGCGCACCTTCGACGTGGACAAGGTCGAGGCGTCCTTCGCCAAGGGCCCCGAAGAGGAAGCCGGTCACTGATGAGAGTCGCCATTGCCGGTGCCGGCGCCGTGGGCCGCTCGATCGCGGGCGAGCTCCTGGAGAACGGCCACGAGATCCTGCTGATCGACAAGGCGCCGACCGCCATCTCGGTCGAGCGCGTCCCGCAGGCGGAGTGGCTGCTCGCCGACGCCTGCGAGATCACCTCCCTCGACGAGGCCGCGCTCCAGCGCTGCAATGTGGTCATCGCGGCCACCGGGGACGACAAGGTCAACCTCGTCGTCTCCCTGCTCGCGAAGACCGAGTACGGCGTCCCGAGGGTCGTCGCCCGGGTCAACAACCCGAAGAACGAGTGGCTGTTCAACGAGTCCTGGGGCGTCGACGTCGCCGTCTCCACCCCGCGCCTGATGTCGGCCCTGGTCGAGGAGGCCGTCAGCGTCGGCGACCTGGTCCGCCTGCTCCGCTTCAGCCACGGCGACGCCAACCTCGTCGAACTGACCCTGCCGCCGGAGTCCGCCCTGGCCGGCACGACCGTCGGCGACGTCGAGTGGCCCGAGGACACGTCCCTGGTCACCATCATCCGCGGCACCCGTGTCCTGACGCCCTCCCGGGAGGACTCCCTGGAGGCCGGCGACGAACTGCTGTTCGTGGCCGCACAGGCCCGCGAGGAACAGCTGGAGGACCTGCTGTCGGTGCGCCGCGAGGACGCGGCCGGCTAGCCGTTTCCGATACGACGATGGGGGCGCCCGGAGATCTCCGGGCGCCCCCATCGTCGTACGGGCACAGGTGTACGGCACTGAGTGCGGCACCGAGGGGTACGGGCTGGGACGCTCACGCCTCGCGGCGATGGCTGGTCGGCGTGGTGTCGCCGCGCTCCTCGGCGAGGGCGGCCTTGCGCTCCTTCTCGGCCTTCTCCTCCGCCTCCATCTCCGCGAAGACGTCGATCGGCGGCGGCGCCTTCGCGAGGAAGACCCAGGTGAGCCAGACGGCGAGCAGGAAGGGCGGGATCTTCAGGGCGATCAGGACCCAGCCGAACTGGGTGGTGTCGCCCCACCAGTAGAGCGGGAAGAGGACCGCGCACTTGGCGAGCAGGATCAGGCCCCAGGCCCAGCTGGCCTTCGCGTACGCCTTCTTGCGGCCGGGGTTGCGGGTGCGCCAGGAGAGGTTCTCCTTGAAGACCGGGCCGAGCATCAGGCCGATCAGCGGCACGCCCGCGAGGGTCGTGGCGATGTAGGCGACGGCCAGGCCGAGCGTGTAGAGCATGCCCGGCAGGTAGAAGTCCTTCGCGTTGCCCGTCATCATCGCGAAGACGACACCGAAGGCGACGCCGAATACGCCGCTGAAGGCGTGCTTGACGGTGTCCTTCATGATCAGGCGGACCACGACGAGCAGCACGGACACCGCGAGGGCGGCGATGGCCGCCGAGTGCAGGTCCTTGTTGATCGTGAAGATGGTGACGAAGAGGAGGCCGGGCACGACCGTCTCGACCATGCCCCGCACACCGCCGAACGCCTCGAAGAGCGCGGCCTCCGTCACCGCCCTCGTGTCCTGCTGGGGGTCTTCGGTCGGCTTGTCGAGCGACGTCACCGGCTACTCCCGTCCGAGCGGTCTGAGTTCGTACTTCGGGTTGAACAGCACCCTACGGCCCCGGCTCATGGAAATGCGGCCCGATGCGATGAGCTTGCGCCCCGGCTCTATGCCCACGATGGAGCGTCTGCCCAGCCACACGACATCAAGCGCCGCCGAGCCGTCGAACAACTCGGCCTCCAGCGCGGGGACTCCGGCACGCGGGCGCAGAGTGACCGTGCGCAACGTACCAGTAACGGTCACGACCTGTCGGTCGTGGCAGTCACCGATCCGTGTGCAGCCGGCGGTCTCGGCGTCCTCGCGCAGCTCCTCGGACTCCAGGTCCTCCTGGGACGAGGAGAGCCTGTCCAGCATGCGCCGGAACCGGCCCGCCGGTTTTTCGGAACGCGGAACAGCACTCATACCGAAAGCGTACCGGGGGCGCCGACAGCCTCGTACCCACGCGGGTCAGCGTTCGAACCGGTAACCCATGCCCGGCTCGGTGACGAAGTGCCTGGGGTGCGAGGGGTCCGTCTCCAGCTTGCGGCGCAGCTGGGCCATGTAGACCCGCAGGTAGTTCGTCTCCGTGCCGTACGACGGCCCCCAGACCTCCTGGAGCAGCTGCTTCTGGCTGACCAGGCGGCCGGTGTTGCGCACCAGCACCTCCAGGAGGTGCCACTCCGTGGGGGTCAGGCGGACGTCGCGTCCACCGCGGTTGACCTTCTTCGCGGCGAGGTCGACGGTGAAGTCGTCCGTCTCGACGATCACGTCGTCCTCGCCGGCCCCCGTGGGCTCGGCGCGGCGGACGGCGGCGCGCAGCCGGGCCAGCAGTTCGTCCATGCCGAAGGGTTTGGTGACGTAGTCGTCGGCGCCCGCGTCGAGAGCCTCGACCTTCTCGTCCGAGGAGTGCCGGGCCGAGAGCACCAGGATGGGCACCCGGGTCCAGCCGCGCAGGCCCCTGATCACCTCGACGCCGTCCATGTCGGGGAGACCGAGGTCGAGCACGACGACGTCGGGGTGCCGGGCGGCGGCGAGCTGGAGCGCGGTGGCTCCGTCCGGGGCCGCGTCGACCTCGTACTTGCGTGCCCTCAGGTTGATGACGAGGGCTCGCGTGATCTGGGGCTCGTCGTCGACCACGAGGACCCGGGTCATGAGGCCTGCCTTTCCGCTGCTGATGGTGCTGGTGACACTGATGATGCCGGTGACTCTGATGGTGCCGGTGCTGATGGTCCCGACTCGGGGACGGAAGCGTCGGTGGCCGCTTCGGGGCCGCGTTGCACCGCCCTGAGCGTGAGCACCATGGTGAGTCCGCCCCCGGGGGTGTCCTCGGCGGTCAGGGTGCCGCCCATGGCCTCGGCGAAGCCGCGGGCGACCGCGAGGCCGAGGCCCACCCCGGCGCCGCGCGGAGCGTCACCGTAGCGCTGGAAGGGGGCGAAGATGCGCTCCTTGGCCTCGTCGGGGACGCCGGGCCCGCGGTCCACCACCCGCATCTCCACCCGGTCGGCCATGGCGCTCGCCGACACCAGTACCCGTTCGTCGGCGGGGCTGTACTTGACGGCGTTCTCCACGAGGTTGGCGACCGCCCGCTCCAGCAGCCCGGCGTCCACCGCGATCATCGGCAGGCTCTCCGGGATGTCCAGTTCGACGCTGTCCTCCGGTACGCCGCCGAGCGCCATCGGCACCACCTCGTCGAGGTCGATGTCCCTGATGAGCGGCGTGACCGTGCCGGTCTGGAGGCGGGACATGTCCAGCAGGTTGCCCACCAGGTGGTCGAGCCGGTCGGCGCCGTCCTCGATGCCTTCGAGCAGCTCGGCCTGGTCCTCCTCCGACCAGGCCACGTCGTCCGAGCGCAGGGAGGAGACGGCGGCCTTGATACCGGCCAGCGGGGTGCGCAGGTCGTGGCTGACGGCGGCCAGCAGAGCCGTGCGGATGCGATTGCCCTCCGCCAGCTCCTTCGCCCGGTCCGCCTCGTACTGGAGGCGCTGCCGGTCCAGGACCACCGCGGCCTGCGCGGCGAAGGCGGCCAGCACCCGCCGGTCGGAGGCAGGCAGCACCCGCCCCGACAGCGCGAGCGCCAGGTGGTCGCCCACCGGGATGTCCACGTCCGCGTCCTCGGGCCGCTCCACCAGTGGACGGGGGCCGACGCTCCCCGCGCACTTCCACGGATCGACGTCGCTCTCCCGTTCGAGGAGTGCCACCGACTCCATGCCGAAGGTCTCCCGGACCCGCTCCAGGAGCGCCTCCAGGCTGTTCTCGCCGCGCAGCACGCTCCCCGCGAGGAAGGAGAGGATCTCCGACTCGGCGCGCAGCCGTGCCGCCTGGTGGGTGCGCCGGGCCGCGAGGTCCACCACGGACGCCACGGAGACGGCGACACCGAAGAAGATCGCGATGGCGACGATGTTCTTGGGGTCGGAGACCGTCAGGCGGTGCAGCGGCGGCGTGTAGTAGTAGTTCAGGAGGAGCGACCCGAAGGCCGCCGAGGCGAGCGCCGGGTACAGGCCACCCAGCAGGGCCGCCGCCACCGTCAGCGCCAGGAACAGCAGCATGTCGTTGGCGAGACCGAGCTCCACCGTGTTCAGGAGGAACGCGAGAAGCACCGGTCCGAGCACACCGACGAACCAGCCCCAGATGATCCGGGACCGCCCCAGCCGCGCGCCCCGCGCCACCGGCAGCCCACGGCCCTTGGCGACCTCGTCGTGCGTGACGATGTGCACGTCCAGGTCGGACGCCGACTCCCGGGCGACCGTGGCCCCGACGCCGGGCCCGAACATGTACTGCCAGGTCTTGCGGCGCGAGGAGCCGAGCACGATCTGCGTGGCGTTGACGCCCCGCGCGAAGTCCAGCAGCGCGGCCGGGATGTCGTCCCCGACGACGTGGTGGAAGGTGCCGCCGAGGTCCTCGACCAGGGTGCGCTGGACGGCCAGTTCCTTGGGCGAGGCCGAGGTCAGCCCGTCGCTGCGGGCGATGTAGACGGCCATCACCTCGCCGCCCGCGCCCTTCTCCGCGAGCCGCGCGGCACGCCGGATCAGCGTCCGGCCCTCCGGACCGCCCGTCAGGCCCACCACGATCCGCTCCCGCGAACCCCAGATCTTCGAGACCCGGTGATCGGTGCGGTACTCCGTCAGGTACTCGTCGACCCGGTCCGCCACCCACAACAGCGCCAGCTCCCGCAGGGCGGTGAGGTTGCCGGGCCGGAAGTAGTTCGACAGCGCCGCGTCGACCTTGTCGGACTTGTACACGTTGCCGTGTGCCATCCGCCGCCGCAGCGCCTGCGGCGACATGTCGACCAGCTCGATCTGGTCCGCCCGTCGGACCACCTCGTCCGGAACGGTCTCCCGCTGCCGTACGCCGGTGATCGACTCGACCACGTCGCCCAGCGACTCCAGGTGCTGGATGTTGACCGTCGAGACGACGTCAATGCCGGCCGCCAGGAGTTCCTGCACGTCCTGCCACCGCTTGTCGTTGCGCGAACCGGGAACGTTCGTGTGCGCGAGCTCGTCCACCAGGGCGACGGCCGGGGCGCGCTCCAGTACGGCGTCCACGTCCATCTCGCCGAAGAGGGAGCCGCGGTACTCCAGCTCCCTGCGCGGCACCTGCTCCAGGCCGTGCAGCATCACCTCGGTACGCGGGCGCCCGTGGTGCTCGACGAACGCGACGACGCAGTCCGTGCCGCGCTCGACACGCCTGTGCGCCTCGGAGAGCATCGCGTACGTCTTGCCGACGCCCGGTGCCGCGCCCAGGTAGATCCGAAGCTTGCCGCGTCCCATGGCCCCTATTGTCTTCCCGTCACCGTTGTGTACGCAGCGTCGACCTTACGGCCAATAATCCCGGCAAAAGGGGCGGTGGGCCGGGAGGCGGGCGTTTTGACGGAACCCTGATGGCCGGGCGCCCGTATCGCTACGGTCACCCGGCCACCGGAAGGAAGGCGCGGGGCTCGTCCCCGCACGTCACGTCAGCTCAGGTTGTCCCCCTGCGTGAGGGTCTCCCAGGCCACGAAGAGGTTGTTCGTGCCGGACGGGCGGTTCCGCATGGTCAGGTTCTCGGTGTTCGTCATGCCGTAGCCGAGGCGGTTGTGCATGGCGTTGTAGCCGACCTCGGTGATCGGGCCGAGCCCGAGCGTCAGGGACCCGCCGCACAGCGAACTCGGCACCGCCTCACCCAGCTGGTACTTGGCCTGGAAACCGAGCGCCTGGCGCAGCCGCTCGCCCACGTCGGTGGTGTAGAGGTCGATGCCCTGGATCCGGCTGGTCTCCGCGACGTGCGAGATGGAGGAGATGCCGTACCCGGTGTGCACGAAGTCGCGGCAGGTCTCCTGGGTGAGCCCGGTGGTGAAGGTGGACTGCCCCTGCCAGTAGGAGACGATCTTGGCCGTGGTGTTGAGGTTCTGGCTCGGCACGGTCTTCGGCAGCGCGCCGTCGGAGGAGAGGTAGACGTACGCGGCCGTGCGGGTACGGAACTTCGCCATGGCCGAGTCCCATGCCCCCCTGTCCTCAAGGAAGACGGAGATGCCGATGGCGGCCTCCATCATCGTCAGCTCCCAGTTCCCGTTGGAGTTGGAGCCGTTGATGATCTCGGGCAGGTAGACGTTGCGCAGCATGGTCCCGAACCGTGCGGAGTTGGCCCAGGTACCGGTGTACGTGTACTTGATGATCTCGGCGGCCTTGGGCCACGAGGAGCCCGCCCAGCCGGTCTGGAGCGGGGCGTTGCTGTTGGTGTGGTCGGTGATCGTGGCCGACCAGGCGTCCATCAGCTGGATGGACTTCTGCGCGTAGCGGGCGTCCCGGGTGATGTACCAGGCCAGAGCCGTGGTGTACGCGGCTATCGCGTCCTCGCGCTCGTTGGTACAGCCGTTGTTGGGGTTCGAGTACGAGCCGCACTCGACGACCGCGCGCGGGGTGGGCGTACGTGTCAGCGAGGCGTACTTGCTCGCCAGCATCTGGTCGTAGGCACCCTTCCAGGGCTGGGCGCCGGCCAGCACCTGGGTGCGGGCGAAGTCCAACTGGCCTCGGGAGACGCCGACTCCGGGGTGCACGAAGGTGGCCGGCGCGGCCTCGGCCCGCTGCTGGCCGCCGGGCAGGGCGAGGAAGCCGGCGACCAGGGCGGCGGTCGTGGCGATGGTGACGAGGAAGGCCGGGAGCCGTCTGCGGCGGTGAACTGTGGGGGTCTCGGGCATGTGAGGGGATCCGTTCTTGTATGTGAACGACACACGGGGGACTGAACACACGCGCTGGCCGGGACCATAGGTCCAGACCAAATCCCCGTCAACCCCCGAGGGCGGAACCACACCTCGACCGCCCTCCCTGGAGAAAGGTTCAGGTATACGAAAAGGGCCGCACCCCGGTGAAGGAGTGCGGCCCTGATGTGCTTTCGGCCGAGGCGCGGCGGCGATACGTCAGCGAACCTCGGTGGTCTCCGGTCCGCGCTGCAACTGCCCCATGCCACCGGAGAAGCGGGAACCACTCTGCTCCTCCTGCTGGACACCCTCGGGCACCATCTGCGCGTCGTTCGGCAGCTTCAGGACGATCGGGTCGCGGGGGGCCATCGGACCCTCACCGCGCACGACCACCGTGTCCCGGAAGATCTGTTCGAGGAGTCCCGCGGCCTGCGGCTGTACCGCGCCCTGACCGGAGATGACTCCGCGCAGGAACCACCGGGGACCGTCCACACCGACGAACCGCACGACCTGGAAACCGCCCGTGCCGTCCGGCAGTTGCACCGGGACCTGCGCCCGCAGCTCCCAGCCCAGCGGGCCCTCGACCTCGTCGATGACACCGCCCTGCTGGGTGATGCCGGAGGCGATCTCCTCGCGGACCTCGCCCCAGATGCCTTCGCGCTTGGGAGCGGCGAAGGCCTGGAGCTGGACGGCGCTGTCCTTCAGGACGACGGTGGCCGCGACGATCGCGTCGCCCGCGACCTCGACCCGCAGCTCCATGCCGTCGACTCCGGGCACCAGGATGCCGCCCAGGTCCACACGGCCCTCGGCGGGGTCGCGCACCTCCGAGTCGTCCCAGGGTCCGTCGGGCCGCGGCTCCGGTTCGAGCCTCACGCGCTCCCGCTCCGTCCCGTCCGCCTCAGTGTCGACGTCGTCGACGACCTGCTCGGCCTCGCCCGCCGCGTCCTCGGCGGCACTGCCCTTCTTGCGACGTCCGAACACGTCACTGTCCTTCCCGGTCGGATACGACCGAAGCGTATCGATTCCCACCCGCCCCGCCGCCCACGGCGGCATGACCGCCGGTGGACCCGAAGCCCCCTGCGGCCCGCGCCGAGTCGGGAAGCTCCGCGACCTCCTGGAAGCGGACCTTCTCGACCTGCTGGACGACCAGTTGGGCAATCCGGTCGAAGCGCTCGAAGCGCACGGACTCGTGCGGGTCGAGATTCACCACGATCACCTTGATCTCCCCACGGTACCCGGCATCCACCGTCCCCGGGGCATTCACGAGAGCGACACCGCAGCGGGCGGCCAGCCCGGAACGGGGGTGTACGAAGGCCGCGTACCCCTCCGGCAGCGCGACAGACACTCCCGTGGGCAGAACGGCCCGTTCACCCGGCTTCAGTTCACATCCCTCGGTGGTGCGCAGATCCGCTCCCGCGTCACCGGGGTGCGCGTACTCGGGGAGCGGGACTTCCGGGTCGACGCGCTTGATCAGCACGTCGAGAGGATCACGGGTCACGGGTTCACCTCGAAGGCGCGTACGCGCCTGACCTGGTCGGGGTCGTCCATGGCCGCCCGGATCTCCTCCGCGCGGCCGTTGTCGATGAAGTGGTCGACCTTCACCTCGATGAAGAGGGCGTCGGCACGGACGGCGACGGGCCCCTCGGGGCCGCCGATCCGCCCGGTGGCGGTCGAGTAGATCTTGCGCCCCGCCACCGCCGTGACCTCGGCCTCCAGGTACAGCACGGTGTCCACGGGCACGGGCCGTACGAAGTCCGTCTCCAGCCGTCCGGTCACCGCGATGGTCCGCAGCAGCCAGTTCAGCGAGCCGAGCGCCTCGTCCAGCGCGGTGGCGAGAACGCCGCCGTGCGCGAGACCGGGGGCCCCCTGGTGGGCGGCCCGCACGGTGAACTCCGCGGAGATCCGAACCCCCTCCCCCGCGCGGGCTTCGAGGTGCAGACCATGGACCTGGCCCTCGCCGCACCCGAAACACTGTCCGTAGTGCGCGCCGAGGAGTTCACCCGGTGGGGGTGCGTCGGGGTGCCGCACCGGCGTGACGGCGTCGGCCGGAGGCTTCAGAGCTGCGGAAGTACCACTCACAGCCGCAGACCTTACCCGCGCGTCAGGGCAACGTACGCCCCGTGCCAAGCTTGACCGCATGCAGCCCTCAGCCTCGCCGTACGAAGAACGCCTCAACGCGCCCCGAACGTGGTGGCTGGTCTGCTTCCTGGTGGGGGTCTCGATGGCCCTGATCTTCCTCCCGTTCGGCGCGCTGCCGCTGCTGGGGGGCCTGGTCGGGGGCACCGCCGTGGCGGCGGTCGTGACGAGTTCGTACGGCTCCGTCCGCATCCGGATCGTCGGCGACTCCCTGATCGCGGGCGACGCGAAGATCCCGGTCGCGGCGCTCGGCGACGCCGAGATCCTCGACCGGGAGGAGGCGCGCGCCTGGCGCACGTTCAAGGCCGACACCCGCGCCTTCATGCTCCTGCGCGCCTACATCCCCACCGCCCTGCGCGTCGAGGTCACCGACCCGCAGGACCCGACGCCGTACCTGTACCTGTCGACCCGGGAGCCGGAGCGCCTGGCGGCGGCGCTGGTGGCCGCCCGCGCGGCGGCGTAGGAACCGGATCCCCGGGCCCCGGGGACGGGTTCAGCTCCCGAGCTCCTTGGGAAGGTCTCCCATCGGCAGGGGGTCGGCGGGCCGGTCCAGCGGGGGCAGCTCCGGCAGCGCCTCCCACGGCACCTGGGACTTCCGCAGGTCCTTGCGGATGTGCTCCGCGAGGCGTCTGGTGTCTCGGCGGTTCATGACCGCTCCGACCGCCGCACCGACCATGAACGGCATCAGGTTGGGCAGGTCCCGGACCATGCGCTTCATGATCTGCTGGCGCAGCTGGCGCTTCATCGGGCCGCCCAGCGCGGCGTTGAGCGTCGCCACCTTCGTGACGTCGATACCGCGCTCGGTGGACCAGGAGTTCAGATAGCCGGTGCTGCGCTGCGTCAGGTTGCCGGGCGGCCGGGCGCCGTAGACCTCGTGGAGTTCGGCGATCAGCTTCAGCTCGATCGCGGCGACGCCGGTGATCTCGGCGGCGATCTCGGTCGGCATCGCGGGCGGCACGGGAAGCATCGCAGCCGCGCCGATGCCGGCGCCCACCGCGGACGTCGCGTTGGCCGCGCCCGTGACGAGTTTGTCGGCGAGCTCCTCCGGAGTGAGACCGGGGAACTGCCGACGGAGGGTCGCGAGGTCCCGTACGGGGATACGCGGAGCTATGTCGATGATGCGGTCGGCGAGGTAGGACAGACCTGCCCTGGCCCTGCTGCCGCCCTTGCGGACGCCCTCCCTGACTCCGTCACGGACGGCGGCCGCACGGCGTTTGCCCGCGGGCGCCTCGGTGCCCGCGGGCACCAGTTCGCCGGCGGGCGCGGAAGCCCCTGCCGGCGTCGTGGCGGGCGCCGGGTCGAGCGAGGCTGATCCTGGTCCGGAAGAGCCCCGCTCGTCGTCACGCACGCCTTCAGAGCCGTCTGACGGCCCTTCGTCCGCTCCCCGTCCGGGGAAGCGGCGCTTCCAGGGAGGGGTCGAGCCAGTCACGGCCGACCCCGCCTCAGTCGCAGTCGCGGCAGATCGGCTGGCCGTTCTTCTCCCGGGCCAGCTGACTGCGGTGGTGCACCAGGAAGCAGCTCATGCAAGTGAACTCGTCCTGCTGCTTGGGAAGGACCCGGACGGCCAGCTCTTCGTTCGAGAGGTCCGCGCCGGGCAGTTCGAGGCCTTCTGCCGCTTCGAACTCATCCACGTCTACAGACGACGTCGACTTGTCGTTCCGACGGGCCTTCAGTTCTTCAAGGCTGTCGGAATCGACGTCGTCGTCGGTCTTGCGTGGGGTGTCGTAATCCGTTGCCATGTCGCTCTCCCCCTCTGGGTGTCTGCGGTGTCTCAGCGCACGTAACGCGTGAGAGGCCGGACTTGTGCCCGACCCGAGGCGGAGATTTTGCCTCACATCAAGGTCTGTTACTCAATCGACACCCAACCGGACTCTTCAAGAGTGATCGGCTTGGATGGCGATGCGGACCGTACACGGTCCGAAGGCCGCACTTCAAAGGCGTCCCACCGTGTACTTCCCGTGATCTCGACCCCCGAAAACCCGGATTTTCCCGGCTTTCCGACAGTCTTCTTGATCACGGAGAGTGGATGGCCGGAATTTCGCCCTTGTGATCGATCACACACGAGCCTCCCGGACGTATGCCCAGGAAATTCCGCGCAAAGCGAACATCCTCGCGTGTCGGCGACATGGTCTCAGATCGAAAGGGTGACTCGCATCACGAGCCCACCTCCTTCCCGCGGCTGAGCGACGATATGCCCCCCGTGCGCGCGGGCGACCGACCGGGCGATGGACAGGCCGAGGCCCACGCCCTTGTCGCTGCCCGTGCGCTCCGTACGCAGCCGCCGGAAGGGTTCGAAAAGATTGTCGACCTCGTACGCGGGAACGACCGGCCCGGTGTTCGACACGACCAGGACCGCCTGACCGTGCTGGACCTCCGTCGTGACCTCGACCCAGCCGTCCTCCGGCACGTTGTACCTCACGGCGTTCTGGACGAGGTTCAGGGCGATCCGCTCAAGGAGCACGCCGTTGCCCTGGACGACCGCCGGGGCGCGCTCACCGCGCATCCGCACGCCCTTGGCGTCCGCCTCGGCGCGCACCTGGTCGACGGCCTGTGAGGCGACCTCGGCGAGGTCCACGGGCTTGCGCTCGACGATCTGGTTGTCGCTGCGGGCGAGCAGCAGCAGGCCTTCGACGAGCTGCTCGCTGCGCTCGTTGGTGGCGAGCAGGGTCTTTCCGAGCTGTTGCAGTTCCGTCGGCGCCCCGGGGTCGGAGAGGTGCACCTCGAGGAGCGTGCGGTTGATCGCCAGCGGCGTCCGCAGCTCGTGCGAGGCGTTGCCCACGAAGCGCTGCTGCGCGGTGAAGGCCCGCTGGAGCCGCTCCAGCATGTCGTCGAAGGTGTCGGCCAGCTCCTTCAACTCGTCGTCCGGGCCGTCCAGTTCGATCCGGCGCGAGAGGTCCGAGCCCGCCACCGCGCGCGCGGTGCGGGTGATCCGGCCGAGCGGCGCGAGCACCCGGCCCGCCATCGCGTAGCCGAAGGCGAAGGCGATGATCGCGAGGCCGAGCAGGGCGAGCAGCGAGCGGCTGAGCAGGTCGTCCAGGGCGTGCTGGCGCTGTTCGTTGACGCAGGCGTTCATCGCGCTGTTGAGCTCGGTCGCCGTGGGCTGCGAGGGGAAGTTGCAGGACTGGCTGCTCACTCCTCCGGAGACGATCCTGAAGGGCAGGTCGCTGCCCACGTTCAGCGCCTGCGCGGCGAGCAGGTAGATGATCGACAGCAGCAGGATGCCGGCGATCAGGAACATGCCGCCGTACAGGAGCGTCAGCCGTATCCGGATGGTGGGCCGCAGCCACGGGAACGGCGGTTCCACCCTTCTCGGGTCCCACGTGGGCTTCGGAGGCGCCGTGGGGGGCGCGGGGGGCGCGGGGGTCGACGGCACGGTGGATCAGATCCGGTAGCCGGAGCCGGGCACGGTGACGATCACGGGGGGTTCGCCGAGCTTGCGGCGCAGGGTCATGACCGTGACCCGCACGACGTTGGTGAACGGGTCCGTGTTCTCGTCCCAGGCCTTCTCCAGGAGCTGCTCCGCGGAGACCACGGCGCCCTCGCTGCGCAGCAGCACCTCCAGGACGGCGAACTCCTTGGGCGCGAGCTGGACTTCCTTGCCGTCGCGGAAGACCTCGCGGCGGTTGGGGTCGAGCTTGATGCCGGCCCGCTCCAGGACGGGCGGCAGCGGCAGGCTCGTACGGCGTCCGAGGGCACGCACGCGTGCCGTCAGCTCGCTGAAGGCGAACGGCTTGGGCAGGTAGTCGTCGGCGCCGATCTCCAGGCCCTCGACGCGGTCGCTGACGTCGCCGGACGCGGTGAGCATCAGCACGCGTGTGGGCATGCCGAGCTCGACGACCCTGCGGCAGACGTCGTCGCCGTGCACGAGGGGGAGGTCCCGGTCCAGGACGACCACGTCGTAGTCGTTGACCCCGATGCGCTCCAGGGCGGCCGCGCCGTCGTACACGACGTCGACGGCCATGGCCTCCCGGCGCAGCCCGGTGGCCACCGCATCGGCGAGCAGCTGCTCGTCCTCGACGACGAGTACGCGCACGTCGCTTGTCCTTCCGCTGTCCGCTCGCGCGGCGCCTGGTCGGCGCGCGCGGGCAGGGTCCTGTCGTGGGGTAAGACCTCCATCCTGCCCTTTTCGGCCATAAGTCGGCTGTAAGGCGGGTGAGAGCCCCCGGGAATGCCAGATTTTCTCGTGCGGTTGAGGTTTCCACGGAAGGGAGCGGGGGGACGACAGCTTTACACCCCGCGATCACGCTCTGCTTGTGGCAAGCCACCTTGTGGTACGTCAATCCGCTTTCCGCAGAGTGGGCGTGGGTGTCCGGCACCGTCGCCGCCCAGCCGGGCAGCGCTGGGCACCCCTTGGAGACGTGATCGCCCCTTCCGAACGGCACACCCCCGTGCCACCGACCCACGACCCAGGACGAGGGGGCGCAGCATGGACGCTTTCACCGCAGGACTTCTGCAGCGCATAAGGGCTACCGAAACGGACCTGACGCGGGCTCGCGAGACAGGCGACGACTTCCTCGCGGAGGTCGAGCAGGCCGAGCTCGACGACCTGCACCGCCTCGCCGCCGAGCACGGCGTGGAGGTCGGCGCGGCCCGCGTCTGACCGGCTTCTCCAGCTTTTCCAGGCTCTTCGAATCTTCAGTTCTTCGTCAGATCTTCCCGATCCGCCAGATCCGCCAGATCTGGCGTCCCGATCTTTTCGTCTCGCGCTTCTTTTTCATCCAGGTTCTTCATTCGTACGAGAGCGGGCCCCGGCATCGATCCAGTGCCGGGGCCCCGCTTCGTTCCCGCCCGCCGGGCGCGTGCTGTCGTCCGCGCCGTCAGTCGTGCCAGGCGCCGAACTCCTCCAGGAGCCGCTGGAGGGGCTCGAAGACGCCCGGTGAGGCCGCCACCGCCAGATCGCCTCCGGGGCGCTCTCCGGGGCGCCCACCGGTCAGGGCGCCCGCCTCACGGGCGATCAGGTCACCCGCGGCGAGGTCCCAGGGGTGCAGTCCGCGCTCGTAGTAGCCGTCGAGGCGGCCCGCGGCGACGTCGCACAGGTCGACGGCCGCCGAGCCGGAGCGCCGGATGTCGCGGAGCAGCGGGATCAGCCGCTGGGCGACGTCGGCCTGGTGGATCTTGACCTCGGTCACGTAGTTGAAGCCGGTGGAGACCAGTGCCTGGTCCAGGTCCGGCGAGGGGCGGCAGGTCAGCCGGCGCTCCCCCACCCAGGCTCCGGTGGCCCGGGCGCCACGGCCGCGTACCGCGTGGTAGGTCTCGCCGCGCATCGGCGCCGCGACGACTCCTACGACGGTCTCGCCGTTCTGCTCGGCGGCGATGGACACGGCCCAGGTCGGCAGGCCGTACAGGTAGTTGACCGTGCCGTCGAGCGGGTCGATGATCCAGCGGATCCCGCTGGTGCCCTCCGTGGAGGCGCCCTCCTCGCCCAGGAAACCGTCGGCGGGGCGGTGCTGGGTGATCAGGTCGGTGATCAGCTTCTCGGCGGCGATGTCCATCTCGGTGACGACGTCGATCGGGCTGGACTTGGTCGCGGCGACCGTGAGGTCCGCCGGTCGTCCGTCCCGCAGCAGCTCACCGGCGCTTCGGGCGGCCTGGTGGGCGAGCTGGAGCAGTTCGGTGTGCAGGGGCTCGATCACGGGGCTCCTCAGGCGTACGGACTGTCGGCGCCCGCGGCGGCGGGCTTGGGGGCGCGGGCCGGGCAGCAGCCCACCGGGCACAGGTCGTGACTCGCGCCGAGAACACCCAGGGCGCAGGGTGTCACCTGCCGGCCGCTCTCGGTCGCGGCGCGCTCCAGAACGAGCTCACGGATCGCCGCGGCGAACCGAGGGTCGGCGCCCACCGTGGCCGAGCGGCGCACCGGCAGACCGAACTCGGCCGCCTTGGCCGTGGCCTCGGTGTCGAGGTCGTACAGGACCTCCATGTGGTCCGAGACGAACCCGATGGGCGCCATCACGACGGCCGGGACGCCGGCGCCGTGCAGCTCCTCCAGGTGGTCGCAGATGTCGGGCTCCAGCCACGGGATGTGCGGGGCTCCCGAGCGCGACTGGTAGACGAGCTGCCAGGGGTGCTCGATGCCGGTCTCCTCGCGGACGGCGTCGACGATCAGCCGGGCGACGTCCAGGTGCTGCCTGACGTACGCGCCGCCGTCGCCGTGGCCCTCGACCGGTCCCGAGGTGTCGGCCGCGGTGTCCGGGATGGAGTGCGTGGTGAAGGCGAGGTGCGCGCCCTCGCGGACGTCCTCGGGGAGGTCGGCCAGGGACTTCAGGACGCTCTCGGTCATGGGACCCACGAAACCGGGGTGGTTGAAGTAGTGCCGCAGCTTGTCGATCTTCGGCGGTTCCAGCCCCTCGGCCTCCAGGGTCGCCAGCGCCCCGGCGAGGTCCTCGCGGTACTGGCGGCAGCCCGAGTACGAGGCGTACGCGCTGGTGGCGAGGACGAGGACACGGCGCCGGCCCTCGGCGACCAGCTCGCGCAGGGTGTCGGTCAGGTACGGCGCCCAGTTGCGGTTGCCCCAGTGGACGGGCAGGTCCAGGCCGTGCTCGGCGAAGTCCTTGCGGAGTGCGTCGAGCAGGGCGCGGTTCTGGTCGTTGATGGGGCTGACCCCGTCGAACAGGAAGTAGTGCTGACCCACCTCTTTGAGCCGCTCCTTGGGGATGCCGCGTCCCCTGGTCACGTTCTCCAGGAACGGAACCACGTCGTCCGGGCCTTCCGGGCCGCCGAACGAGAGCAGGAGCAGGGCGTCGTAGGGGCGGGCATCGAGCTCATCTGGCATGCCTTCGATCCTGCCATCCGTCACTGACATGCGGACAACGGCCACGTGACGAGTGGTACGGGGCGTGCGTTGGTGTCACCTCACCCGTAAGCTGTATCGGCCAGATTCACGCCTTACCGGAATCCAGGCCCCCGCGGTGACCGGGCGGCCGAGCCGAGCCGACCGGAGTTCCCCCTTGCCCAGCCCGTACCGCGCCCTGTTCGCCGCCCCAGGCTCCAAGGGCTTCGCCGCCGCGGGCTTCCTGGGCCGGATGCCCCTGTCGATGATGGGCATCGGTGTGGTGACGATGATCTCCCAGCTCACCGGGCGGTACGGGCTCGCGGGGGCGCTCTCCGCGACGATGGCGCTGGCCGCCGCGGCGATGGGGCCGCAGGTGTCCCGGCTGGTGGACCGGCACGGACAACGGCGGGTGCTGCGTCCGGTGACCCTGTTCGCGCTGGCGGCGGCCGCCGGGCTGCTCCTCGCGGCGAAGTTCGAGTGGCCGGACTGGGTGCTCTTCGTCTGCTCCGCCGGCATCGGCTGCGTGCCGAGCATGGGCGCGATGGTCAGGGCCCGCTGGGCGGCCCTCTACGCCGGTACCCCGCAGCTGCACACCGCGTACTCCTTCGAGTCCGTGGTGGACGAGATCTGCTTCATCTTCGGACCGATCATCTCCATCGGCCTGTCCACGGTGTGGTTCCCGGAGGCCGGGCCGCTGCTCGCCGCGTGCTTCCTCGCCGTCGGCGTCTTCTGGCTGACGGCCCAGCGCGGCACCGAGCCCGCGCCGCATCCGCGCGCGCACCACACCGGCGGTTCGGCGATGGCCGCTGTCGGACTCCAGGTCCTGGTGGCCACTTTCGTGGCGACCGGAGCGATCTTCGGGGCGGTGGACGTGGTGACGGTGGCCTTCGCGGAGGAGCAGGGTCACAAGGCCGCCGCGAGTATCGTCCTGGCGATCTACGCGGCCGGTTCCTGCGCGGCGGGTGCCGTCTTCGGACTGCTGCACTTCAAGGGGGCACCGGAACGTCGGTGGCTGCTGGGCATATGTGCGATGGCCGTGAGTATGATCCCCCTCCTACTGGTCGGAAACCTGCCGTTTCTGGCCGTGACGCTGTTCGTCGCGGGCCTCTCCATCGCTCCCACGATGATCACCACGATGTCCCTCATCGAACAGCACGTACCACGCGCGAAGCTGACCGAGGGCATGACCTGGGTCAGCACCGGACTGGCGGTCGGGGTCGCGCTCGGTTCCTCCGTGGCCGGCTGGGTGATCGATGCCGCCGGCGCGAAAGCCGGGTACTGGGTTCCGGCGGTTTCCGGGGCCGTCGCGGTCGCGGTCGGTTTCCTCGGGTATCGCCGGCTGAACAGGCCGGTTCCGCATCGGGGAGGGACCCATGAGCAGCACAGCGAACGGGAAGAGCGGAACGTGGCGTAACTGGGCGGGCACGGTCACCGCGCGCCCGGCACGAGAGGTCACTCCCGCCTCCGTGGAGGAGCTCTCCGCGGCCGTGCGCAGCGCCGCCGAGGACGGTCTGAGGGTGAAGGCCGTCGGCACCGGGCACTCCTTCACGGCGGTCGCCGCGACGGACGGTGTGTTGATCCGCCCTCAACTGTTGACCGGGATCCGCCGGATCGACCGCGATGCCGGCACCGTCACCGTGGAGGCGGGCACCCCGCTCAAGCGTCTCAACCTCGCCCTCGCCCGCGAGGGACTGTCGCTCACCAACATGGGCGACATCATGGAGCAGACGGTTTCCGGCGCGACCAGTACCGGAACGCACGGCACCGGGCGGGACTCCGCCTCGATCGCCGCCCAGATCAAGGGCCTTGAGCTGGTCACCGCCGACGGCTCGGTCCTCAGCTGCTCCGAGACGGAGAACCCGGAGGTCTTCGCCGCCGCCCGGATCGGCATCGGCGCCCTGGGGATCATCACCGCGATCACCTTCTCCGTGGAGCCCGTCTTTCTGCTCACGGCCCGCGAGGAGCCGATGACCTTCGACAAGGTCACCGCGGACTTCGACGAACTCTTCACCGAGAACGAGCACTTCGAGTTCTACTGGTTCCCGCACACCGGCAACTGCAACACCAAGCGGAACAACCGCAGCGCGGGACCCGAGAAGCCCGTCGGGCGGATCAGCGGCTGGATCGAGGACGAGTTCCTCTCCAACGGCGCCTTCCAGGCGGCCAATCTGCTCGGCCGTGCCGTGCCCGCCACCATCCCGGCGATCGCGAAGTTCTCCAGCCGCGCGCTGTCCGCTCGGACCTACACCGACATCCCGTACAAGGTCTTCACCTCTCCGCGCCGGGTGCGTTTCGTGGAGATGGAGTACGCCGTTCCGCGCGAGGCGCTCGTCGAGACGCTGCGTGAGCTGAAGACGATGGTCGACCGGTCGGCCCTGCGGGTCAGCTTCCCCGTGGAGGTGCGCACGGCGCCCGCCGACGACATCACGCTCTCCACGGCGTCGGAACGGGAGACCGCGTACATCGCCGTCCACCTGTTCAAGGGCACTCCCTACCAGGCGTACTTCACAGCCGCCGAGCGGATCCTCACCGCGCACGAGGGCCGGCCGCACTGGGGCAAGGTGCACACGCGCGACGCGGACTACTTCGCCGAGGTCTATCCGCGCTTCGGCGAGTTCACGGCGCTGAGGGATCGGCTGGACCCGGATCGGCGCTTTGGGAACGACTACTTGCGGAGGGTGCTGGGCTCGTAGCGGTCCCGCTGGGAGTGGGGGTGGGGTTCCCGCCCTCATCCTCGCCGCTCTCCGCGGCCTCCGACGTGGCGCTGGAACTCGGCGTCGGGGTGGGCGTCGTGGCGCTCTCACCGTCCTGGGCGGCGCCGCTGCCGTCGTCTCCGGACGGCTCGGCGGACGAGGGGTCCTGCGACGGCGTCGCACCGGAAGACGACGGCGCATCGGGCTCAGGCGTCGAGTCGGAGCCGCTCCCCTTGAGGGCGTCGCCCACCGTCGTGGCCTTCCCGTCGCCGCTGAAGCTGCGGCCCGACACGAGTTCGTACGTGGTGATGCCCGCCATGGTGACCCCGAAGACGAGCGCCGCCGCGACCAGCGGGCGCTTCCAGCTCCTGACCCGCGCGCGGTAGACGGTCCCCTCCGTGAACTCCCCGACGGCCGCCACCTGCTGGGACTTCGGCCTGGCCTGCACCTTGACGTCGCGGACGTCGCGTATCTGCTCGCCGGTGCGCTTGAAGAAGTGCTGGAAGACCGTGCCGCCGCAGGTGGCGACCACACTGACCAGTCCCGCGCCCAGCATCGTTCCGTAGACCCCGAAGTAGGAAGCGAGTTTGGCGGCCACCACCGCGGCCACCGCGCTGCCCGCCACTTGCGGGACGCTCAGATCCAGACGTTTCCCGCCGACCTCCTCCTGGACACCCGACTCCGCACCGATATCCGGCTTTTCACGCATTTCCGGACCTTGCCTGCCTTTCCCGTACTTGATCGGCTTGACCCGATGGATCGTCTGACCGCACAAGAGGGGGACGTACCGGCGAAGTGATTAGTTCCGTTTGCGGTGATTACGTGAAGTGCGCCACTTTCCATGGTCACGGAAACCGTCCGGAAGTCGGCCAACTACCACCCCCCACCGGAAGTTGGGTGGCGTGCCGATCCACGCAAGTGGCCCGAATGGAGTACTGTTGCCAGCCCTGGGTCCGGACTCCCGCCAGGGTGTCCGGGGCCTTGCAGGACCGCCGGGAGGGGGCTCGTTGCACAGGGTGATGGAGTTCGTCACTTAGCGTTGCGAATAGGTAACCGTGCCATAACGGCGATCCCGGGCCTGTGCCCGACACGCCGGGCAACTGGGCAAGGTTGTGGCAGGCTGCACCCGGGCAGGCCACACTCGACTAGCGGAAGCAGCGACGCACGTGACGTCGGCAGGCACCACCCGGGAGGTCCCCATGCCGGAACTGCGTGTCGTGGCCGTCTCTAACGACGGCACACGGCTGGTGCTGAAGGCTGCGGACAGCACGGAGTACACGCTTCCGATTGACGAGCGTCTGCGCGCCGCTGTACGCGGCGACCGTCCCCGCCTCGGCCAGATCGAGATCGAGGTGGAGAGTCATCTCCGCCCCCGAGACATCCAGGCACGTATACGTGCCGGCGCCTCCGCCGAAGAGGTCGCCTCGCTCGCCGGGATCCCCGTCGACCGGGTGCGCCGCTTCGAGGGGCCCGTCCTCGCCGAGCGCGCCTTCATGGCCGAGCGCGCCAGGAAGACCCCCGTCCGCCGCCCCGGTGAGAACGCCGGACCCCAGCTCGGCGAAGCCGTGCAGGAGCGGCTGACGCTGCGCGGCGCCGAGAAGGAAACCGCCCAGTGGGACTCGTGGCGTCGTGACGACGGCACCTGGGAAGTACTGCTGGTCTACCGGGTCGCGGGTGAGCCGCACTCGGCGAGCTGGACGTACGACCCGCCGCGGCGGCTCGTCCAGGCCGTCGACGACGAGGCGCGCTCGCTGATCGGCGAGTCCGACGACCTCTCGGCGGCCGCGGAACCGAGCTTCCCGTTCGTGCCGCGCATCGCGCGGCTCCCCCGGGACCGGCCGCTGGACCGCGCCCTGGACCGGCAGATGGAGCGGCCGGGCCTGCCCGCGCCCTCCGCCGAACCGGTCGAGGAGTCCGAGCGGGACTCGCTCACCAGCCTCCTGGAGGCGGTGCCGAGCTTCCGGGGCGACATGGTGGTCCCCGAGCGGCCCTCCGCCACGGAGCGGCCCGATCCGGAGGAGCCCGTCCTCGAACCGGAGCCCGAGGAGGAGGAGCCCCCGGCTCCCGCGGCCTCCGCCGGTGCCGGTTCCGCCTACGCGGACGTCCTCATGCCCCGCTCGGTCGGCAGCCACCGCGACCGGCTCGTCGGCTCGACCGACCGCCAGGCCGAGGCCGACGGCGTCCGCCCGGGGCGCCGCGCGGCGGTCCCGAGCTGGGACGAGATCGTGTTCGGCACGCGGCGGAAGAAGCAGGACTGATCAGTCGTACGACGACGGGGCCCGCGCCGACCTGGCGCGGGCCCCTCGCCGTCACTGGGGGTCGGCTCCCACCGCGACCGGCCTGCTCCCGCCCCTGGTCCACTCCGACCAGGAACCCGCGTACAGGGCCGCCGGAATGCCCGCGACGGCGAGCGCCAGAACCTCGTGGGCTCCGGACACGCCCGAACCGCAGTAGACGCCGACCTCGGAAGTACCGGTCGCGCCAAGGGACTTGAAGCGGTCGGCGAGTTCGGCGGCGGGCAGGAACCGTCCGTCCTCCGTGACGTTCTCGGTGGTCGGGGCGGAGAGGGCGCCGGGGATGTGCCCGGCCACCGGGTCGATCGGTTCGACCTCGCCGCGGTAGCGCTCGCCGGCCCGGGCGTCGAGCAGTACACCGGTACGGGCGAGCGCCGCGGCTCCGTCCGCGTCGAGCAGGGGCCGGGCACCGGGCGCCGGCACGAAGGTTCCGGCGGCGGGTGCCGGGAGCTCCGAGGACACCGGGCCGCTCCATGCGGCGAGGCCGCCGTCAAGCACGCGTACCGAGGGATGACCCGAATAGCCCAACAGCCACCACGCGCGCGCGGCGCCCCAGCCGAGGCCGCCGTCGTACACGACGACATCGCGGGCCGCCGAGACCCCGGCGGCCCGCATCGCGGCGCCGAAGACCTCGGGGTCGGGCAGCGGGTGACGGCCGCCGTCCCCCGCCGGACCAGCGAGTTCGGAATCGAGATCGACGAAAACGGCACCGGGGATGTGTGCCTTCTCGTAGTCGGAGCGCAGGCTCGGACCGCCCAACTGCCAGCGGACATCGAGGACGACGGGAGGGTTCGGTCCGGCCAGATCGCTCGCGAGCTCGGAGGCCGAGATGATGGCGTTCATGGCCACCATCCTTGCGCACGGGGTGGCCGCTTCGTCCATGTCGGGCTACTGTGCCCGCCGGGCAGGTCCGGTCACCAGGCGTACGGGACCGGGCACATGCTGTACAGCCGATGGACACCAAGTGGCAATGGTGCGGAAACGGACGGGAAACTGCACATCGGGCATCCTCCGGCCGTAGGCCGCCGAACGACGGCGCGGCCGGGACGCACGGTGCTACCGGTGGTGCGAACATCGGCACGGGGCTTACGGGTACACGACTGCGGTACGCCTGCGGGCAGGCGGAAGGTGACCGGCCACCGCGAGGGGCCGAGAAGAGAGTGACGATGACCGAGGCACGGGGGTCGGCCGGCCAGAACGGTGCGACGCACGCTCGGCACACACCCGGTACACCCTGCTGGGTGAGCCTGATGGTGCACGGGATGGCCACGACCCAGGACTTCTACGGATCGCTGTTCGGCTGGGAGTTCGAGCCGGGCCCGCATCAGCTCGGCCAGTACGTACGCGCCCTGCTCGACGGGCACGAGGTGGCGGGGATCGGGCAGTTGCCGCCCGACCGTCATCTGCCGATCGCCTGGACGCCGTACCTCGCGTCGGACGACGTGGACCTGACCGCCGAGACGGTCCGGCTCAGCGGCGGCACGGTGGGCGTCGGCCCGCTGGACGCCGCCGAGGCGGGCCGCATGGCGATCGCCTCGGACCCGACGGGCGCCGTCTTCGGCATCTGGCAGGCGTCCGCCCATCTGGGCATCGGCATCACCGGCGTGCCGGGGACGCCCGCGTGGAACGAACTGGTGACGCGCGACACCGAGAGCGTCGTCAAGTTCTACCAGGGGGTCTTCGGCTACGCACTGGAGCCGGCCGCCGCGTCCGACTTCGACTACGTCACCCTGCACCTGGACACCCGCCCGGTGGCCGGCATCCACGGCGTCGGCCACGACCTGCCCCGCGACCGCGGCCCGCACTGGATGACGTACTTCGAGACCGCGGACGTGGACGACACCGTCGCCCGGGTCACGGACCTCGGGGGACATCTCCTCAAGGCGCCCCACGACTCACCGTACGGACGCGTGGCGAAGGTGGCGGATCCGGAGGGCGCGCTGTTCTCCGTGATCCACAGCGTCAGGTGAACGCGCGGCGGACCACGGACGGATGACGGGTCCCGGCGGCCGGGCAGCCTCGGCCCCACGTCGTCGTGGTGGTCAGGGCCGCGCGCTCAGCAGCCGTCGGATGCGCGCGTACTCGGCGGCCATCGGCGGGGTGGCGAGGAAGTCGTCGAGGTCGGCGGAGACCTCGTGGTCGACCTCCTCGATCGAGCGGACGGCCAGCTCGTAGAGCTCACCGCGGAGGTTCTTCTCCAGGTAGCCCTGCCAGTGCGCGAGCGCCTGGATGGCGGTCAGGACCCCGCTGTCCAGATCGTCCTCGACCAGGATGCCGTCGTAGACGGTCGAGAGCAGACGGCCGAGTTCGGCGGCGCCGATCGTCAGGACGTTCTCGCGGGCGGTCGTGAGCGCCGCCCAGGCGTCCCCGGAGAGCTCGTCCTGATCGGCGTACCGGAGCAGCTCAGGACGCACGAGACGGATGACCGTCTCCTCACCGAAGACGCGAGCGCTCTTTTCGTCGGCCGCGACGACCAACTCGAGTATGTCCGCCTCAAGTTCGCTGTAGTTCACGACAGCAGCCTAGAGGCCGGGGCGCCGCCGTCCGCGAGGGGTGCCATATGGGTGGCCCGCTCGGATCCCGCGCCCCGGGACCGGACGGGCACCGGTACCGGTCCCCGGCGCATCGGGATACTGCACGTACCGCACCGCATTGTGGGAAGGGACTCATCATGATCAGCATTCCCGAGCACACGCTCAACGACGGTTCGAAGATCCCAGCCCTCGGCCTGGGCACCTATCCGATGGACGACGCGCAGGCGGAGCAGGCCGTGGGCAAGGCCCTGGAGATCGGCTACCGCCTCGTCGACACGGCCACCAACTACGGCAACGAGACCGGCACCGGGCGCGGCGTCGCCCGCGCCGGCATCCCCCGCGAGGAGATCGTCGTCACGACGAAGCTGCCGGGCCGGCATCACGGGTACGAGGAGACCCTCGCCTCCTTCGAGGAGTCCCGTCGGCGTCTCGGTCTGGCGTACGTGGATCTCTATCTGATCCACTGGCCGCTCCCCCGCGTCGGCAAATACGTGGAGTCCTGGAAGGCCATGGTCAAGCTCCGCGCGGAGGGCCTCGTCCGCTCGATCGGTGTCTCGAACTTCACCCCGGCGCACATCACCCGGCTGGAGGAGGAAACCGGCGTCCTGCCCTCCGTGAACCAGGTCGAGCTGCATCCCTTCTTCCCCCAGGAGGAGCTGCGGGCCTTCCACGCCGAGAAGGGCGTTCTCACCGAGAGCTGGAGCCCGCTGGGCCGTGGCAGCGAGCTGCTGGAGACCCCCGCCGTCGTGAAGGTCGCCGAGGCGCACGGGGTGACCCCGGGGCAGGTCGTGCTCCGGTGGCACACGCAGCTCGGAGCGGTCCCCATTCCCAAGTCCGCGGACCCCGGCCGCCAGCGCCAGAACCTCGACATCTTCGGATTCGAGCTGACGCCCGCCGAGATGGCCGCCGTCGCCGACCACCCCTCGCGGCGTATCGGCGGAGACCCCGAGGTGCACGAGGAGTTCTGATCGCGGGCCGTCCGGGAGGTGAGCGGCTACCCCGTGACCTCGCGGAGGTGCGGCACGACGCGGGTCAGCCGCACCACGCCCCACACGATGACCGCGGCTCCGACCGCCTCGGGGAGCAGCCACCACCCGGTACGGACCGTCTCCCCGAAGAGGGTGATGCCCAGCAGCAGGCTGACTGTCGCGTCGCCGATGGTCAGCGCGGGCTGCGAGGCCGCCAGCGCGCCGGCCTGCAACGCGTTCTCAAGCAGCAGGACGGCGGTGACGCCGGTCAGCGCGAATCCGTAGGTCTGCCATGTGCTGAGGAAGGCGGTGAAGCCGTCGTCGGCGAGTGTGCCCGTGGCCGACTTCAGCAGCGCGGCGGTCAGCGCGTTGCCGACGGCGGAGGCCGATCCCAGCATCGCGGCCCGGAACAGCGGCGGTCGCCCCGGCCGGGCCACGGCGACGAGTACGCCCATCGCTCCCAGGCACAGCACCAGCGCCGGGATCCACCTCGCCATGGAGGCCTGGTCGCGTGCCCCCGAGGGAGCGGCCGAGCCGAGGACCAGGGCGAGGCCGAGGACCACACCCGCGACCGCCCACCAGCCCGCGCTCGGCAGCCGCCTGTGCAGCAGCGGAATGGCGATCAGCAGGGCCAGCGGGAGTTCCAGGATGAACAGGGGCTGCACCAGTGCCATCGGCCCGTTCACCAGGGCCAGGGCCTGGAAGACCGCGGCGGCGGCGACCCCGGCGATCCCGATCAGCCATGCCGGGCGCCGGGCCAGCTCCAGCATCAGGCGCAGTCCGCCGCCGCGCGTCACGGTGGACGCGGCCTTCCGCTGAAAGGCGGTACCGGCCGCGTTGCTGGCGGCTCCCAGGACAGCGAACAGCACGGCCAGGACGATCACTCCTCCACCATGCCCGCAAAACGGACACCCGGCCTTCCGGGACGTGCCGCCCGGCGCTCACACGCGCCCGCTTCCGGTCCGCCGTGGAGGATCCGGGCTCTCAGGCCGACGTCATCGGCAGTACGTCCGGGGAGAGGGCGCCCGCGTGGGAGGTGGCGGCCGTCATCCGGCGGCGGTGGTGGCGACGGCACAGCACCTCGTAGCCGATGTCGTCCGCCTGGTTGACGTCGCCGACGACCACCTGGGCGCCCTCGACGACCATCTCGCCGCCTATGGTGCGGGCGTTGTGCGTGGCGCGCGCGCCGCACCAGCACAGGGCCTCGACCTGGAGGACCTCGACCCGGTCCGCCAGCTCGACCAGTCGCTGGGAGCCGGGGAAGAGCTTGGAGCGGAAGTCGGTCGTGATGCCGAAGGCGAAGACGTCGACGTCCAGGTCGTCCACCACCCGCGCCAGTTGGTCGATCTGCTCGGGGGCCAGGAACTGTGCCTCGTCGGCGATCACATAGTCCGCCCGGCCGCCCTGGGAGAGGTGATCGACGAGATACGCGTACAGATCCTGCTCGTCGGCCACCTCCACCGCGTCCGTGACCAGGCCCAGGCGTGAGGAGAGCTTGCCCTCGCCCGCGCGGTCGTCACGCGTGAAGATCATGCCCTGGAGGCCCCGCGCCGAACGGTTGTGCTCGATCTGGAGGGCCAGCGTCGACTTCCCGCAGTCCATCGTTCCGGAGAAGAACACCAGCTCGGGCATGGGGAGTCGAGCACCTTTCGGGCAACGGGACAGAGGGGGTCAGGAACGTACTTGGAGGAGCGGGACGTGCTGCTCCGCCGGGGTCATCGAGCCGTGGTTGCCGACCATGGCCGACTCCTTCGGCTCCCGCTCGGACGCGATGATCAGGACGTCGTCGCGGGCCGCGGCGACGACGTCGCCGATCCGGGCGTACACCCGTTCGTCGATGTGCGGGCCGAACCAGCCGGCCGCGATCGCCTCGTCCCGGGAGGCCACCCAGAACTGCTCGCCGAGCACCTCGCGCCAGCAGGTCAGGACGTCCGCCTCGGCGCCCTTGACGGCGTAGACGTGCCGGGCGCGGCCCTCGCCGCCGAGCAGGGCGACTCCGGCGCGCAGCTCCCAGTCCTCGTCGAAGTCGACGCGGTGCTGTTCGCCGAAGGGGATGTCGACCATGCCGTGGTCGGCGGTGACGTACAGGGCGGCGCGCGGCGGGAGTTGCTCCGCGAGGCGCTGGACCAGGCGGTCGACGTACATCAGCTGGCCGCGCCAGGGGTCCGAGTCGACGCCGAAGCGGTGGCCCTTGCCGTCCACCTCCGCGTAGTACGTGTAGACCAGGGAGCGGTCGCCCGCCGCGAGTTGGGCGGCGGCGAGGTCCACCCGGTCCTCGCCGGTCAGCCGTCCGTGGAAGGTGCCGCCGCTGAGCGCGATCTTCGTCAGCGGGGTGTTCTGGAAAGCGGGCGCCGAGACCTGGGCGGTGTGCACGCCGGCCGCGTCGGCCAGCTGGAAGACCGTGGGGTACGGCTGCCAGGCGCGCGGGTCCGTCCACGGCTGCCAGCGCAGCTGGTTCATCAGCTCGCCGGTCCTGGGGTCGCGCACGGTGTAGCCGGGCAGGCCGTGCGCGCCGGGCGGCAGGCCGGTGCCGACGGAGGCGAGCGAGGTCGCGGTGGTCGCCGGATAGCCCGCGGTGATCGGGCGGCCGGTGCCTCCGCGCGAGGACGCCAGGAGCGACGTCATGAACGGGGCCTCGTCGGGGTGCGCCTTCAGCTGCTCCCAGCCGAGACCGTCGATCAGGAAGACGCAGTTCCGGTCGGCCGCGGTCAGCTCCGGTATGGCGGCGGTCATGCCGGGTACGGCCATGCCCGCGGCGAGGGTGGGGAGCAGATCGGCGAGCGACCCGACGCCGTACTCGGGGACGGGCGCGGAGTCGAGGGCCAGGGGCTCCGGATGGTCCCAGGCGGAACCCGGTGTCGCGGGCACGGGGTGCCCCCGGTCATGAGCGGCGGAGGGGGAGGGGTGGGACATCAGCGCGCGACGTCCGCGGTCGCCTCGGAGAGGGCCTGCGCGAAGGCCAGGGCCTGGCGCACCGTCTCCGGGCCGTCCCCGGCCTCGCTGACCCGCAGGCTCAGGTCGTCCGCCGTCGAGTTGCCCGTGTAGCCGTGGTCCGCCTCGCAGTTGGGGTCGCCGCAGGCGGCGGGCTCCAGGTCGATGCGGGAGACGGCGCCCCAGCCGATGGTGAGGACGACCTCGCGGGGGAGCGTGCCCGGCGCGTACGACTCGGGGTTGGCGACGACCCGGCTGAGGACCACGGACGAGATACGGCCGAGCTTCACGGACTCCGTCGACGTCGTGGCGTACGGCGTCGGTGAGGTGGTGTCCTCGGCCTGCTCGTCGGTGTGGCTCACGATGAACCGGTTGCCCGTGAGAACGAGCACCGTGACGTGCCGACGCACCTCGTTGGTGTCGAACGTCGTCTCCTGATGAACCAGGTACGACCGGATGGTGTCGCCGCCGATCGCGGCCTCCACCGCCTCGGCCACGAGGGCCGGGTAGTAGCCGCTGCGCTCGATCGCCGCTCGCAGCCCCTGGGTCGTCGTACTGGTCTTGGCCATGATGTCCATCTTACGGGGGCCCACTGACTGCGAGGCACCGCTCGCGCGGGGTGCGCCGGGTGGAGATCCGGATCCGCGTACCGGGGGCCGGTGGCGGAGGTCAGTAGACGGGAAGCGTCCGCGGGCCGAGGTCGTCCCGGACGGGCGCGCGGTCCAGGCGGACGGTGGCGCCGAGCGCGCTCAGCCCGTGCGGGGCGACGACCACGGGTTCCAGGGAGACGGCGACGACCTCCGGGTGGTCGTCGACCAGTCGCGACAGGCGCAGCATCAGCTCTTCGAGGGCCGCCGTGTCGACCGGGGCTGAGCCGCGCCAGCCGAAGAGGAGCGGTGCGGTCCGGATCGACCGGACCAGCGAGCCCGCGTCCCGGTCGGTGACCGGGATCAGCCGGTGCGCGGTGTCTCCGAGCAGCTCCGAGGCGGCCCCGGCGAGCCCGAAGGAGAGCACTGCT
The DNA here is from genome assembly GCF_044751025.1 of Streptomyces sp. NPDC088747. Taxonomy (NCBI): domain Bacteria; kingdom Bacillati; phylum Actinomycetota; class Actinomycetes; order Kitasatosporales; family Streptomycetaceae; genus Streptomyces; species Streptomyces sp. NPDC088747. The sequence goes on from NZ_JBIVKZ010000009.1 coordinate 242,799, forward strand.
CCGGCCGCCGGGTCGATGACGGCCCGTACGACCGTGTCGACCCCGCGCGGAGCCATCGCCTGGACGACCGGGCGCAGTTCCACCGGCTTCCCGAACAGCTCGGTCAACTCCCCGTACGCCCGCCGCAGTTGCTCCTCGTCCGCCAGGTCGAGCCGGACGCCGCCCAGGTCGGCGCGGTGGCGCAGGTGTGGGGCGGTGGTCTTGAGGGCCACCGGATAGCCGAGGTCGCTCGCGGCTCGCGCCGCCTCGTCAGGTGTCGGCGCGGGCAGGGCGGGGCGTACGTCGATGCCGTACCGCCCGAGCAGTTCCCGGGCGTCCTCGGCGGTGAGGGTCAGCCCCTCGGCGCCCTCCACGCGCGCGAGGAGGGCGTCGATCTGCTCGGCGGCGCCCTTCTCGTCCACGTCCTCGTACTCGGGCACCCTGCCCGGTTCGGACGCGTCCCGCCGCCACTGGGCGTACTTCACGGCTTCGGCGAGGGCCCGGACGGCGCGCTCGGCGGCGGGGTAGGCGGGGATGAGGCGGGAGTCGGAGCCGTCCGTGTCGGTGGTGGGCGGGCGTTCCGCGGGGCTGAGGGGCTCGGCGCCGTCGGCGGCGCCGGGTGCCGGGGCGGCTGCCCGGGGTGCGGTGCTCGCGGCGGCGGACAGCGCCTCGGCGAGGCCGCCGAGTTCGACGTGCACCACCAGCACCGGCTTGGCCGGGGCCGAGGCGGTGGCCGCGCGCAGCGCCTCCGCCAGGGCCGCGTCCTCGACGGAGGTCTCGCCCACCGCGGGGATGGCGGTCACGACGACGGCGTCGCAGCCGTCGTCGGCGAGGGCGCCCGTCAGCGCGCGGCGGAAGTCGTCCGCCGACGCGCTGGTCGTGAGGTCAGCCGGCGGCGACGGCTGAAGGCCTTCGGCCAGGCACGCGTCGTAGGTGAGCAGGCCCAGCGACTCCGAGTTCCCGAGGATCGCCACCCGGGGTCCGGCCGGGAGTGGCTGACGTGCCAGCAGCAGCCCGGCGTCCACCAGTTCGGTGATCGTGTCCACCCGGATCACCCCGGCCTGCCGCAGCAGCGCGGACACCGTGGCGTGCGGCAGCCGGGTGGCCCGTACGGCATGGCCCTGGGGAGCGGCGGCGTGCCGGGCCCCCTGCACCACCACCAGCGGTTTCGCCGCCGCCGTCCGGCGGGCGAGCCGGGTGAACTTGCGCGGGTTGCCGATGGATTCGAGGTACATCAGGGCGACGTCGGTGTCCGGATCGTCGTACCAGTACTGAAGGACGTCGTTGCCCGACACGTCCGCGCGGTTCCCGGAGGAGACGAAGGTCGACACGCCGGTCACACCGGTGACTCCGCCGCCGCGCCTGTGCAGCCGGGAGAGCAGGGCGATACCGATCGCGCCCGACTGGGCGAACAGGCCTATCCGTCCGGGCCGCGGCATCTCGGGCGCGAGCGAGGCGTTGAGCCGCACCTCGGAGGAGGTGTTGATGACCCCGAAGGCGTTGGGGCCGATGATGCGCATGCCGTACGTACGGGCCTGGCGGACGAGTTCGCGCTGACGCTCGCGCCCGTCGGGGCCGCTTTCAGCGTACCCCGCGGTCACGACCACGAGTCCCTGCACGCCGTGCTCACCGCATTCGGCGACGACCTCGGGGACGTGGGGCGCGGGGACGGCGACGACCGCGAGGTCGACCGGCTCGTCGATGTCGCCGATGGAGCGGTAGGCGGGGACGCCGTCGAGCTCGCTCTCCTGGGCCGCCCTGTTCACGGCGTACAGGCGGCCCGTGAAACCGGCGTCCCGGAGGTTGGTGAGGACGCTGCGGCCCACGCCGCCCGGGGCGCGGCCCGCGCCGATGACGGCGACCGAGCCGGGCGCGAGCAGCCGGTGGACGGACCGGGCCTCCGCGCGCTGTTCACGCGCGCGCTGCACGGCGAGCGAACGGTCGGTGGGTTCGAGGTCGAACTCCAGGCGTACGACGCCGTCCTCGAAGTGCCTCGTCTGCTGGTAGCCGGCGTCCGTGAAAACCTTGATCATCTTGCTGTTGGCCGGGAGCACCTCGGCGGCGAACCGGCGGATGTCCCGCTCCCGGGCCACGGCCGCGATGTGTTCGAGGAGCGCGGAGGCGACGCCCCGGCCCTGGTGGGCGTCCTGGACGAGGAACGCGACCTCGGCCTCGTCGGCGGGGGCGGAGGCGGGCCTGCCGTCGGCGTTGATCCGGTCGTACCGCACGGTGGCGATGAACTCGCCGCCCACCGTGGCCGCGAGCCCCACCCGGTCAACGAAGTCGTGGTGGGTGAAGCGGTGGACGTCCTTGGCGGACAGGCGCGGGTAGGGCGCGAAGAAGCGGTAGTACTTCGACTCGTCGGAGACCTGTTCGTAGAAGCTGACCAGGCGCTCTGCGTCGTCCACGGTGATGGGCCTGACGCGTGCGGTGCCGCCGTCGCGCAGCACCACGTCCGCCTCCCAGTGGGAGGGGTACTCGTGCCGGTCCGGCGAGGTCTGCATGGGCCCCAGAGTACGGCTCGCGTACGACAACGGCGCGAGGCAGTCTTAGGGGAACCGAAGCCGGATCCGGGCTGGGTTCGGGGTCGGTGCAGGGCCGAGTTCGGAGTCGGGTCCGGGATCCGGGGTCGGGTCCGGGACGGGAGCAAAGAGTCGGCAGCCGGAGCGGGAGCAAGGGTTTTGTCACCCTCTGGCCCGCTCCGGGCACGCTTGACGATATGGGACACTGGTCTAGACAACCTGCGACACCTGAAGGGCAGCATCACATGGCTGAGCGCCGCGTCAACGTCGGCTGGGCGGAGGGCCTTCACGCCCGCCCCGCCTCCATCTTCGTCCGGGCGGCCACGGCCTCCGGCGTCCCCGTGACGATCGCCAAGGCAGACGGGAACCCCGTGAACGCGGCCTCCATGCTCGCGGTCCTCGGCCTCGGCGCCCAGGGCGGCGAGGAGATCGTCCTCGCGTCCGACGCCGAGGGCGCGGACGTCGCCCTCGACCGTCTGGCGAAGCTGGTCTCCGAAGGGCTCGACGAGCTTCCCGAGACCGTCTGAGGTTCGCCGGTTTTCTCACCGTTCGAAAACACCGGCAAGGGCCCGCCCGAATTATCGGGTGGGCCCTTCGCATTTCCATTGTGCGGGCAGCATGAATTGTCTCCCGCGAATTACCCCTCTTTGTATACGGCGCTCGTGTTAATGCCGCAGGCCCGTCATGTTTACGGGATGTTGCGAAGTCCTCACACGGTCCTGCCGGTCCCCCGCTCCGGGAAACCGGAGCCGGTGCGCCGTCGTCGCGCGTTCGGAGTGCAGAGCGGTGATCGCCCGCGCCCGCTCACTGTCGCCGCGTGCGACGGCGTCCACGATCCCGCCGTGCTCCGCCCAGGAGTCCGCGGGATTGGCGGGCGCCTCGACCGTGTACATCCAGGCGATCTTGTGCCGCAGCTGAGCGAGTGTGGAGGTCAGCGCGGGGCTGCCGGAGGCCTGTGCGAGTGTCTCGTGGAACCAGCCGCCGAGCGAGCGCAGATCCTCGCTGTTGCCCCTCCTGGCCCGCTCCTGCCCCAGCCTGACCAGGCCTCGGAGTACCTTGAGGTGGGCCTCGGTGCGGCGCTGCGCGGCCCGCGCGGCGCCCAGCGGCTCCAGGAGCATGCGCATCTCCAGGAGGTCCGCGGCCTCCTGCTCGGACGGCTCCGCGACGCACGCGCCCGCGTGCCGCCGGGTGAGGACGAAGCCCTCGGCCTCCAGCGTGCGCAGCGCCTCGCGCACGGGGACGCGCGAGACGCCGTAGCGACGCGCGAGCAGTTCCTCGGTGAGCCGGCTGCCGCGCTCGTAGACACCCGCGACGATGTCGTCACGGATCGCCGTGCATACCGAGTGCGCAGGAACACGCATACCGGACCTCCGCTTTAATCCCCGTGAAACGCCGTCGATTGGCGCTTGTCCAGTGACTCTATTGCAGAGACTCGGAATTTCCGATGGCGGGCCGGAATCCAGGGATATTTTTTGGACAGGCGGACGTTCGAAACGACAAGGTCCCGGCTCGTTCGAACCGGGACACTTGTGAACTACGTACGCGAGGGCTCAGAGGTTCATTCGGCGCCGGTGATCAGACCCTCGTACCCTGCCGGTGATCAGACGCTCACGCCGTGCGAGCGGAGGTAGGCGACCGGGTCGATGTCCGAGCCGTACTCGGCGGTCGTGCGGGCCTCGAAGTGGAGGTGCGGCCCGGTGGTGTTGCCGGTGGCACCGGAGAGGGCTATCTGCTGTCCCGGGGTGACCGTCTGGCCCACGGCGACACCGATGGACGACAGGTGGCCGTACATCGTGTAGGTGCCGTCGTTCATCCTCAGGACGACCTCGTTGCCGTAGGCGCCGCCCCAGCCCGCGGTGACGACCGTGCCGGAACCGACCGCGTGGACCGGGGTGCCGGACGCCGCGTGGAAGTCGACGCCGGTGTGGCTGCCCGAGGACCAGAGGCTGCCGCCGGTCTTGTAGCCGGTGGAGACGTACGAGCCGCTGACCGGCGTGACGAAGGTGTTGAGGCGCTTGCGCTCGGCCGCGCGGGCGGCGCGCGTCTTGGCCTCGCGCTCCTCCTCGGCCCTCGCCGCGGCCTTCTTCTTCGCGGCCGCCTCGGCCTTGCGCAGCGCCTCGGCCTCGTCGGCGGCGTGCTGCTGGGCGGCGGCCTGCGCGTCGATCTGGTCGGCGATCGAGTCACCGATCGCGATGGCCTGCGTCAGGCCGGTCTGCTCGACGGAGTTGTCCGCGGCGAGCGCCGGGGCGGCCAGGGTGCCGAGGACACCGGTGGTGGTGAGCGCCGCGACGCCGAGGGCGTTCGTGGTCGTGCGCTTCACGCGGCTCGGGCGACGGTGCTTCCCTGTGCCACAGGTGAACGCCATGTAGGGGTTGATCCTTTCCTTCCCTCTCGCCTACCGGGTTAGCTGACGGGTTCGGAGCAGGAAGGTCTCCTACGGACCACCTCCGAAGAGGGCGTCCGATTCACCCCAGGGACTGCGTGTGGGTCCCCGGCTCCCCTGGCTCGCGCCACAGGGGGATTAGGCGATGGCTGTCCGGTGCCGCGGGCGCGGCGCACTGCCTGACGAACAGCCGGACCGACGCTAAACGGGACATCTTTCAATCAACAAACGGATCAACGGTTTTGTAGCGCACGCCACAGGGCAGACAGGCAACCTCCCTATCAATACGGACAAACGGGGGCCCAGGAGGCTCAACAGCCTCCTGGGCCCCCACGGGAGCGTGCCTCTCCGGTCCGCGCGGCCCGGCCCCGCTCCGCTCGGCTCGGTCCTGCTACTCCGCCGCCACCACGGTCACTTCACCGATTCCGAGAGCCTTGACCGGCTCCTCGATCGTCGCGGCGTCGCCCACCAGGACGGTCACCAGGCGGTCCACCGGGAAGGCGTTCACGGCGGCGGCGGTGGCCTCCACGGTGCCGGTCTCGGCGAGCTGCCGGTACAGCGTCGCCTGGTAGTCGTCGGGCAGGTGCTGCTCGACCTGGTCGGCCAGCGTCCCCGCGACGGCCGCCGCCGTCTCGAACTTGAGCGGCGCCACACCCACCAGGTTCTGCACGGCGACATCACGCTCGGCGTCGGTCAGACCCTCCGCGGCGAGGGTGCGCAGCACCTTCCAGAGGTCGTCGAGCGCGGGGCCGGTGTTCGGGGTGTCCACCGAGCCGCTGATGGCGAGCATCGCGGCGCCCGTACCGTCCGGCGCCGAACGCAGCACCTGGCCGAACGCCCGCACCCCGTAGGTGTAACCCTTCTCCTCGCGCAGGACACGGTCCAGGCGCGAGGTGAGGGTGCCGCCGAGGCAGTACGTGCCGAGCACCTGCGCCGGCCACACACGGTCGTGCCGGTCGGCGCCGATCCGGCCGATGAGCAACTGCGTCTGGACCGCGCCGGGGCGGTCCACGATGACGACCCGGCCGGTGTCGTCCGCGGTCACCGGCGGCACCGGGCGCGGCTCGGCGGACGAGCCCGTCCACGCGCCGAGCGTGTCGGCGAGCAGCGCGTCGAGGTCGACTCCGGTGAGGTCGCCGACGATCACGGCGGTGGCCGTGGCGGGGCGAACGTGCTTCTCGTAGAAGGCGCGTACAGCCGCCGCGTCGATCGCGGAGACCGTCTCCTCGGTGCCCTGGCGCGGACGTGACATGCGCGAGGTGGCCGGGAACAGCTCCTTGGAGAGCTCCTTCGCGGCCCGGCGCCCCGGGTTGGCGCTCTCGTGCGGGATCTCGTCCAGCCGGTTGCGCACCAGCCGCTCGATCTCGCTGTCCGCGAACGCCGGTGCGCGCAGGGCGTCGGCGAGCAGGTCGAGCGCCTTCGGAAGGCGGGAGACGGGGACTTCGAGCGACACTCGTACGCCGGGGTGGTCGGCGTAGGAGTCGAGCGTGGCGCCGCAGCGCTCCAGCTCGGCGGCGAACTCCTCGGCGGAGAGCTTGTCGGTGCCCTCGGAGAAGGCACGCGCCGTGATCGTGGCGACACCGTCGAGGCCCGCGGGCTCGGCCTCCAGGGGCGCGGCGAGCAGCACCTCCACGGCGACGACCTGCTGGCCGGGGCGGTGGCAGCGCAGCACGGTCAGGCCGTTGCCGAGGGTGGCCCGTTCGGGGGCGGGAAAGGCCCACGGCCTGGCCTCGCCGGCCTGCGGCTGGGGGTGGAACTCCATGGTGGCGAGCTCGGTCACTTCGCCGCCTCCTCGTCCTCGTCGGCGGTGTCCGCCGCGCTCTGGGTGCCTTCGGCGCCCTCGGTGCCTTCGGCGCTTTCGGTGGGCTCGTAGACCAGCACGGCGCGGTTGTCGGGGCGCAGGCGGGACTTGGCGACCTCCTGGACCTCCTCCGGGGTGATGTCCAGGACGCGCTGCACGGCGGTCAGGGCGAGCTGCGGGTCGCCGAACAGGACGGCGTACCGGCACAGTTCGTCGGCGCGGCCGGCGACGGTACCGAGCCGGTCGAGCCACTCGCGCTCCAACTGGGCCTGGGCGCGCTCCATTTCCTCGGCCGTGGGACCCTCCTCGGCGAACCGGGCGAGCTCCTCGTCCACGGCGGCCTCGATGACCGGGATCCGGACGTCACCGGAGGTCTTCACGTCGAGCCATCCCAGGGAGGGTGCTCCGGCGAGCCGCAGCAGGCCGAACCCGGCCGCGACGGCGCTGCGGTCACGGCGTACGAGCCGGTTGTAGAGCCGGGAGGACTCGCCGCCGCCGAGGACGGTCAGGGCCAGGTCGGCAGCGTCGCTCGCGCGCGTGCCGTCCTCCGGGAGGCGGTAGGCGGCCATCAGCGCGCGCGAGGGGACGTCTTCCTCGATGACCTCGCGCAGTTCCCCGCCCATGGTGTCGGGCAGGGCGCCGTCGCGCGGCGCGGGCTTGCCGTCGTGGCCGGCGACGGAGCCGAAGTACTTCTCGACCCAGGCGAGCGTCTGCTCCGGGTCGATGTCCCCGACGACCGACAGCACCGCGTTGTTGGGCGCGTAGTAGGTGCGGAAGAACGCGCGGGCGTCCTCCAGGGTGGCCGCGTCCAGGTCGGCCATCGACCCGATCGGCGTGTGGTGGTAGGGGTGGCCCTCGGGGTAGGCGAGCGCGGTCAGCCGCTCGAACGCGGTCCCGTAGGGGACGTTGTCGTAGCGCTGGCGCCGCTCGTTCTTGACGACGTCCCGCTGGTTCTCCATGGACTCGTCGTCGAGCGCGGCGAGCAGCGAGCCCATGCGGTCGGCCTCCAGCCAGAGGGCGAGCTCCAGCTGATGGGTGGGCATGGTCTCGAAGTAGTTGGTCCGCTCGAAGCTGGTCGTTCCGTTCAGCGAGCCGCCCGCTCCCTGCACCAGCTCGAAGTGGCCGTTGCCCTTCACCTGGCCCGAGCCCTGGAACATCAGGTGCTCGAAGAGGTGGGCGAGGCCGGTACGCCCCTTGACCTCGTGGCGCGAGCCGACGTCGTACCAGAGGCACACCGCGGCGACCGGGGTCAGGTGGTCCTCGGAGAGCACCACGCGCAGGCCGTTGGCCAGGCGGTGCTCGGTCGCTGTCAGCCCGCCGGAGCCTGCCTCAGCTGTGGCCGTGTGACCCATGGGCATGTACGTCCCTTCGATCGCGGAAAACTACGGATTTCCTGTCGGTCCTGCCACTGTATGCAAGCGCGCGGACCGCTGGCGAAGTTCCCGCACCTCGTACGCCGAGAGCGAGAATCGCGTACGGATTCCGTGAGGCGGGAGCGGTGAACTCCCGGCCGCCCCCGTACACCCGGAGCGCGTCCCGGAGTGTGTCCCGAGCACCGCGCGAGACCCTCCGAACCGCCCGCCGGGCGCCTCGACGGACGGGTCGTGGTCCACGTTGTCAGTACGGCGGTCCACAATGGTGCGCGTCAGAACCCGTTCATGCCCCGGCAGAGACTGTGAAGGAGCCGCAGCAGCGATGGCCCGCCGCAGCACGAAGACCCCGCGACCCGATGACAACGCCGACTTCGAGGAGCGCATCCTCGACATCGACGTCGTCGACGAGATGCAGGGCTCCTTCCTCGAGTACGCGTACTCGGTCATCTACTCCCGAGCCCTGCCGGACGCCCGCGACGGCCTCAAGCCCGTGCACCGCCGCATCGTCTACCAGATGAACGAGATGGGCCTGCGCCCCGACCGCGGCTATGTGAAGTGCGCCCGCGTCGTCGGCGAGGTGATGGGTAAGCTCCACCCGCACGGCGACGCGTCGATCTACGACGCGCTGGTACGCCTGGCGCAGCCCTTCTCGATGCGGCTGCCACTGGTCGACGGCCACGGCAACTTCGGCTCGCTCGGCAACGACGACCCGCCCGCCGCCATGCGTTACACCGAGTGCCGGATGGCCGACGCCACGTCGCTCATGACCGAGTCCATCGAAGAAGACACGGTCGACTTCGCGCCGAACTACGACGGCCAGGAGCAGGAACCGGGCGTCCTCCCGGCGGCGTACCCGAACCTGCTGGTCAACGGCGCGTCGGGCATCGCGGTGGGCATGGCCACGAACATGCCGCCGCACAACCTCGGCGAGGTCATCGCGGCCGCCCGCCACCTGATCCGCCACCCGGGCGCCGACCTGGACACTCTGATGAAGCACGTCCCGGGACCCGACCTGCCCACCGGCGGACGGATCGTCGGCCTCTCCGGGATCAGGGACGCGTACGAGAACGGCCGCGGCACCTTCAAGATCCGTGCCACGGTGTCGGTGGAGGACGTGACGGCCCGCCGCAAGGGCCTCGTCGTCACCGAACTGCCCTTCACCGTCGGCCCGGAGAAGGTGATCGCCAAGATCAAGGACCTGGTCGGCGCCAAGAAGCTCCAGGGCATCGCCGACGTGAAGGACCTCACGGACCGCATGCACGGCCTGCGGCTGGTCATCGAGATCAAGAACGGCTTCGTGCCGGAGGCGGTCCTGGAGCAGCTCTACAAACTGACGCCGATGGAGGAGTCCTTCGGCATCAACAACGTGGCGCTGGTCGACGGCCAGCCCCTCACCCTCGGCCTCAAGGAGCTTCTGGAGGTCTACCTCGACCACCGCTTCGAGGTCGTACGCCGCCGCAGCGAGTTCCGCCGCACCAAGAAGCGCGACCGGCTGCACCTGGTCGAGGGCCTCCTCGTCGCCCTGATCGACATCGACGAGGTCATCCGCCTCATCCGCTCCAGCGACAACTCGGCACAGGCCAAGGAACGCCTGATCGAGCACTTCTCGCTCAGCGACATCCAGACGCAGTACATCCTGGACACGCCGCTTCGCCGACTGACCAGGTTCGACCGCATCGAGCTGGAGTCGGAGCGCGACCGGCTCAACGGCGAGATCGACGAGCTGACCGGCATCCTGGACTCGGACACCGAGCTGCGCAAGCTGGTCTCCACCGAACTGGCCGCGGTGGCCAAGAAGTTCGGCACCGACAGGCGCACGGTGCTGCTGGAGTCCGCGGGCTCCACCACCGCGACAGTCCCGCTCCAGGTGGCGGACGACCCGTGCCGGGTCCTGCTGTCCTCCACGGGCCTGCTCGCCCGCACGGCCAACGGCGATCCCTTCGGAGAGGCCGAGGAGGACAAGCGCACCAAGCACGACCTGATCGTCTCCGCGGTGCCCGCCACGGCCCGCGGCGAGATCGGCGCGGTCATCTCCTCCGGCCGCCTGCTGCGGCTGAACGTGATCGACCTCCCGCGGCTGCCGGAGACCGCGTCGGCGCCCAACCTCTCCGGGGGCGCGCCGATCACGGAGTTCCTGTCCTCCCTGGAACCGGACGAGACGGTGATCTGCCTGACGACGCTCGACGAGTCGTCGCCGGGCCTGGCGATCGGCACGGAACAGGGCGTCGTGAAACGCGTGGTCCCCGACTACCCCTCGAACAAGGAGGAGTTGGAGGTCATCACGCTCAAGGACGGCGACCGGATCGTCGGCGCGGCCGAGCTGCGTACGGGCGAGGAGGACCTGGTCTTCATCGCGGACGACGCCCAGTTGCTGCGTTACCAGGCGTCCCAGGTCCGCCCGCAGGGCCGGGCGGCAGGCGGCATGGCCGGCATCAAGCTCACCGAGGGCGCGAAGGTGATCTCCTTCACCGCGGTCGACCCGGCGGTGGACGCGGTGGTCTTCACGGTCGCAGGCTCGCGCGGCACCCTGGACGACTCGGTCCAGACGACGGCCAAGCTGACCCCCTTCGACCAGTACCCACGCAAGGGCCGCGCCACGGGTGGCGTGCGCTGCCAGCGGTTCCTGAAGGGCGAGGACTGCCTCTCAATCGCCTGGGCGGGCCCGGCACCGGCACGCGCCTCGCAGAAGAACGGCACCCCGGCAGAGCTCCCGGAGATGGACCCGCGCCGTGACGGCTCGGGCGTGTCCCTGGCGAAGACGGTGGGAGTGGTGGCGGGCCCGGTGTAAGTCAGAAAACCGTTTCGGACCATTCCTGCTCTACGGGGATGTCCTGTACGTAGCGTAGGACGCCCCACATGCTGTGCTCGTCGGCGTGTGAGGCGTCCTCTTCGCATGCCTCCAGTTCCTTGGCCAGAGCGGGCGTGTCGATGCCGGAGCCGATGAGGACGAGCTGGGTGCGCCGTTCACCGGTACCGGCCGCGCGGGCCCAGGGCTCCGGGTAGAAGCGCAGAAACCTTCCGACGGCGTGCACGGCGTACCGGTTGCCGCGGTCGTGGGCGCCGAAATCGACGTACCCCTTGATGCGGTAGAGCCCTTCGGGCCTGCTGTCGAGGAACTCCATCAACCGCCGTGGGCTGAGCGGGACTTCGGAGGTGAAGGAGAGGGATTCGTAGGCGGAGTGCAGGTGGCCGGCGTGGTCACGCCGCCCGGCGTCTTCATGGTCCTTGTCATGCTGGTCGTGCTCGTGGAGATCGTCGAAGGACAGCTGGCCGACGCGTTCCTCATCCGGTCGGCGGTCGAAGAGGAACTCGGGGTCGACCCGGCCGTAGGTGGCGGGTACGACGGCGGCGCGGCCGGCGAGTTCCCGGACGACCCGGAACACTCGCTCGCCGTCCGGCGCCCGGTCGGTCTTGTTGACGACGACGAGATCCGCGAGGGCGAGATGCCGGTCGATCTCGGGGTGTTTCTCGCGGGTGCCGTCGAACTCGGCGGCGTCGACGACCTCGACGAGTCCCCCGTAGACGATCCGCGGATGCTCACTCGCGAGCACCATCCGCACGAGCTCCTCGGGCTCGGCGAGCCCGCTCGCCTCGATCACGATGACGTCGATACCTGCCGAGGGCCGGGCGAGCCGCTCCAGGTAGACGTCGAGCTCACTCGCGTCGACAGCGCAGCACAGGCATCCGTTCCCCAGCGAGACGGTGGAGTCGCCGAGCGCCCCCGCCACCGCCATGGCGTCGATCTCGATCGCCCCGAAGTCGTTGACGATCGCCCCGATCCGGCTGCCTCCGCCACGGTGCAGCAGGTGGTTGAGCAGCGTGGTCTTACCGGAACCGAGGAAGCCGGCGAGGACGATGACCGGGATCTGCGGCGGCGTGGTCGCGTCGGCGGTAGGGGGTGTGTCGGGGGTAGGGGGTGTGTCGGGGGCGGGCTGTACGGCAGAGGTCTGCTGGGTGCCGGGGGTCTGCTCCGGAACCGGGGCTTGTCCCGTGACCGGGGCCTGCTTCGTGCCGGAGGTCGGGGGCTTGCCCGGGGCGGGCTGTACGCCGGAGGTCAGGGGGGTGCCCGGGGCCGGCCGCGTCTCCGGGGCCGGTTGCCGGGTGCCGGGGAACGCCTGCGGGCTGGGGAACGCCTGCGTGCCGGGCGTCAACTGCGGGCCGGGGGACGGCTGCGGAGTGGGCAGACTCAACGTGCGACCTCTTTCGCACCGGCGCGTACACCGGCTCGGGAGCGGCTCCCGTACGAGGGCGGCTCACGCACCGGCACTCGTACGAGGAATGAATGCCGACCCAGGATACGAGTGGGAGGAATCGCCCCGAAGTGAACGATTGTTAGCGGCGCTCGCGGGGCACACGTTGGACATGGCGCCGGTGAACGCCACCCGCACATCCCTCCGTGCGCCTCTTCTCCGCCTCCCTGCCGATCAGAGCCACTCGGCACCCTGGGAGACGGCAAGCGCCGCCCATCGCTCGCCGGTCCCCTTCAGTCGACCCAATACCCGACGACCGGCGGAACGGTCGCTAACTCGGGGGTTGACATGACCACACAGAGGACTGGCATACGGGGGCTGCGCGCCGTCGCCGCGGCGGGGATGGGCCTGGTGACAGGAGCCCTCGCCACGTGGACCGCGCAGCGGCACGCGCTCGACTCAATGCACACGCGCATCGATTCCCTGGAGCAGGACGCACAGGCACAGCGCCAGACCAATCTCGCCCATCAGCAGCGCCTTCACTGGGAGCTGTTGAGCAAAGCAATGGACGACCCCGAACTGGCCGAGGTACTGGATACCTACGACGGCACCGTCCCGCCCAGGAAGCAGCGTCAGTTCCTCTTCGCGAACGCGCTCTACACGAACGCGTTCTGCTACTACCGCATGGGCAACATCAGCCGCGAGGAGTTCTTCGGCTTCGCCCGGGGCATCCTCCAGAACCGTGTCTTCCGCGAGTACTGGTACGCCACACGGCCGCACCGGGCAACGCTCATCGACACCTCCGAGGAGGCCGAGATGGGCCGCATGGTCGACGATCTGCTGCGTCAGCTCGAAGAGACGGACATCGACGAGTGGTGGGTGGTGGGGGAACCTCCGGCCGAATAGAGGCGACCGTGACGCGCGCCGCACTCACCGCGTTGGACGGGAAGTTCGCACCGCTGCGCTCTGGGATCACACGGTCGGGCGATAACGAACTCATAAATCGAGCCGTTGCCCCTGTTGCCAACAGGGTTGACTGCACGCGACCGCGTAAAGGTCATCCGCCACCGAAAAGTCGCTCCATGCCGCCGGTCGTCGAGGTAGCAGCCCCACAGGGTCGCATCGCACCGCCACAGCGCGCAGGCCATGAGACCAAGGGGAACTAGTGAGTCAGATCATCCGTCGGCTGGGCACGCCTCCAAGCCTTCGAGGGAGTGCGTCCGGGCAGAACTGCCCGGACATCTTCGAATTGACCGACGGGAACTTCGCGCTGATCGGCATGGACGCCACGGAGACACTGAAAACCGGGCTCCCCTCCGACGCGAACCGCGGCGCGAACGGGCGCGTCGTGCTGCTCACCCGCGAAACCCTGATTCACGCCAAAGGCGACATCCCGGCGGTCTCGCCGGTTTCCGACGCGTCGCTCGTGCCCCTGGGCACAGCTCCGTCAGGAGCCGTCGGCGCCAGGCTCGCGCCACAACCCGCAGCAAGGGAAGGTCGACATCAGGTGAAAATCGAACGACGCCTAGGGCCGCCGCCCGCCAAGCGAGGCAGCCTCAGCGGAGAAACCTGTCCTGACATTTTCGAGCTGAGCGACGGACGCTTCGCGATCATCGGCAGCGAGGCCACGGAGGCACTCGACGCGGAGTTGCCCCCCGACGCCTCCCGCGGCGAGGACGAGCGCATCGTCGTCATCAGCCGGGAAACACTGATTCGCGCCAAGGCCGACATCCCGGACGCCTGACGGCACCGACCGCAGACGAGTGGATGTGAGATCCCGGGCTCGGCAGCGAACCGGCCTGTCGAGCCCGCCCCGGCTTGTGATTCGAGGTCTGCACAGCCGGGGCCGGCGCCCGCACCCCTGGCGGAGCGGCCCCGCCCTCTGCGAGGGCGGCCGGATGCCGGATGCCCGGTTCACACCGCCTGCGGCACCCCCACCGGCGCCACCGGCCCCACATACCGGGCCGCCGGTCGGATGATCTTCGAGTCCTGCGCCTGTTCCAGGATGTTGGCGCTCCAGCCGACGACCCGGGCCGCGGCGAAGGTGGGGGTGAACATCTCGCGGGGGAGGTCGCAGAGTTCCATGACGACGCCGGCGTAGAACTCCACGTTGGTGTGCAGTTCGCGGCCGGGCTTGAGTTCGGCCAGGATCGCTTCCACCTGGTGCTCGACCTCGACGGCGAGGTCAACCAGTGGGCCGCCGAACTGCTGGGCGATCTCACGGAGCATGCGCGATCGGGGGTCTTCCGTGCGGTAGACGGGGTGCCCGAAGCCCATGATGCGATCGCCGGCGAGGACGCGTTCGCGGATCCACGGGTCGATCCGGGCGGGAGTGCCGATCGCGTCGAGGGTGTCCAGCGCGCGACTCGGGGCACCACCGTGGAGCGGGCCGGAGAGAGCCCCCACGGCACCGACCAGGCAGGCCGCCACGTCCGCCCCTGTAGACGCGATCACCCGCGCGGTGAACGTTGACGCATTGAATCCGTGGTCAATGGTTGAGATGAGGTATTGCTCGACGGCCCTCGCGCGCGTGGCGTCCGGCTCCGAACCGGTCAGCATGTAGAGGTAGTTGGCGGCATACCCGAGATCCTCGCGCGGCTCCACCGGTTCCAGCCCCTGCCCCAGCCGGTACAGCGCGGTGAGCAGCGTGGGTACGGCCGCACAGGCGGCGAGGGTGTCCGCGCGACGCCGGTAAGCGTCGATGTCGTACACCGGCCGGAACCCGAGCGAGGCCCCCAGCAGGGACAGCGCGGTGCGCAGTCCGGCGAGCGGCCCGGAGTGCCCGGTCGCCTCGGCGACGGCCGGCAGGGCGGCGCGCACGGCGTCCGGCAGTCGGCGCAGACCGGCGGTCCGCCTCGTGAAGTCGGCGCGCTCGGCCGCATCCGGCAGTTCCCCGTGGACGAGCAGATGCCAGACGTCCTCGAAGCCGCGGGTCCGCGCGAGTTCGACGGCCGAGTACTGGCGGTAGTGGTAGAAGCCCTCCAGCCCCCGGACGTCGCCCACTTCGGTGTCGGTGACGACGACGCCCGCGAGTCCTCGCGGTACGTCGACAGAGGTGTTCGCGGCCCGGTTGCTCGACATGTTTCCTCCCTGGACACCTGTACTTGATCCGACTGTCCATGCTTGACTAGATCTCTGTCAATATTGATCCAATCAATACAACGATCCATGGATACGGTGGCGCACATGAGGGATCAAGAAGTGACAGGACCGACGGGACCGACAGGACCAGGTGACGAAGGCCGGCGGCTCAGCACCAAGGAGGCCGCGGAGCTCCTCGGCGTGAAGCCGGAGACCGTGTACGCGTACGTGAGCCGCGGCCAGCTCGGCAGCCGGCGCGAACCCGGCGGCCGCGGGAGCACCTTCGACGCCGAGGAGGTCACCGCGCTCGCGCGGCGCAACAGGCGGGACACCGGCGGGAGTCCGAGCACCGGGGGCGAGCTGTCCGTCCGTACCGGCATCACCCTGATCAAGGACGATCGGTACTACTACCGCGGCGTCGACGCGACGGAACTGGCGGCACGGCACTCCTACGAGGAGATCGCCGAGTGGTTGTGGACCGGAGAACTGCGCCCCGGCGTCCTGTTCAGCGCCCCTGAGACAGCCGTCACCGCGGCCCGCCAGGCGGTCGACGCACTGCCCGAGCACAGCGGCCCGACGGACCGACTGCGGGTCGCCGCGATCGCCGCCTCCGCCAACGACCCCCTGCGCTTCGACCTCTCCGAGAACGCCGTCCTCGGCACCGCGCGCACCCTCATCCCCACCCTCGTCGCCGCCCTCCCGCCGATGCGGTACGACCCGGTGGACGACGGCCCGCTGGCCCGCCGACTCTGGACACGACTCAGCGGCCGTATCCCTGACGAGGTGTCACTGCGTGCACTGGACGCGGCACTTGGGCTGCTGGTCGACCACGACCTGGCCGCCTCGACGCTCGCGGTCCGGGTCGCCGCGTCGGCCCGGGCGCACGCCTACGCGGCCGTGTCGGCGGGCCTGGGCGTCCTGGAGGGCCCCCTGCACGGTGCGGCCAGCGGACTCGCGCACCGGCTGCTCCTCGACGTCCTGGAACAGGGCAACGCGGCCCCCGTGGTCGCCGACGAACTGCGCGCCGGGCGTCGCGTCCCGGGGCTCGGTCACCGGCTCTATCCCCGTGAGGATCCACGCGCGCGTGCCCTCTTCGCTCTCCTGAAGGCCGTCCCCGGCGCGGGGCCCGCCCTGGCGGCTGCCGACGACATCGTGACCACCACGGCCCGCCACAGGCCGCTGCACGCCAACATCGACCTGGCGCTCGCCGTCCTGACGGTCGCCTCAGGCATGCCCGCCTCCGCCGGCGAGACCATCTTCGCCATCGCCCGTTCGGCGGGCTGGATCGCCCACATCCTGGAGGAGTACGGAGAGCGCCCCCTGCGCATGCGTCCCAGTGGTCGGTACGTGGGCGCGCGGCCTCCGCAGCCACTCCCCGGGTGAACGCCCCCGCACGCCGAAGCGCGCCGTAAGCGCCCGACACACGCCCCTGATCGCGCGGCCGGAAGTCGCCCCGGCGCAAGTCAGGTTAGGCTCACCTCTGTGAGTACGTGCACGACCGCGTCCCGGCACCTCGACGAGCCCCTCGCGGGGACCGCGGCCACCGCGAGGACCTGGCTGCTGCTCGAACAGCCCGGTCCCTGGGGTGCCAAGGCGCTCACTTCGAGCCACCTGGACCCCGCGCTCGGGCGTGCCCTCGAAGCCGCCGCGGCTGACAACGGCGTACGGATCGCCCTCATCCGGCGGCCCGGGCCGCACGCCGACTTCGGTCCGCCCGCCGAGCGCCGGGTGTACGCGGCACACACCGCTCCGGGAAACGTGTGGCTGCACGGCGCCACGATCTGCGACCCCGAACAACTGCTCGACCTCGATTTCACCGCGCTCGGCAAGGGCGACCCCCACACCTTCGACGCGTCTCTCGGCGGCGGCCCCCATACGGGCGACCCGCTCGCCCTCGTCTGCACCAACGGCAAGCGCGACCGCTGCTGCGCCCTGCTCGGCCGCCCCCTCGCCGCCGAGCTCGCCGCCTCCGGTGTGGACGGCGCCTGGGAGGTCACCCACCTCGGCGGCCACCGCTTCTCGCCCACCCTGCTGGTCCTGCCGTACGGATACGCCTACGGGCGGGCGGAGGCCCACGCCGTCAAGGAGATCCTCCAGGGTGTCCGGGAGGGCCGTGTCGTCACCGAGGGCTGCCGCGGGAACTCCGCCTGGGAGCGGCCCGGACAGGCGGCGGAGCTGGCCGTTCGTACGGCTGCCCGGGAGCACACCGCGGACGTCCTGAGCGTCGTGCGCACCGACGGTTCGGCCCCACGCTGGGAGGTGACCGTCGCCCACGCCGACGGGCGGGTCTGGCGTGTCGTCGTCGCCCAGGGCACCTCGCTCCCGCCACGCCCGGAGAGCTGCGGCTCGCCCCTGGGTTCACCGGCCCGGATGGATGTGGTGGCGGTACGGGAACTGGTCCCGGCGGCCGTTCCCATGCCCTGCTGATCCGCCCCGCCCTGCTGATCCACTGTGCCCTGCTGAGGGATTCCAGGCTTCGGCGGGTCGACGTACGGCCTGCTCACCGACGTACGCACCTCCGTGGCACGTCGCCAGGTACGCCGCCAGCCAGGTCGCGCGGATCCACTCCCGTGCCGTGAGCCTCGCGGAGCGCAGCTCAAGGCCTCGCCCCGGCGCTCGAACCGGAATCAAGAGATCCATGCCACACCCCTACGGCGGACCTCACTCATCGCCGTACCGTCATAGGCATGAGCCCCACTCCCCCCGCGCGACGACTGCGCCTCGGTCTGCCGCGGCGGGTGTTCTCGCAGGTGCTGCTGATGCAGGTGGCGATCGCCGCCGGGGTCGCCGTGCTCGCGACCGGGCTGTTCCTCGCTCCGCTCAGCGCACAGCTGGACGACCAGGCGATGCGCCGCGCGCTCGCGATCGCGCAGACCACGGCGGTCCAGCCGCAGATCGTCGAGGACCTCCGGACGACCCGGCCGTCCGTGGGCGGGCCCGTACAGGCAGAAGCGGAGCGGATACGGCGGGCCAGCGGGGCCGAGTACGTCGTGGTGATGAACATGGCCGGCGTGCGCTGGTCGCACACCGACACCGCGCAGATCGGCAAGGTCGTCTCCACCGACCCCAGCCAGGCCCTGGCCGGCGCGGACGTCATGGAGATCGACGACGGCACCCTGGGCCGCTCCGCCCGAGGCAAGGTGCCGATGCGGGATGCGGACGGCGACATCGTCGGGGCGGTCTCGGTGGGCATCGAGTACGACAGTGTGCGGGCCCGGCTGATCCACGCGATCCCCGGGCTGCTGGCGTACGCGGGCGGAGCACTGGCCGTCGGCGCGCTGGCCGCGTACCTGATCTCCCGGCGGGTCCAACGGCAGACCCGTGACCTGGCCTTCTCCGACATCTCGGCGCTGCTCGCGGAGCGCGAGGCAATGCTGCACGGCATCCGGGAAGGCGTCGTCGCGCTGGACCGCGGCGGGCGCGTACGCCTCCTGAACGACGAGGCGCAGCGCCTGTTGGGGCTCGACGCGGAGGCCATCGGCAGGCCGCTCGACGACGCGCTCGGACCGGGGCGGACGACCGACGTGCTGGCCGGCCGCGTGACCGGCACCGACCTGCTCACCGTCCGCGGCGAACGCGTCCTGGTCGCCAACCGCATGCCCACGGACGACGGCGGCGCCGTGGCCACGCTGCGCGACCGCACGGAGGTGGAGCAGCTCGGCCGGGAACTCGACTCCACCCGCGGCCTGATCGACGCCCTCCGCGCCCAGGACCACGAGCACGCCAACCGGATGCACACACTCCTGGGCCTGCTCGAACTGGAGATGTACGACGACGCCAAGGAGTTCGCCGGCGAGGTCGTCGGTGACCACCGGGTCACTGCCGAACAGGTGACCGAGAAGGTCCACGATCCGCTGCTCGCCGCCCTGCTGGTCGGCAAGTCCTCCGTCGCCGCCGAACGCGGCGTGGCCCTCTGGATCTCCGACACGACCCACCTGCCGGACCGGCTGGTGGACCCGGGGGGTCTGGTCACCGTCGTCGGCAACCTGGTCGACAACGCCCTCGACGCCGTCGCGGGCACGCTCCACGCGCGCGTGGAGGTCGAACTGCGCGCCCAGGGCCGTACCGCCGTACTTCGCGTACGGGACACGGGACCTGGAATCCCGCACGACCGGTGGGAACTGATCTTCACGGACGGTTGGTCCACCAAGAAGCCTCCCGCCCATGGCAGGCGGGGAATCGGCCTCCCCCTGGTACGCCGTCTCGCCGAACGGCAAGGCGGCAGCGCGCGGGTCGCCGAGGCGGACGGCGGAGGCGCGGAGTTCACCGTCGTACTGCCGGAAGCGCTCAGGGAACCGGTGCCCGCGATGGGGGCGGACCTGGGGCCGGCGTCGGGTTCCGCGCTGGAATCCGGCCCGGAACCGGAATCCGGCCCAGGAGCGGAGTCGAACCTCGCGTCGGAGTCGGGTCAAGCATCCGCGGCGGCCGATGCGCCAACCGCAGGCCGGGCGGCCGGTGCCGGGCAGACGCCCGCCGCGGGAGACCTGCCCGGTCCAGGTCACCCGCCCGTCGCTGGGCACACACCGGGCAACGGTCACGCGCGAGCCGAAGAGGCTCCGGACCCCCCGGAAGTCACGGTCGACGGCACTCCGGACCCGGCTCTCACCCCGGAGGCTGGCCTCGCACCGGCGACGGACCCGCGACCCTTTCCCGAGCCGCACTCGTCTCCGCAATCTGCGGCCGTCAACATCACCACCGTGGAGACCACGACCGTGGAGACCATCGCCACGGACGCCACCGCCATAGACGCCAGGGAAGGGTCGTGATGATCGAGGTCCTGGTCGTGGACGACGACATCCGGGTCGCGCGGGTCAACGCCGCGTACGTGGCGAAGGTGCCGGGCTTCCATGTGGCGGGCGAGGCCCACAGTGCGGCCGAGGCGCTGAGCCTGATGGAGGGGCTTCCCCATCTGGACCTGGTCCTGATGGACCACTATCTGCCGGACGACACGGGCTTGGCGGTCGTCCAGGAGATGCGCCGACGCGGTCACCAGACCGACGTCATCATGGTGACCGCCGCCCGTGACATCTCGACGGTCCAGGCGGCGATGCGGCAGGGCGCCCTCCAGTACCTGGTCAAGCCGTTCGCCTTCGCGGGCCTGCGCGCGAAGCTGGAGGCGTACGCGGATCTGCGCCGCACCCTCGACGGCGGCGGCGAGGCCGAACAGGCGGAGGTGGACCGGATCTTCGGCGCCCTGTCGGCGACTACGGAGACGGACCTGCCCAAGGGCCACTCCCCCACGACCGCGGAGCTCGTACGCCGCGCGCTGGTGAACTCCGAGGGCCCACTGTCGGCTCAGGAGATCGCGGAGCAGACCGGGTTGAGCCGACAGACCGCCCAGCGCTATCTGAAGCTCCTGGAGCGCACGGGGCGGGCCAGGCTGACCCTGAAGTACGGCGACGCGGGCCGCCCGGAGCATCGCTACATCTGGGCGAGCCATACCTGAGGACACGACCTCGGGGCAGGTCCCGCCTGAGGACGAGGCCGCCCGAGAGGGAATCTCCCTCCAGGTGGCGTCTGCACCCTCAGACCGCCCCCGCGCCCGTCAAGGACCGCACCTCCGTCTCCGCGTGCTTGGCCTCGTCCGGTGGATCCGCCGAAGTGACCGTGCCCAGCCAGCCCGCGAGGAAGCCCAGAGGGATGGACACGAGGCCCGGGTTCTGAAGCGGGAAGTACTGGAAGTCGGCGTCCGGGAACAGCGATTCGGGGCTCCCCGACACCACGGGTGACAGCAGTACGAGCAGCAGCGCGGGCACCAGGCCCCCGTATACGGCCCACACCGCGCCGCGGGTCGTGAAGTTCCGCCAGAACAGCGAGTACAGCAGCACCGGCAGGTTCGCGGACGCGGCCACCGCGAAGGCGAGGCCCACCAGGAAGGCCACGTTGAGATCGCGGGCGAGCAGGCCGAGCGCGATGGCGACCACGCCGATGCCGACCGCCGCGGTGCGTGCCACGGCGACCTCGCTGCGCGGCTTGGCACGCTTTCGTCTCAGTGACGCGTACAGGTCGTGGGCCACGGACGCCGAGGACGCGAGGGTGATTCCCGCGACGACCGCGAGGATCGTGGCGAAGGCGATGGCGGCGACGATCGCGAACAGAACCGTTCCTCCGGTGGAGTTCGCGCCGCCGCCCAGATCGAGGGCCAGCAGCGGAACCGCCGTGTTCCCCGCCGCGTTCGCACCCCGCACCGCCTCCGGACCGACGATCGCGGCCGCGCCGAACCCCAGCACGAACGTCATCAGGTAGAAGCTGCCGATGAGGCCGATCGCCCAGACCACCGAACGTCGGGCGGCCCGCGCCGTCGGAACGGTGTAGAAGCGCGACAGGATGTGCGGCAGCCCGGCCGTGCCCAGCACCAGCGCGAGCCCCAAACTGATGAAGTCGAACCGTGCTGTCCAGTCCCCGCCGTACCTCAGCCCAGGCGCCAGGAACGCGTCACCGTGTCCGCTCCGGTCCGCCGCCGAACGCAGCAACTGGTTGAAGTCCCCGTGGAATCGGACCATGACCAGCACGGTCAACGCGATGGCCCCGGCCATCAGCAGGACCGCCTTCACGATCTGGATCCACGTGGTGGCCCGCATCCCTCCCATCGACACATAGATCACCATCAGCGCGCCCACGCCGATCACTGTCCAGTTCCGCGCAGCCTCGCTCGTGCCTCCGAGCAGCAGCGCGACCAGGCTGCCGGCGCCCACCATCTGCGCCACCAGGTACAGAACGGACACGGTCACCGACGAAGTTCCCGCCGCGATCCGCACCGGCCGCTCGTCCATTCGGGCCGCGACCACGTCGGCGAGCGTGAACCGCCCGCAGTTGCGCACCAGTTCGGCGACCAGGAAGAGGACCACGAGCCAGGCCACCAGAAAGCCCACCACGTACAGGAGGCCGTCGTAGCCGAAGAGCGCGATCAGACCCGTGACGCCCAGGAAGGACGCCGCCGACATGTAATCCCCGGAGATGGCAAAACCATTCTCCATGGGCGAGAACAATCGGCCGCCGGCATAGAACTCCTCCGCCGAACCGTGCCGGTTACGGCTCACCCACGTCGTGATCGCCAGCGTCACCGCGATGAACACGCTGAACAGCAGCAGCGCCAGCGTCTGATGGTTACCGCTCATCGCTCACCACCCCTGGCGCTCCTCGTCAGCTCCTGGGTGTCCCAGCGCAGATCGAGCGCGGCCCGGTCCCTGCGCAGCCGCGCATGCCGCGCGTACGCCCAGGTGAACAGGAAGGTGGTGAGGAACTGTCCGAGCCCCGCGACCATCGCGACGTTCACCGCGCCGGCGACGGGCCGGGCCATGAAGCCGGGCGCCGTCGTCGCGGTCACCACGTAACCCACGTACCAGGTGAAGAAGACAGCGACGCCCGGGATCACGAACCTTCGGTACCGGCTGCGCACCTCCTGGAAGGCCGCGCTGCGCTGCACCTCCAGATAGACGTCGCCCGCCCCGCCCGTCCGACGCTCCTGCTCCGGGCGCGCGGGCGGCACGGTGGGAGCGGGCGCGCCCGTGCCGTCCAACTCACCCCAGCCGGAGGCAAGCGCGTCGTACCAGGGGTCGTCGAACCGGACCTTCCCGGTTTCACGACCGTCGTGCTTCTCCACCGAACTCTCCTTGTCCGCGGCCCGTTTCGGCCGCGTGCTCAAGGATGTGCAGATCGGGAAGATCCCGGACTCTTCTCCCCGCGCTCTTCACTCCATCAGGTGACTCACCTTGCCGGTGGCCGTACGAGACCCTTGCCATAGGCGTAACGGACCGCCTGAGCTCGGTCCTTGACCCCCGTCTTGGCGAAGAGGTTGTTGATGTGGGTCTTCACCGTCGCGGTGGAGACGTGCAACTCGCGGGCGATCTCCTGGTTGGTCAGTCCCTCGGCGATCAGCAGCAGCACTTCGGTCTCGCGCGCCGTGAGCCCGTCCGGGGCTTCCGCGGGCGCGAACGGCTCCGGCTCCGACAGCCGCTCCAGCAGTCGGCGTTGGACACTCGGCGAAAGCCCCGCCTCCCCGGAGAGCACACTCCGCACGGCACGGACGATCTCCTCACCCCCGGCGTCCTTCGTCAGGTAGCCCCGGGCTCCCGCTCTGAGCGCGGGAAACAGCGACTCGTCGTCCTCGTACGTGGTGAGCACGACGACCTGCGTCCCCGGATACTCGGCGCGGATGCGCCGGGTCGCCTCGACACCGTCGCAGCGGGGCATGCGCAGATCCATCAGCACGGCGTCCGGAGCGAGTTCGGCGACAAGCGCCACGGCCTCGTTCCCGTCCCCTGCCGAACCGACGACCTCGATCCCTGGCAACAACCCCAGCAGCATCACGATGCCCTCGCGCACCACGGTCTGGTCGTCCACCACCAGGACCCGGGCCGGCTTCCTCTCCCCCTCCTGCGCCTCCGTCATACGGGCACCTTCAGCGTCACCACGAACCCCTCCTCGTCCGGCCCGGCATCGAGCGAGCCGCCCAGCAGCTCGGCCCGCTCCCGCATGCCCAGCAGACCGTACCCGGCACCGGAGCCGCTGAGATCTCCCGGCGACCCGCCGGAGTCCCGTACGTCCAGGGTCACTTCGTGCTCGCCGTAGTCCAGTCGCACCTGGACCTTGGCGCCCGGAGCGTGCTTTCGGACGTTCGTCAGGGCTTCCTGCGCGACCCGGCGCACCGCCTGCGAGGCCTCGGCACGCAACAGCTGCCGTTCACCCGTCACGGTGACATCGGCACCGTCGGTCGTCGCGACGAGCTCGCTCAGGAAGTCCTCCACGGGGGACATCTCGCCACGCAGGGCGGACAGCGCCTGCCGGGTCTCGGCGAGTCCTTCGCGTGCCATCCCCCTTGCCGCCACGACCCGTTCGAGGATCGTGTCCCGGTCGCCACCCCGCTCGATGAGCAGACGGGCCGCCTCCAGGTGCACCATTTGCGCCGAGAGGCTGTGCGCCAGCACGTCGTGGATCTCCCGGGCGATTCTGGCCCGCTCCGCGAGCGCCGCGGAATCCGCCTTCGCCGCGAGCGCAGCACGCTCCTGCGCCAGCAGTCGTTGCGCACTTCCCCGCGCCTCCGCGTCGAGGCGCAGCACGTACCCGACCAGAGCGAGCCCCGCTGTCGTGGCGGCGGTGGTGAGCCAGACATCGTCGTTGACCGCCGCGTAAGCCCCGAGCGCCACGGACGTGGCGGGCAGCGCCGCCACGAGAGGCAGTCGTTCGATGGCGCTGACGGCGCATCCGCACCACAGAACGAGGGCCGGTATCCGGAATCCGACACTCTGGCCAGCCGTCGCCAACCCCAGCAGCAGGGTGAGCAGCCCCAACGAGGGCAGCAGGCGGTGCTCGAGCGTGGTCCGCCAGAAAGCCCAGGCCGCGACTCCGCAGGCGATGACTCCCAGCACACCCGCCGCGATGCCCCAGCCGTGCAGATCACTGTCGGTGAAGGTCGTCCCCAGCAGGATGGCGAGGGCACCGGCACGCGTGGCCCAGCCGAGCATCCGCCGGGGGCGGGCCACTTCCGCCCGGGAGAGTGCCTCGCGGGAGGGCCAGCGTGTCCAGACGTTCTCCGTCATGCACGCTCCTTCCACGGGGCTCCGGGCACGCCGTCACCGTACGCCGCACTCTGGAGGCTCGCCGGGTGCAGGGTTCGCGACCTCCAGGCCAGAACTCCGGAGCGGACCAGGAGCGTGGCGGCGAGTGCCACCAGCACCATGGCGGTGGTGTCCTGGTGCACTCCGAGCAAGGACCCGATGCCGAACAGGCCCACGCGGAGACCTATGCCGACGACCCATACGGCGACGCTCGCCCTGGTGCCCTTGCCCCACACGGAGCCGTCCGGCGCCGCCCATATCCGGGTGGTCCACGCCCAGCCGGCACCGGTCGCCAGACCGATCAGCAACTCCGTACCCAGCAGGAGAACGGCCTCGGCCTGATGGTGCGCGTCGATCACCCCGGGCTCTCGGAGAGCTATGAACCCCAGCACGGCAGGCAGGACCCACCAGCGTTTGTCCGCGCTGATCTGTTGCGCGCGGAACTGGCGCACGATCACCAGAGCGACAACGGCGAGGATCGCCAAGGCATTGACCAGCCCAGACATCACGGCCTCCGTGAGCGAGAAGAACGGGTACCGGCAGCGGGAGCTGTCGACGCCTTCGACGCTACGGAAATTGGCTGGTCAGCAGGTCGGCGCCAGGGTGGATCACGGGTGGATCTCCAACCGGAGCGGGCCTCCACCCGTGGGTGGAGCGCGCAGCCCTGGCTTGATCAGCAGTACGCGACCGCCCTCGGACAGAGGCTCGTGAGCCCCGGACCGTGGAGTCCCCGACCGTTGAGCCCCGGACCATTGAGCCCCGCCAGGCCGGTCGCTCGCACTCCCCTCAGCGGAACCGGACAATCCACGCAGACCCGCTCCGGCACGCCTTGACTCCTCGCCCCGAACGCAAGCTCCGCCCGAACGCAACGGTGACGCACCTGTCTGGGGCCGAGAAGGCCAAGCCCAGCAGCAGCGCTTACGCATGGATCTCCAGTACTTACACCTCGACCCCCGCCTGCGCCCCCGCCTACGCGTCGATACGGGACCGATCCAACGTCGCCGCCGAGCTGGAGATGAACTCCTTGCGCGGAGCCACGTCGTTCCCCATCAGCAGGTCAAACACCTGCTCGGACGCGTCCAGGTCGGAGATGTTGATCCGTCGCAGGGTCCGGTGACGGGGATCCATCGTGGTCTCGGCCAGCTGGTCGGCATCCATCTCGCCGAGGCCCTTGTACCGCTGGATCGAGTCCTTGTACCGGACGTTCTTGCGCTGGAGCTCGAGCAGCGTCTCCCGCAGCTCCCGGTCCGAGTACGTGTAGATGTACTTGTCCTGCCCCTTCTTGGGCTGGCTGAGCTCGATGCGGTGGAGCGGCGGCACCGCCGCGAACACGCGCCCCGCCTCGACCATCGGCCGCATGTAGCGCTGGAACAGCGTCAGCAGCAGGCAGCGGATGTGCGCACCGTCGACATCGGCGTCGACAAGAAGAATGATCTTGCCGTAGCGCGCCGCGTCGATGTCGAAGGTCCGGCCGGACCCGGCTCCTATGACCTGGATGATCGCCCCGCACTCGACGTTCTTCAGCATGTCCGTCACAGACGACTTCTGAACGTTGAGGATCTTTCCGCGGATCGGCAGCAGCGCTTGGAACTCGGAGTTCCGGGCGAGCTTGGCCGTACCGAGCGCCGAGTCGCCCTCGACGATGAACAACTCGCTGCGCTCCACGTCGTCGCTGCGGCAGTCGGCGAGCTTGGCCGGCAGCGAGGAGGACTCCAGGGCCGTCTTCCGACGCTGGGCGTCCTTGTGCTGACGGGCCGCGATCCTCGTACGGGCCGCGGCGACGGCCTTCTCCATGACGACCCGAGCCTGTGCGGCCGCGTCACGCTTCGCCGAGGTCAGGAAGGCCTTCAGCTCCTTGGACACCACGTTCGTCACGATGCGACGCGCGGCGGAGGTGCCGAGGATCTCCTTGGTCTGGCCCTCGAACTGCGGCTCGGCGAGACGCACCGTCACGACGACGGTCAGACCCTCCAGGGCATCGTCCTTGACGATGTCGTCCTCGGCGACGCGCAGCAGCTTCTTGGCGCGCAGCACCTCGTTCATCGTCTTGGCGACAGCCTGCTCGAATCCGGCGACGTGCGTGCCGCCCTTGGGCGTGGCGATGATGTTCACGAAGGACCGCAGGGTCGTGTCGTACCCGGTGCCCCAGCGCATCGCCACGTCGACACCCAGTTCCCGGGTGACCTCGGTCGGCGTCATCTGCCCGTGGTCGTCGAGGACCGGGACGGTCTCCTTGAAGCTGCCCTGTCCGGAGAAGCGGAGGACGTCGCAGACCGGCTTGTCGCTCGCCAGGTACTCGCAGAACTCGCTGATCCCGCCGTCGAAGCGGAAGGACTCCTCGCCCTTGCTGCCGCCCTCACCGAGGCCGTACTCGTCGCGCACGACGATGGTCAGCCCCGGCACCAGGAAAGCGGTCTGCCGAGCGCGCTGGTGCAGGTTGTCCAGGGAGAGCTTGGCGTCCTTGAGGAAGATCTGGCGGTCGGCCCAGTAGCGCACGCGCGTGCCGGTGCGGTTCTTGTTGATCCGCTTGAGCTTGCGCAGCCCGCTCGCGGCGTCGAAGGGGGCGTCGGGGCCGACGCCCTTGAACTCTCCCGGGGTGCCCCGCCGGAAGCTCACCGCGTGGGTGTTGCCACTGCGGTCCACCTCGATGTCCAGGCGCGCGGAGAGTGCGTTCACCACGGAGGCACCTACGCCGTGCAGGCCTCCGGAGGCCGCGTACGAGCCGCCTCCGAACTTTCCGCCGGCGTGCAGCTTGGTCATCACGACCTCGACACCGGAAAGGCCGGTTTTGGGCTCCACATCCACCGGAATGCCGCGCCCGTTGTCCCGCACCTCGACCGAGGCGTCGTCGTGCAGGATCACCTCGATGTGGTCGCAGTAGCCGCCCAGGGCCTCGTCGACGGAGTTGTCGATGATCTCCCAGAGGCAGTGCATCAGACCGCGGCTGTCGGTGGACCCGATGTACATGCCAGGGCGCTTGCGTACGGCCTCGAGCCCCTCAAGGACGAGCAGGTGCCGCGCGGTGTAGTTGGAACCGTCCCGGTCTGCTCCGGTCAGCAACGCTGTGGACGGCACGGACGTCTCGGCGGTCACGCAGTTCGCTCCTCGCTGAATTTCAGATGGGGCCCTTTTGGGTAAGGCCGGGCTTCGGTCGCCGCTCAGAGGGTACCGAGGCCTGGTAGAGCCGTTGTAACGCCACCCTCGCATGAAACTCACACTAGTCCAGGGTCGCATGGGTGTTCGATCCCTCGATGGAGTGAAGTACATATCACGTTCCCTTCGGGGCATGAACCATTTAGGCTCCGGGCACGTCCTCAAGAACAACCGGCAAGCCAGCCGGGAGGACCGGCCCCCCTGACAGACAGCGCGAACCCGTAAGACACGAAGACACGTAATACGGCCCATTCGCCGCCACCTGGCAGCAGCCAGCCGC
Source organism: Streptomyces sp. NPDC088747 (assembly GCF_044751025.1). Taxonomy (NCBI): domain Bacteria; kingdom Bacillati; phylum Actinomycetota; class Actinomycetes; order Kitasatosporales; family Streptomycetaceae; genus Streptomyces; species Streptomyces sp. NPDC088747. Next base: position 271,118 of record NZ_JBIVKZ010000009.1, read on the forward strand.
CCTGGAGAGAAATTTTCGAGGAAAGGCCACGAGCGGGAACGTTTTCGGCCTGGTTGGATGTTGACCCTGGTACGACAGCTCGTCGAGCTAGAGAAGAGGCGACGTGACTACTGTTCTGACCCCCGCGAGCCCGCTGACGGCCGCAGACCGCTGCGACCGTTGCGGCGCCCAGGCATATCTGCGCGTCGTCCTCCTGAGCGGCGGAGAACTGCTCTTCTGCGCCCACCACGGTCGCAAGTTCGAGCCGGAACTCAAGAAGATCGCCGCTGAGATACAGGACGAGACGGAGCGACTGACGTCCGTTCCGGAAAGCGTCAACGACGAAGAACGCTGACACTTCGCATCAACGACGAGCGGGTGCCGGCATCAGGCCGGTGTGCGGGCGGCCACTCCCTGGACACAGGGAGTGGCCGCCCGCACTCGTACCGCTTCACGACTCGCGCTCAGCGCCTCCGCCAGGCATCCGTCAGCGCCCTCAGCGGGTGGCGTCGGGGACGTCGGCGGGCGCGGTGCCGTCGAGTGCCTTGGCGACCCCGGAGACGCGCGTATAGACACCGGGGCTGCCCGCCCGCCCACAGCCGCTTCCCCACGACACCAGCCCGATGAGCCGCCCCTGGGCGACCAGCGGTCCGCCGCTGTCCCCCTGGCAGGCGTCCCGGCCGCCCGCGACCTCCCCGGCACAGAGCATGGTCGCCGCCTCGTAGGTGCCGACCGTGCTGCCCGGATAGGCCCGCTCACAGGCCGCGTCGGCGAGCACGCTCACCCGCGCGGCCCGCAGACTGCGGGCGTAGTCGCCGCCGCCCGTGGTGTCGCCCCAGCCGTAGACGGTGGCGGCCGTACCCGGCTCGTACGCGGCGTCTCCCGCGGGTGCCATCGGGATGACCGAGCTCTGCGGAAGCGGCGTCGAGAGGGTGAGCACGCCGAAGTCCCCGGCGTTCGTATCACTGTCGTACTCCGGATTGACCCAGATGTCGGTCACCGGGATCTCCTTGCCGTCGTTGGACAGCAGATCTCCCCGGCCTGCGATGACCTTCAGGTCGCGGACCTGTTGTGACGACGTTCCCAGCACGTCCGGGCCCAGGCAGTGGGCCGCGGTCAGGACCGAGGACGGGCCGATCACGACCCCTCCGCAGAACTGCCCGGCGCGGGTACCTCCGAACCGGTCACGGCTGGACAGCGCCACCGTCCACGGACTCTCCGAGATCTCGACCGGAAAACCGCCGATGATGATGCTGTCGGCCGCCGCCGGGGCGGGTGACACCAGTGGTATCGCGGCCGCGGCGGCCCCCAGGGCCAGCACCGAGGCAAAGGGACGGCGCATGCGCGCTCCTCACTCTGGGATGGTCATCGAAAACCCAGAGTGATCCAGGACGCAGGCGCCCGCACCCCGCGCACACACGAAGGGCCCGGCTCCCCCGTGGGAGCCGGGCCCTTCGTGACGTACGGCGAAGGCCTAGTCGAGGTAGTCGCGCAGCACCTGCGAGCGCGACGGGTGACGCAGCTTCGACATCGTCTTGGACTCGATCTGGCGGATCCGCTCGCGCGTCACGCCGTACACCTTGCCGATCTCGTCGAGGGTCTTCGGCTGACCGTCGGTGAGACCGAAGCGCATCGAGACGACGCCCGCCTCGCGCTCGGACAGGGTGTCGAGAACGGAGTGCAGCTGCTCCTGGAGGAGCGTGAAGCTGACCGCGTCGGCCGGGACGACGGCCTCGGAGTCCTCGATGAGGTCACCGAACTCGCTGTCGCCGTCCTCACCCAGGGGGGTGTGCAGCGAGATGGGCTCGCGGCCGTACTTCTGGACCTCGATGACCTTCTCGGGGGTCATGTCGAGTTCCTTGGCCAGCTCCTCCGGGGTGGGCTCACGGCCCAGGTCCTGGAGCATCTGGCGCTGTACGCGCGCGAGCTTGTTGATGACCTCGACCATGTGCACCGGGATACGGATGGTGCGGGCCTGGTCGGCCATGGCGCGGGTGATCGCCTGACGGATCCACCAGGTGGCGTACGTGGAGAACTTGTAGCCCTTGGTGTAGTCGAACTTCTCGACCGCGCGGATCAGACCGAGGTTGCCCTCCTGGATGAGGTCCAGGAAGAGCATGCCGCGGCCGGTGTAACGCTTGGCCAGGGAGACCACCAGACGGAGGTTTGCCTCCAGGAGGTGGTTCTTGGCGCGGCGGCCGTCCTCGGCGATGATCTCCAGCTCGCGCTTGAGCTTCGGCGCGAGCTTGTCGGCGTTGGCCAGCTTGTCCTCGGCGAACAGACCGGCCTCGATGCGCTTGGCGAGCTCGACCTCCTGCTCGGCGTTGAGCAGCGGGACCTTGCCGATCTGCTTGAGGTAGTCCTTGACCGGGTCGGCGGTGGCACCGGCGACGGCGACCTGCTGGGCAGGCGCGTCGTCCTCGTCGTCGTCGGAGAGGACGAAGCCCTTGTTCTCGGCTCCCTCCTCTTCCTCCTCACCCGGCTTGGCACCCGGGGTCTCCTCGGCCGCCTCGTCGTCGACCAGCTCCGCGTCGTCCTTCTTGGCGGTGGTCTTCTTCGCGACAGCCTTCTTGGCGACCGTCTTCTTCGCGACGGCCTTCTTCGCGACCGTCTTCTTGGCAGCGGTCTTTTGGGCGGTCGCGTCCTCAGCCGAGTCGTCGTCGGCGGGCGCCGCCGGGGCAGCGGTGGCGGTGGCCTTCTTGGTGGTCACCGTCTTCGCCGCGACCGTCTTGGTGGCGGTGCGCTTGGCCGGACTCTTCGCTGCGACGCTCTTTCGGGGGCGCTTTGGCTCCGCGGCACTGACCATCAGCGTCACACCCTCTTCCTCGAGGATCTGGTTGAGGCTGCGCAGTACGTTCTTCCACTGAGTGGCCGGAATCTGGTCAGCTTCGAAGGCCCGACGCACGTCATCGCCGGCGATCTGCCCCTCAGCCTTTCCCCGCTCGATGAGCGCCATGACAGAGACGGACTCGGCGATCTCCGGCGGGAGCGTACGGGATGTGCTGGCCGACACGAACAACCTCTCGGAACGTTGGAAAACGGCTTCCGGCCCCGTCCGGTACGGACAGGAACCGACGACCGCCGACTTGGGGATGGGCCGACGGCGCGGGCGGGGGCCGGGAAGATGCACAGCGCCATGAACGGCGTCTGTATTCCTTCCTCGGCTGCCACCTCTTAGGTCATCGCGCTGCCTCGAAGAGCGTTACGCCCAATCTGCGTGGCCCGAGTCACACCCCGTAAGCGCGCAAAAGCGGCCAGATACGGTCAGAAGAGGTCAGTCGATGGACCCACCGAACCACCACGGCACCGGACCCCGCCAGGTCCGGAAAGGATCCGACGGGGTCCCACTGGGGATGGTTCGCCGACCGCGCGATGCCACGTGAGGGCATACGCCCCCGCCGCGTCGCCCTCGGTGCGCGGTCAGTGCTCGCGCGGCGCGGGCACCACGCGCTCCACCTCGGGATGGACGGTCAGCAGTTGGCGCATGGCGACCTCGGCCGCCGTACCGTCGGCCGAGGCGAGGGCGTCGACGATCCGGGCGTGGTGTCCCAGGGAGGCGTCGTTCGGCCGGTCGCAGCCGGTGATGGGGTTGCCGGAGACCTGGAGCGCGGCCGACACGATCCCGGAGAGGTGCTCCAGCATCCGGTTCCCGGCCAGCTGGATGAGCAGCGCGTGGAATTCGGCGTCGGCACGCGAGAAGGTGAGCGAATCACCCTGCGCCATGGCATGGCCCATGATCTCGACCATGTCGCCGAGCCGCTGCTGGACGTCCTCGCGCCCGTGACCGGCGGCGAGACGCGCGGCGAGCGGCTCGATCGTCCAGCGCAGCTCGCTCAGCTCGCGTCGCTGGTCGTCGCGCTGCGGTCCGAAGGCCCGCCATTCGATGATGTCCGGGTCGAGGAGGTTCCAGTCGCTGACGGGGCGCACCCGCGTACCGACGTTGGGGCGGGCGCTGACCAGCCCCTTCGCCTCCAGGACACGCAGCGATTCACGAACGACGGTACGGGAGACCTCGAATCGCTGCCCGATCTCCTCGGGAACGAGCGGGCGGTCCGCGCCCAGGTCTCCGGAGACGATCATCTGGCCAAGCTGCTGGACGAGTTGACCGTGCAGCCCGCGTCCGCGGCTGCCGGCGGCACGACGCCCCACGCGGCCCAGCTCGGGGTCCACGCCCTCCCACGCGGAGGGACCCACGCGGCCGGCACCAGGAGCCTCGGCATAGGGGTAACGGTTGAGTTCGCCCGGGCCGGCCAGGCCGGAGTCTGCGGAACGGGCGGCGGTCATCATGGTCTGCGCAAGGGTACTCACGGAACCTTTGTCGGCGCTGTTTCCAACTCCCTTGAGGTCTTTGGTGAAAAGCACACGAAAGGGTGATCGCTCACCCCGTCGCAATTGACGCCTTATCGGAAAGAAATGGGCGTTCTCCGGGGAGTTGTGCGCACCGCGGAACCGGAAGGGCGCCGTCGGTCGTCATCGGACCCGGGTTCGCAGGGTCGTGAGCAGATATGCACAGAGCAGAGCGGTCAGCGACAACATCAGAGCGCCACCGACAGGTTGGGCGACCATCCGCACCCCGGCCTCCAGATAGCGCTCTCCGCCGAAGGGCCACTGCATCAGCACCAGCTCGCGCAGCCGTCCGGAGAACCCGGCCGCGGTCCGCACAGACGGCCCCTCCAAGACCTTTTGTACGAGCGGTACGACGACGATCGGCACGGCGAGCACTGCCGCGAGCCCGGCGGCTGTGGACCGGAAGATGCCCGCGGCGAGTACCCCCGCCCAGGCGCAGCCCACCACGAGGCCGGTCCAACTAGCGCCCAACGACAACCAGTCGGCGGGAACTCCGGTGAGCTCCCCTCCGTATACGAGGTAGAGCGCTTCGAGGTCGCAGCCCACGGTGAGAATGGCCAGCAGCAGCGCGGTGGCCGAGGCCACGAGGAGCTTGGCGGTGAGCAGTCCCAGGCGGCGCGGGACGGTGCCGCGGTCCGCGGCCAGGGCGGGGTGGCGGAACTCGTCGCCGAAGGCGATCGCGCCGAGCAGTCCCGCGCCGAGTGCGGCGGGCGGCAGCGGAAGTTCCTGTGGCCACGCGGCCAGCAGGCGTGGCTGGGGCGTGTGGCCGATCCGGGCGAGCAGGACGGACAGGAGGGCCGAGACGACGAGAACGGCGACGGCGGTGAGGTAGCCGGTGCCGATTCCCGCCGCGCGACGCAGTTCGTAGCGCAGCGGGCGCAGCGGACTCGGCGCGTGACGTACGGCGATGGGCGGCGGGAGCGGGGAGTGCACGTCCGCGGTCGGCGTTCCCGCCGTGTTCGGCTTGTCGCCTGTTCGCGCCTCCCCCTCGGCGGGCGGCGCGGCCGGTGGCCCCATGTCTCCGATCTCGTCCGCGAGTTGGTGTACGAGGATGCCGTGCCGGTGGGCGGTCTCGCCGACGTCGGCACAGGTGCTGCCGTACACGGAGAGCCGGTTGCCGTCCTCACGCACGATCTCGACGGAACGCCGCGCGGTACGGGCCTCCTTCGTCAGCAGGGCGCCGAGCCGGGTGGCGTGCGGGCTGAGGACGGCCACGCGTGGGCGCAGCCGGGTGCGGGCGAAGTCCGCGGCCTCCTGGTCGGCGACGAGGCGGCCACCTTCCAGCGTGACGACCCGGTCGGCGGTGTGCGCGGCTTCCTTGGGGTCGTCCGTGGTGAAGAGCACCGTGCCGCCCTGATTGGCGTGCGCGCGCAGAATCCCGTGCAGCCAGCGGCTTTCGCGGGTGGACAGCCCGTCGGCCGGGCCGTCCAGGACGAGGGTGTGCGGGTCGGACAGCAGGGCGCAGGCGAGACCGAGGCGGCGGTCCATGCCGCGCGACAGGGTGCCCAGGCGCTCCTCGCGCAGGCTGACGAGCCCGACCACTTCGAGGACTTCATCGGCACGCCGTACGGGCACTCCTGCGGCTGCGCACAGCATCCGGAGCTGCCCGCGGACGGTGCGCGCCGGGTGGCCGGGCACCTCGCCGAGGAGGACGCCGACCTCGCGCGATGGGTGCGCGATCCGGTGCAGCGGGCGGCCTCTGAAGTAGGTTATTCCGCGGCCCTGTTGGAGTTCGAGCATGAGCCTCAGTGCCGTCGTCTTGCCCGCTCCCGGGGCTCCGACGATCGCGGTGACCCTGCCTCCGCGCGCATCGAAGGACACGTCGTCGACGGCGGGCGGAAGCTCCTTGCGAGGGTTGCTTGTCAGTCCGATGGCCTGGATCACCCAAAGCAAGATAGCGCTATATGTCCGTTTTCTCGGGCACCTTGGCCCTCTTCTCGAACTGGACTCGGGGTGACAGTGACCCCACTTGATCCCCGAGCCCGTACCTGTGTTCGTCCCTCTTCGTCAGACCTCGGGGCGCAGCATGGGCGGGTTGAGCAGCGTGGCGCCACCCGCGCGGAAAAGCTGGGCCGGGCGACCGCCCTGGCGTGTGGTCGTACCTCCGGTGGGGACCAGGAAGCCCGGCGTGCCTGTCACCTTGCGGTGGAAGTTGCGCGGGTCGAGCGCCACACCCCACACGGCCTCGTACACCCGGCGCAACTCGCCGACGGTGAACTCGGTCGGGCAGAAGGCGGTGGCCAGCGAGGAGTACTCGATCTTGGAACGGGCCCGCTCCACACCGTCCGAGAGGATCTGCGCGTGGTCGAAGGCGAGGGGTGCCGCCTGCTCGCCGTCACGGCCGTACCCACCCTGTTGCAGCAACTCCTCGACGGGCGCCCAGCGCGCGCTCTTGGCGTCGCCGCCTGCCCTGGGCGCGGGCAGGTCAGGGGCGAGGGCGAGATGGGCGACGCTGACCACCCGCATCCGCGGGTCACGCTTGGGGTCGCCGTACGTCGCGAGCTGCTCCAGGTGCGCGCCGTTGTCCTGTGCGGGAGCGGCTGGGTCATGGGCGCACAAGCCGGTTTCCTCGACCAGTTCGCGCGCCGCCGCCTGCGCCAGATCCTCGTCGGTCCGCACGAAGCCACCGGGGAGCGCCCACCGCCCCTGGAACGGCAGCTCGCCCCTCCGGACCGCCAGCGCGCACAGGGCGTGACGGCGCACGGTCAGCACAACCAGGTCCACGGTCACGGCGAAGGGCGGAAAGGCCGACGGGTCGTAGGGCATGCCGCGATCATAGTCGTCTGCCTGACGATAAACACGCCCTTCGTCGGCCGCTTCCACGGCTGGCCCCCTTCCTCCCGGTCAGCGTCTCTCGGCTTGTGGCCGACTACCGGGCAGGGCCCGTCGCACAAGATCACATTCCCAACTGAAGCCCTTCGCCCGCCTCCTCGACCATGGCCAGGCCCAACCTGCTGACCCGTACGGAGAAGGGGGCGCCCGCGACGCGCAGTCCCGTGAGGCCGATCTCGCCCAGCGGGGCGCCGCGGACCGGCCGCAGGGTCACCGTGCCGGCGGGGGCGTCGGGGCGGATCCCCGCGAGGCAGGTGAGGAGCAGCACTCCCGCCGCAGCGGCGGTCGCCGCCGGTCGACAGGCCGCGGGGTGGGGCAGCGGGACAGCGCCCTGGGAGCGCGGCTCCCCCGCGTACATCTCGGGCAGCCGGTGCCCGAACGCCTCGGCCGCCGCCAGCACACCGTGCAACAGGGAGCTCGCCTCCTTCTCGTAGCCGGCCGACGCCAGCCCCGCGACAGCCACCGCGCTCTCGTGCACGCGTACGGCGCCCGCGCGGTGACCGAACGGGTTGTACGCGGCCTCCTTCGCCCCGAGGCTGCGCAGCCCCCAGCCCGAGTCCATCGCGGGGCCTCCGAGCAGCCGCGCGAGCTGCTCGGTCTGCACCTTGTCGAGCAGGCCGGGGGCTGTCGTGCCGGAGCCGAGCAGACCGGTGTCGAGGAGGTGGACGGCACCCGCGGCGAGGTGGGACAGGAGGCATCCATCGGGGGCGCGGGCAACCGCCGGTCTGCCGCCGCCCCGGTCCTCGACCCAGAAGTCCTCGCGGAACGCGGTCCGCAACTCCTGAGCCCACTGCCGCAGCCACGCACCACCCGGCCGGCCATGAGCGTCGAGCAGATCGGCGCCCAGAATCGCGGCCCGATGGGCATGCGCCTGAGTCTCGCAGCGGAGCGGCCCTCCGGGGTACGAGTCGGGTAGGTAGGTGCCGTCACCGACAGCCGTGCGCAGCCAGTCGAGGCAACGCTCGGCCGTGGGCAGAAGCAACTCGGCCTCCGACGCTCCGAGCCCCCAGCGCCGGGCCTCCGCGAGCAGCACGGGGAACAGCAGGGTCGCCTCGGTGGCCGTGCAATGGGGCGGCAGGTGCGGTCCCGCGTCCCTGCGCGGTCCGGGAATAAGGCCGGCCCGCGGGCCCGCGAGTTGGGTACGCGCGAGAGTCCGCAGGGTGCCCAGGGCGAGCCGGGTGCCGAGTGGCAGCGTCATCCGCGCGGCTGCGAGCGCTTCAGCCGGTGCCAGGCCGCACCGCCAGGGCGCCCCGGCCGCGAGGTGCGTGTCGGAGGGGTGCCTCGGGTCTCGCAACGACAGAGCCCGGAGATCCTCGACACAGCTGTGCAGCAAGGGCTGGACCCTCGGGTCGTCGCCCGCTGCCTGAGCCTGGGCGAGCGGATTTACCGCGCCGCGACTCACCGTTCTGTTGGCCCCCGAACCGTCCGGCCGTACACGCAGTTCCAGGCTTCGAGTGCCGCCGGGAGGCAGTTCGAACTCCCAGCGCAGCAGACCCGCTGAGGCCAGCGCGTCCGAGGGCGGAGGGTCGGCGGTGACGGTCGAGTGGCCCCTGACGCAGGACCAGCGCAGGCCGGAACCGTGGACGCTGGCGGGCAGTTCGGGCCCGGCCCTGCCCGCGGCGACCGAACTCAGTTCCGCGAGATCCGTGCCGAGCGCCACTTCGACGGGCAGCCGCAAGGTACGGGTGGCGGCGCTTCGCAGGGTGATCCGCTCCGTGCCGTCCGCGTGGCGGGTCCGTTCGACGATGACGTCCGGATCGGGGCTTCCGTCGGCGGACGCACGCAGCGTCCCCACGAAACGGGCACGGTCGGCCGTGAGCATTCGGGCCTGAACCGCGAGCGGTTCGCGCCCGCCGACCCGGACCTGGCAGCGGGAGAGCACCCGCCGTCCCGCGCGGTAGAAACCCTCCAGCCCTCGGCCGGTCAACTGCCCCTGATCCGTGGAGATCGCCATTCCGGGCAGGGCGACACAGATCAGGAACGTGTGGGCGGGTGGTAGTTCCCTGGTCCGGGGCGCCAGGGACAACGGCGGCCCGGGATCCGAAGAGCGCCTGCGATCCGGAGGGCCGCTGGAATCCGGAGGGCCGCCCACCCCGGCGGCGAGGGCGGACCAGGCGCTGCCCCTTGCGGTGCGCGGATCCGAAGGCCCACCACGACTCGTGAAGGGCAGCGGAACCTTGCGAACGGGCGGACGATCGCCGTCGGGAGCCGAGGGCGGAGGGGGCAGGGACATGGGGCGGTTTCCTCCGCGCTCGGCGCGCCTGGGGCGCACTCGGCGCCAGGTGGGGGGCTCCGGAGGGGCGGGGCGGTGCGGCGGCGCGGCCCGGCCACGGTTCCGCTACACAGGTGAACGGAACGGCCCCACTCAGGGTCACGCTCTGCGCTGGGGAAGGCGACCGAATGGCGGCGGGGTGGCGGCGGGCAGGGGGTTGAACGGCATGTGGGGTGGGGTGGTGGCGGGCAGGAGGTTGAACGGCACGTGGGGTGGGGTGGTGGCGGGCAAGGGGTTGAACGGCTCGTAGGTGCGATGGCGGCGCGACCGGCGTGCGAGGCATATCTGGCGGGGGCGACGTGTCGGGCTCGGCCGATTCGGCGCGGGAAGCCGACGCGGCGCGCGAAGCTGACATGGCGGGAGCGGACGCGACGGCGGGCGCAGAGACGGCGGGCGCAGGCAACACCGTCAGCTCCACTGGCCCCATCCGGTGGGCTGACACCGTCGATGTGACTGGCACCGTCGGCTGGGCGGGCTGGGCGGACGCGGCGGCAGCACCTGGCACCCTGAGCGTCGCTGGCGCCACCCGAGTGCCCCGCACCACCGAGACGACTGACACCGTCGACAAGGCAGGCTCGGCCGGCACGGCAACCGCAACTGACACCGTCAGCGTGCCTGGCGCCACCCAGCTGCCCCGCACCCTCGATACGACCGGCACCGTCGACACAGCGGCCTGGGCCGACACGACAAGCGCGACTCACGCCCTCAGCCCCACCGACGCCACCCACCCCACCCGGATGACCCGCAGCCTCGCCATGACTGGCACCGTCCACAGGCCCGGAACCGCCCGCAGGCTCAGCACCGCCCGCAGGCCCGGCACCGTCGACATGACCGGCACCATCAGCATCGCCACTCCGACAGCCACGACCAGGAAGCCTGACGCGGTACACACCGTCGCAACTCCCCTCGGGCCACGCGCAGTCGTTGGTGTCACCTCGCCGCAGGTGCCGTGCCCCGCCGATTCGGTAGGAGCCGGCCCTCACGAATCTCCCTCCGCACCGTTCTGCCCAGCTTCACGGCGGGTCCGTGACCGACGGCTCGCGCCTTCGCCCGCACGCTCGGATCCCTCCCCGACGGGCGCGGCCCTGTCCACGGGCCGTCGGCGTCCGGCGCTCCCCGCCCCGGATCCCCCCGGGCTCCGCCGACCTGGACGCGCCTGGCCGCTCCCCGCCGATCGCACCCGGCGTGGACGCCGGGACGCGGATCCCAGGGGCGGGGCCGCGACTACGGACGCCCCGGAGCCGTCCGCATCTGAGCCGACGGCCACGGACACCACACTGTCGGGCGACTGTGCCCGGGACGTGGGGCTTGAGAGTCCGAAGGCCAGCCCCGGATCAGCTGCCGGGATGGGCGCCGCGTCGAAGTCCCTCGCCTGCTCCGTGGTCCCCGGGACACGGCCGCTGCGCTCCCCGCGCAGACAGCGGCGGACCGACTCCGGGTCCAGTCCCTCGTTGCACGCCTGGTGGAGGAGGCGGGCGAAGAGGTAGTCCGGATCGGCACCGAGAGCCATGGCCAAGGCCTCCCGCGCCTCCAACTCGTCGCCGGTCGACCAGGCGACCCACCCGGCGAGCGTGAGGGGAGCCGCGGCGTGCTCGCGGTAGGAACCGACGCAGCGTCGTGCCAACGCCCGCCACAGCCGCAGAGCAGGAGCCGCCTCGTCGCCCTCCATCCACTCCGCGGCGCGGTCACGGGTCGTGCGGTCCTGAAGGCCGAGAATCAGCGTGGCGGCCTCCCCGTACTCCAGCAGTCCGTCGTCACGCAGGTCCGCCGGACGCGTGCCGGACACCGGTGGAGCGTCGGCGAACCGGACCATGACCTGCTTGGCGAGGCCGAGGGTCTCCTCGGCGACAGCGGCACGGTTCTCGTCGTCCAGAATCCTGGGAACCAGCGCCACGCTCGCCGTGTCCAGCGCGACCTCCTGGTCCAACGCGGCCCCGGTCTCCCACGGAATGAGCCTGGCCGTCAGTTCCCGCAGGCTGCCCCGCACTTGGAGTCCCGCGTAGGTCGCTGCGGCAGCCAGAACCGAGGTGCCCGGCAGGCCCATGGACTCCCCCTCGGGGGAGCAGCATCCCTGACCCGGACAGCAGTACGACCAGAAACGACCGTCGGAGATACAGAGTGCCTCGATCACCGGCACGTCGAGTCGGCCGCAGGCGGTTCGCAGCAACTGTGCCAGTGCACGCAGGCGCTCCATGACCTCCCGTCCCGACTCGCCGATCCCCGGCTCCTGGCACAGGTAGGCGACCATGCTCTCGGGCCGGGCACCCCGGCGTTCGCTTCCCTTCACCAGGCCCTGCGCCAACTGTTCGGCCACGGAAGGCCAGTCGTCCGTGTTGGCGGGGATGCCCAGCCGCGCACGCCCACCGAAGCGACCGCGCCGCTCCCCGTCGTGCAGGGCGACCAGCACGATGCTGTCCTCGGGCCGATACCCGAGCAGGTAGGGCAGAGCGTCCGCCAGCTCCGCCGGAGTGCGCAAGGTCACCTGGTGCTCGCCCCGCGGGCCGCCGAGGATGCCATGGCCCGCCCGCTGCCCGGCGACATGGGGTCCCGAGTCAGACTCGGGGGCGCCGCGCTGTGATCCCTGCCCGACGAGACCGTGACCCTCGCGCCCGCTGGTCCCGCCGGCATCCGCACGACCGCCATCACCCGCACACCCGCCGGTCCCACCGTCCCCCGCGCGCCCGCCAGTCCCGCCATCGCCCCAGCGACCGCCGGTCCCGCCATCGCCCGCACGTCCGGCGACCGCGTCGAGCCCCGCCCGCCCTGTGAACTCGCCCCGCTCCTCCCCGCCCGCGGGCTCATTCCCTCCGGCGTACGCGGAGTACGCGTCGTTTCGGGGCTCGCCGGTCAGGTCCTGCCCGCCGCGCCCGAGACGGCCGATACGCCTGCTCTGCTCACCGCGCCCGACCGACCCGCCTGTGTCTTCGCCATCGAAACCGTTGTCGGACATGTCGCCGGACCAGCCGGTCGCTTCGTCGTGATTCGTCATGCCGTGACCATCCCGCGGATCTCAACATTCCGCTTTGCCCTGTGGATAACCACGACCATGATCACGACAAGAGTTGTCCACAGTCCGCCGGCCTCGTTCGCGCTATGTCCGACCCATCGGGTTGCATGGGGCCATGACCAACGAAGACCCGCGACCCACAGCCGACGAAGACCTGCGTATCTCCGCCGATGCCGTGCTGGCCCGCCTTGTCGGCGCCCGGCCGGGCGAGGCCCGGCTGCGCGAGGATCAGTGGCGCGCCATCGAGGCTCTGGTGGCCGACAAGCGCAGAGCGCTGGTCGTACAGCGCACCGGCTGGGGCAAGTCCGCGGTGTACTTCGTCGCGACTGCCCTGCTGCGCGAGCGGGGCGCCGGCCCCACCGTCATCGTCTCGCCGCTCCTGGCGCTCATGCGCAACCAGGTGGAGGCGGCGGCTCGCGCGGGAATCCGCGCGAGGACCATCAACTCCTCCAACACGGAGGAGTGGGAGACCATCCAGGCCGAGGTGGCGGCGAGCGAGGTCGACGTTCTCCTGGTGAGCCCCGAGCGGCTCAACAACCCCGACTTCCGGGACCAGGTACTGCCAAAGCTGGCGGCGGCGACCGGGCTGCTCGTGGTCGACGAGGCGCACTGCATCTCCGACTGGGGCCACGACTTCCGGCCCGACTACCGGCGGCTGCGCACCATGCTCGCCGACCTTCCGCCCGGCGTTCCGGTCCTGGCCACCACCGCGACGGCGAACGCGCGCGTGACGGCCGATGTGGCCGAGCAACTGGGCACGGGAGCCAGCACGGACGCTCTCGTTCTGCGTGGGCCCTTGGACCGGGAGAGCCTGAGCCTCGGCGTCCTGAGGCTCCCGGACGCCGCCCACCGGATGGCCTGGCTCGCCGAGCACATCAGCGACCTGCCGGGCTCCGGCATCATCTACACCCTCACCGTGGCCGCCGCCGAGGAAGTCACCGCGTTCCTGCGCCAGTGCGGACACACAGTGGCGTCGTACACCGGAAAGACGGAGAACGCGGACCGCCAGCAGGCGGAGGAGGACCTGCTCGCCAACCGCGTCAAAGCCTTGGTCGCCACCTCCGCGCTCGGCATGGGTTTCGACAAGCCCGACCTCGGATTCGTGGTGCACCTGGGGTCGCCCTCCTCCCCCATCGCGTACTACCAACAGGTGGGGCGTGCGGGGCGCGGGGTGGAGCACGCGGAGGTGCTGCTTCTGCCGGGCAAGGAGGACCAGGCGATCTGGCAGTACTTCGCTTCGATCGCCTTTCCTCCGGAGGAGCAGGTGCGCCGCACGCTCGACGTCCTGGCACAGGCCGGCAGGCCGCTCTCCCTGCCCGCCCTCGAACCGCTGGTGGAGCTGCGCCGGTCCCGGCTGGAGACGATGCTCAAGGTTCTCGACGTGGACGGAGCGGTGCGACGCGTCCAGGGCGGGTGGATCTCCACGGGCAACCCATGGACGTACGACACCGAGCGCTACGCCTGGGTGGCCAAGCAGCGGGCCTCCGAGCAGCAGGCGATGCGCGACTACATCACGACGACCGAGTGCCGAATGGAGTTCCTGCGGCGACAGTTGGACGACGAGGGAGCGGCGCCGTGCGGGCGCTGCGACAACTGCGCCGGGGCCCGGTTCGAGGCATCCGTGTCCCCTGCGGCACTGGACACGGCCAATGGCGAGCTCGGCCGCGCGGGTGTCGAGGTCGAGCCCCGGAAGATGTGGCCGACGGGCCTGCCCGCCGTCGGCGTCGAACTGAAGGGACGTATCCCGGCTGGCGAACAGGCCGGGACGGGGCGCGCCTTGGGGCGACTCTCGGACATCGGCTGGGGCAACCGGCTGCGGCCGATCCTCGCACCTCAAGCCTCGGACGGGCCCGTCCCTGACGATGTCGCCGAGGCCGTGATCGGTGTGCTGACCGACTGGGCGAAGGGACCCGGCGGCTGGGCGTCGGGACAGCCCGACGCGGGGCCTCGCCCTGCCGGCGTCGTCACCGTGGCCTCGCGGACGCGTCCGCAGTTGATCCAGTCGCTGGGGGCGCGGATCGCGGAGATCGGCCGCCTGCCCCTGCTGGGTTCCGTGGAGTACGTCGGTGAGGCCTCCCAGACCTCCCAGATTCCCCGGAGCAACAGCGCTCAGCGACTCAAGGCGCTCGATGGGGCACTGACCGTGCCGCCCGAGTTGGTTGCCGCTCTCAGAGAGGCGGGAGGCCTCGTGCTGCTGGTGGACGACACGACGGAGACCGGCTGGACACTCGCCGTTGCCGCGCGCATGCTTCGACGAGCCGGTGCGCAGGGGGTGTTGCCGCTGGTCCTCGCCGTGCAAGCGTGACTCTTGTGTCACCGTCAAGAACAGTGGGCATGGATATACACGACGTATCGTCGGAATACGGTCGGTGGCCCCAATTGCTCGTTGCCGCATCCAAGTTCGGCAGGAAGAATTGGAAGCGCTCCCCGCATGCCTCATCGGTGGTCCGGTAGGGCTGTGCCGCGGCGCGCTCCCCCAAGTCCGACCCCCGCCCGCAGTCTGGGCGCGTAGCCGAAGGGAGGAACGTGACCTTCGGATTCTCTCCGTCCTCGGCGGCATCCATGTCGACGTCTGCCGATCTGTCCGCCGCTTCCGCCGACCCACTGGCCCGGATGCTCGAACCCGCCGAATGGGCTTCCGCCGGCATTCCGTTGTTGCGCAACCCCCGTGAGGTGGTCAGCGGGCTGCACGCGCGACATCGGCCGCGGCCCGCGACCGCGGTCGTGGCGGTCCTGGATCCGGACGAGCGGCTGAGCGCGAGCGCTTCGTTCATCCGGCGTTCGGCGCCGGCCGACGGCTGGATGTTCCGCAACGCGCTGCTGGCGCAGTTGCGGCGGGTCATCCCGCACGACCTGCGACGCCGCACGCCGGTGCGTACGGCCGTGCTGCTCTACTGCCGTGACGGCGACGCGCGTTGGACGGAGGAGGACGGGGCGTGGATGTGGGGGCTGCGGGACGCCTGCACGCTTCATGGGCTGCGATGCGGGGCGTACATCACGTTGACGCGTGACGGCTGGCAGGTCCTCGGCGAGGGCCGCGGCGGTCGCCGCCCGAACACCGACTCGCCTCCGGAGTACTTCACCGCGGGAGAGGCGCTGCCACCGATGCCGCGCACCGGCGGCAGTGCCTCAGAGGTGCTGCGTCGGGCAGCCGCGCGCTGAGCGCGCCGCGCCGGGGACATTCACCCGCCCACGGAGGCCGATGCCGAGGCGATGACCTGCCCGGCACGCTGAAAGGACGTACGGCGGGGCACGGCGAGGAAGAAGACCTCACACAGACCGACCGAGGCGAGCCCGCGTCTCGGCCACACGCCGCGAACCCAACCTCGTACGTCACATAAAAGGCGGACGAGCGAAACGAACAGCACCACAGTGCGCCAAGGCCCACGAAAGGCCCGTGGCGTACATCGCGCCGAGCCCGCGACGAACCAGACCGCCCCGGAGCAACTCCCCGGCCAGGACGACCGGACCGCGCACCGCATCACATCGGATCACCGACGAAACTTCCCGCGCAGAGACACAGCCGTCGGCGCACGTCAAGATGACCACCGGACAGGTGCCGCCGCGACGGCACCCTCAACGTCCGCCCGAGCGAGCCCCGGACGAGGTCCGGAGCGAGCTCAGACCCCCGCGCCAAGCACCGAGTTGATCACCTGCGGGTCTCCGCAGACGATCAGCAGGGCACCGGCCCGGCCGCGGGCCAGCGGCAGCGCGGTAGCGGCGACGGCCTCGGGACCGCCGTTGACGGCGACCACGACGACGGGACGGGACGCGGCCCGGCCCACGGCTGCGGCATCGGCGTAGAAGACGTCGTCTCCCGCGTCGTGCTGCGCCCAGTACGCGGCCTCGCCGAAGGAGAGTTCGTGCGCTGCCCACGGGTGCGGATCGCCGGTGGTGACCACCAGAACCTCACCGGGGGCACGGCCCGACTCCAACAGCAGGTCGACAGCTTCTTCGGCGGCGTCCAGCGCGCCCTCGGCCGAGGCCGGGATGAGCTGGATCTGCGGAGTGGCGGCGGCAGCCGGAGCAACCGCCGGGACGGACGGCCCCGGAGCGGCCATGACCGGCTCGTGTGGGGTGCGTTGGGCCGGCATCGGCCGGACAGGACCCGGGCGGCCGGGACGCGGCGGTGCCGCGGGACGGGGGCCGGGTACGGGACGGGGGGTCGGCGCGACGCGGCCACTGGCCGGAGTAGCGCGGGGACCCTGGGCACTCTCGTGAATCTGAGGCTCCTCGGGAATGAGAGGCATGAGCTGATTTTTATCAAACGCCGGTGCGACTCGCGTCGGCGGGTGGCACAGGAGTGCGAACGGAACCGTCAGAATTCGAAGCCGAGCTGGCCTTCGATCTTCGGAACGCTTCCATCCGCCCAGCTGCGGACCTTCTTGAGGTGCCGCCACTGGGGCAGCGCATCAAGATACGCCCACGACAGCCGGTGGTAGGGGGTGGGGCCCCGATCCTCGAGTGCGGCCTTGTGCACCGGTGACGGATACCCGGCGTTGGCCGCAAAACCGAAGTCTGCATGGTCGATACCCAGTTCGGCCATCATTTTGTCGCGCTGAACCTTCGCGATCACCGAGGCCGCCGCAACGGAGACGCAGGACTGGTCGCCCTTGATCACCGTACGGACCTGCCAGGGAGCGCCGACATAGTCGTGTTTCCCGTCGAGGATGACCGCATCCGGTCGCTCCGGCAAGGCCTCAAGGGCACGCACTGCCGCGAGCCGCTGGGCGGCCGTCATCCCCAGCTTGTCGATCTCCTCCGGAGAGGCGTGACCGAGGGCATACGACGTCACCCACTTCTCCAACTCGGCGGCGAGCTCTGTTCGCCGCTTGACGGTCAGGAGTTTGGAGTCGGTGAGCCCCTCGGGAGGTCGGCGCAGACCTGTGACGGCGGCGCAGACGGTGACCGGGCCGGCCCAAGCACCGCGCCCCACCTCGTCGACACCGGCAATGATCTTCGCTCCGGTCGTGGCGCGGAGGGAGCGCTCGACGGTGTGGGTGGGAGGTTCGTACGGCATGGCGTCCTCAGACTACGCCGCCCGGAGCACCTCGCGACACCCAGGTTCCCCGAGCGACCACGATGTCCGCCCGCGAAGCCGGACCGACATCTCGACTCCCTCCCGCGAGGCCGGCCGGAGGTCTTCTGGCGGCGACCTGCGCCACGCCAGGGCCGCCCCACACCGACCACTACCGATCACCACAGATCAAGCTGTCTCCGGTCACCACCTGCCAAGCCATCTCCGGCCGACGCCGCTCAGGCCGTCTGCCGCCTCAGCAACGGGACCATCAACTGGTCGATCATCTCCTCCACGTCCTGGTCGCTCCATTCGCTCGCGCACACCTTTGAGCGGTACATCATCATGGCCGGGATCGTGTCGAAGACGTACGAGTTCGCAGCTTCGGGCCGCACCTCTCCGCGCTCGATTCCCCGGTGGATGACCTCGCGAAGGACGTGCAGAGTCGGCTCGATGACCCCGCCGAGGATGACGTCCTGGAAGCGTTCGGCCTGCGAGGCGTCGCATTCGTAAAGCACCGAGCGGAGCGCGAACCCGGGCTGGGAGTACATCGCCTCACGCACCCGGCGGCACAGTTCCAGGAGGTCGTCCCGGACGCTCCCGAGGTCGGGTGAGTCCGTCAGGCTCGGCAGAGCGGCCCGCAGCGCGTCCGCGACGAGTTCCTCCTTCGAGGGCCAGCGCCGGTAGACGGCGGCCTTGCCGGTCTGGGCGCGCGCGGCGACGCCCTCCATCGTGAGACCGTTCCAGCCGACCGTACTGAGCTGGTCGAGCGCGGCGTCGAGGATCGCCCGTTCGAGTACGGCACCGCGGCGACGCGGGGAGGCCGTCCGAGCGGGGGCGGCCGTCCAACGCGAAGTAGCCATCTGAATGTCTCCGTTGAGCCTGAGTGAGCGGAATTACCGGGGAGGGGAGAGCGGTCGCGTGACGCCACGCGGCAGAGACTTCAGTGAACGCTTGCGTTCACTGTCGGGGACTCACTACCGTTGACGCAACAGTGAACGCGAGCGTTCACTATCGCACTTGTGGGGGACCCATAGTGACAACCTCTCAGTTGATACAGGACGGCCCAAAGCCAGGAGCGGCCCGCCGGGAGGGGCATCCCGGCATCGCGCTCACCGTCATCGCGGCCTGCCAACTCATGGTGGTACTCGACGCGACGATTGTGAATATCGCCCTCCCGCATATTCAAGACGCGCTCAAGTTCAGCACGACCGACCTCACCTGGGTGGTGAGCGCGTACACCCTCACCTTCGGTGGCCTGCTGCTCCTCGGCGGGCGCGCGGGTGACATCCTCGGTCGGCGCCGGGTCTTCATGACCGGCATCCTGCTCTTCACGCTCGCCTCGCTGCTGGGCGGATTCGCTCAGGAGCCGTGGCAGTTGCTGGCCGCGCGAGCCCTCCAGGGCGTGGGTGGCGCGGTAGCGTCGCCGACCTCGCTGGCCCTCATCACCACGACGTTCCCGGAAGGGCCGGAACGGAACCGGGCCTTCGGTGTCTTCGCCGCCGTCTCGGCCGGCGGCGGCGCGATCGGTCTGCTCGCGGGCGGCATGCTCACCGAGTGGCTCGACTGGCGCTGGGTGCTCTTCGTCAACGTGCCCATCGGCGTGCTCATCGCCGTACTCGCGCCGCTGTACATCAGCGAGTCCGAACGTCATCCCGGACGCTTCGACATCTCCGGAGCTCTCACCTCGACGCTCGGAATGGCCGCCCTGGTCTACGGGTTCATCCGGGCCGCGGAGGAGGGCTGGCGCGACAGCCTCACCATCGGGTCCTTCGGCGCGGCGGTGGTTCTGCTGGTGGCCTTCGTCTTCATCGAGATGCGGGCCAAGGAACCGATCACCCCGCTGAAGATGTTCCTGGACCGGAACCGCTCGGGCACGTACGTGATCATGCTCAGCCTCGCCGCCGCGATGTTCGGCATGTTCTTCTTCATCGTCCTGTTCGTGCAGAACGTGTTGAGCTACACGCCGATCGAGGCGGGCCTCGCCTTCCTTCCGGTGACGGTCGCGATCGTGACCGGCGCTGGTCTGTCCCAGCGGTTCCTTCCGGTCCTCGGACCCAAGCCGTTCATGCTCGGCGGCTCGGCGCTCGTCGCCCTCGGGCTCGGCTGGCTGACGTTCATCAACCCCGACAGTTCGTACGTCAGCGGGGTGCTCGGTCCGATGCTCCTGTTCGGCTTCGGCATGGGGCTGAACTTCGTGACACTGACCCTCACCGCGGTCTCCGGTGTCGCCGTCCACGAGGCGGGCGCGGCCTCCGGGCTGCTCAACGCCACGCAGCAGGTGGGCGGTTCGCTCGGGCTCTCCATCCTGACCACGGTCTTCGGCACGGCCAGCCGGGACGAGGCGACGAAGCAGATCCCGGACTTCATGGCGAACGCCTCGGCCGAACAGAAGGCGGAGTTCGCCAAGACGCAGCAACTGCCCGCCCCCTGGGGGCACGAGGTGCTGGCCAACGGGATCTCGACCGCTTTCATCCCGGCCGTCGCGATGGCCGTACTGGCTCTGATCACCGCGACGGTGGTGATCCGGGTCCGCAAGAGCGACCTGGAGGCCCTCTCCGGGACGGCAGCCACGGCGGGACCCGCGGGAGGCTGACGCCGACTGCGGGCGGCCGGGCCGGGGTCCGGAGTTCAACCGGCGAGGTCACCAGCCCAGCCGTCCGCAGCCAGTCACACCCGTACGTGAAGTGAGCGGTGCACGAGGTCAACCGCGCACCGTTCATCGACACTGAGGGCACCGACACGGGGGGCACCGACACAGGGGGCACCCACGCCCGAACTCAGCGATACATGAGCTCGTCCGCCAGCGGACTGCACGAACTCCAGTCCGCGTCCTTCGACACCGGCCGGTCCCGGAGGATGTCCCGGGCCCGCACCTCGCCCCAACTGGTGGCGTACCAGGGTGTGTCGTTCTCCTCCAGGCCGGCCGCAATGGTCCGCAGGGCGCACGACCGCAGCGGCTCCTCCAGCTTGTCGAGAGCCGGTACGGCGTCGGCGGACAGGTTTCGCGCGTAGTCGAGGTCGAAGTCGGCGGTGTCCTCGTACCGCTGGACGTTGCGTTCGGCGATCAGGGCGTCGGGCGACACCAGACCGAACACGAGCACGCCCGCCGCAGCGCTCGCCGCGACCACGCGCGGCAGCCACCGGGCGCCCCACACTCCCGCGGCCATGATGAGCACGATGACCAGGCCCAGCCAGAGCTCCATGGCGACCACGGAGACCCTCAGTCGCGTCAGCCCATAAGCCTCCACATACATGTCCATACGCCGCACCGCCGATGCCACCACAACGAGCGCCAGCACGCACAGAGTTCCCAGCACACCGCGCACCAGCTTCCGGTCCCGGCCGCCGTCCCTCGGCGCCCAGCGCAGGGCGAAGACGATGAGGAGCAGGGTCAGGAGCGTGACGAGGAGGAGCTGCCAGAAGCCCTGACGCGCGTACTCGGCGTACGTCTGGCCGGTCTTCTTCAGGACGGCGTCGTATCCGCCGAAGAGCACCACGAGTTGGACCGCGTTGAAGGCCGCGAAGAGCCCGGTGAGGACGACGAGCGGCAGCGCCCACTCGACTCGGCCGCGCGGCCTGCCCGCCGGCACCTCCACGCGGTCCCACTGGATGGGCGCGGCAGCCGTGTGCGCCGCCGCGAGCGCACCGACCAGACCGAGGGCGAGCAGCAGCAAATGCAGGGGTCCGCCGGCGACGGAGGTGTCAGGCACCAGGTCACCGAGCAGATCCGCGAAGGCCGCGTCGGCGCCCGCGAACAGGGCTCCGAAGACCAGAAGCAGCACCGCGGTCACGACGAGTGCGCGCAGTCCGGCGCCCGCGTTGCCGCGGCTGCCGCCGGACCGTTCGCGCAGCCCGCGCCAGCCCCACATGGGGCCTGTGGCAAGGGCGTTGAGTATCCCGATGGGCCCCAGCAGGACGGCGGGCCAGGTGCGGCCGCCGTGAAGCGCCATCGAGCCCATGGCGAGAGCGCCGAGCACGGCCAGGAACGAGGGCCAGGTGGCGTCACGCAGTGCGGGGACCGTCAGCAGTGCGATCCCGCCGATACCCCAGACGAGTGCCCACGCGCGCGGGCGTCGTCCCGCCGCCTGCGCGGCGAAGTACGCGGCGAGCGCGGCCGGGATCGCGACCAGCACGAGGTTGAGGGCGAGCCCGTCGCCCAGGAGCAGCATGCTGAGCAGTCCGGTGGCCAGCACGGCCCAGAGGGTGGCCGTGCGCACCGGGGCGGGTGCCGCGGCCTGTAGCCCAGCCAGCCAGGAGACGGGGGCGGGCGGCGGCGGGACCCAGTAGGGGGTCGGACCGGACCCGCCCGGGCCCCCCTTGGCGGTGGATCTGACGCCGGGCCCGGGTACGGCGTCCTCGATGTCGACCTTCACGCTCGAACCCGCGCTCCGCGGCGCGTCGGGCTCGGCATCTCCCGGCCGCGTGGCCCCCTGGTCTCTCGGCTCGGGCGTGGACGGTATGTCTGACACGGAACCCCCTCCCTGCCGGTCCTGGCTCAGCCCGCAGCACGCCATCGCGGCGGAAGGGCTGGTGACCGGTGTCTCGTCGGCGCGCACCCGGCATGATCAACAGGCGGCGTGGCCGAAAGGGTATCCACGGGCCACCCGCCCCAGGCCGTGCCGGTGGCCCTGTAGCAAGCCTGTGACAGAGGGGGCCGCTCTCTCCGGGGCCGTCGATACGGGCGGCACGACCTCAGGGGGACAGCCGAAATCGCGACGAGGGCCACCCCTGAAACGGCCGCAAAGGCGCGGGCAGAAGACGCCCTGCCGACGTCCTGTGGCCCCGGGGATCTGCTTCCGAGGGCCACGGGAATTACATATCCGCCAGAACTACAGATCCGCCAAGTCCACAGATCGTCCCTGAGCCGCCCTAAGCTCCGGGCTCGATACGCGCGTACGCCGCCCGCGGCATCCAGTCCGGCAGGCCTTCCGTCCGCTCCAGCCACGCCCCGGGCGGCGTGCCGGCCTTCCCGGAGGCGACGACGCCGCCCACGATGGCGCAGGTGGTGTCCATGTCGCCGCCCACCTGAGCGGTGGCCCAGAAGGCTTCCTCGTAGTCGCCGAGGGACCTGGCCGCCGACCAGAGGGCGAACGGAACGGTGTCGTGGGCGGTGGTGCGCCGGCCACAGCCCAGGACCGCGGCCACGGTGGCGGTGTCGGCGTAGTCGAGCATGTCCCGGGCGCGCCGCAGACCGGCGCCGACGGCGCTGCGTGGGACGAGCGCGATGACGCCGTCGAGCAGGGCCGACGGGCTCGGCGGGCCGGACGGGTCGGCGGCCAGCGCGGCAGCCGCGGCTACGGCCATGGCGCCGACCACGGCCTCGCGGTGCTGGTGGGTGGGGTAGGCGGAGATCTCGGCCTGGTGAGTGGCCTGCTCCGGGTCGTCCGCGTACCAGGCGCCCAGCGGGGCGATTCTCATCGCGGCGCCGTTGCCCCACGATCCCTGTCCGTTGAACAGCGCGGACGACAGCTCACGCCAGTCGCCGCCCTCCCGGACCAGCCTCAGCAGCCGGTTGACCGCAGGCCCGTAGCCCCGGTCGAAGTCGTGGTGCTCGGCGAAGGAACGGGCGAGTTCGTCCTGGTCAACGCGGTCGTGCGCGGCCAGAACGGCCACCACGGAGCAGGCCATTTCGGTGTCGTCGGTCCACTGCCAGGGCCGGGGCGGCAGCTCACGGCGCTTGAGCAGCGGGTAGTTCGCGGGCACGAAGAACTGCGAGCCCAGCGCGTCCCCCACCGCGAGTCCACGCAGGCTGGCCATGGCACGGTCCAGGCGTCCGGGGGGAGAGGTGTCAGCGGTCATCGCCCTGCCACTCTATCCGGTGATTCCGTACGGTTCCGGATCACGCCAGCGTTCGAACGGCCGGTCGAGCGAGTACCTGCCGTCCTCACCGAGAACGAGCATCCGCGTCTCCCCGTTCCCCGGGTTCGACAGCGACTCGAACTCGGCGACGGTCCAGTGGAACCAGCGCATGCAGAACAGCCGCATGGCGAGGCCGTGGGTCACGATGAGCACGTTGGGCGGGTGGTCGGGCGCCTCGAAGCTCCGGTACAGGCTCTCCAGGAAGCCGCCGACCCGGTCGTACACATCGGCGCCGGACTCTCCCTGCGCGAAGCGGTAGAAGAAGTGCCCGTAGGCGTCCCGGTAGGCCTTCTGAAGGCGTACGTCGTCACGGTCCTGCCAGTTTCCCCAGTCCTGCTCGCGCAGCCGCGGCTCCTCGCGCACCCGTACGAGTTCCGGGTCGAGGTGAAAGGCGCGGAAGGTCTCGTGCGTGCGACGGTACGGGGAGACGTAAACGCTTACGCTTTCGCGCCCGAACACCTCCCGCAGGCGTTTCCCGGTCTCCTCCGCCTGCCGCCAGCCCAGCTCGGTGAGCCCCAGAGCGTGGTCGGGCTCGCGTTCGTACACGGTGTCATCGGCATTGCCCGTTGACTCGCCGTGCCGGACAAGGACGATGCGCCGTGGTCGAACCATGCCAAGACCCTAAATGGGGTGACCCCTGATCGAGCACTCGTACGGGCTCCATACGGCGTAGGTCACACAAGACCGGCACACATCCGGACGCGCGGCAGGCGTCCCGGTCAGCGCGGCAGGTGCCTCGGTCAGACCGTCCAGCCGGGCTCCAGCTCCACGATGTCGCCCGCGAGGGCGGCCACGTCCGCCTCGGTCTGCGCACGCAGCGCGAGACGTTCCACCCGCTCGGTGCGGTACTTGCCGTGCTCGGCGGCCGACAGCCACATGGAGAGGATCAGGAACTCATGTCCCGGCGCCTCCCCGAACAGGCCCCGCACCATGCCGGGCGAGCCCGCCATCGCCGGGTTCCACACCTTCTCCTGCATCAGCGCGAAGTGCTCTGCCCGTTCCTCATGGATGCGGCAGTGGGCCACCCGTATCAGGTCGGTGTCCGTGAAACGCGGCTCGAAGCCCGTCTTCACATCGAAACGGTGGTCGAACAATTTGGCCTGCGAATCCTTGAAGGTGCCCGCCTGCGTCGCCGCCAGCCTGTCGTGAGAACGGGCCATGAAGGAGTCGTAGAAGGCACGGCTCTCCCAGAAGGCGAAAATGTGCGCGACACCGGGCCGCCCCCGGCTCCATCCCCCGCCCTGTCCCCGGAAACCCGGCTCACCGAGAAGCCCCGCCCACTTTCGCTGCCCCCGCTCGAAACCGCGGCGGTCCACCACGGTGCAGCGAATCCACTTGACCAGCACCGCGCCATCGTACGGCCAGGGAACGTGGCGCCGGTCACGCTCCGGCGGAGTACATCCGCGCGAGCGCCCCGGCGCGCGTGGCACGATGGGCAACCAGCTCTGATTTCACAGCAGTTGAGGCGGGAAGCACATGGGGAACGGGGAGGGGAGATCCGGTGAACGGTCTCAATAAGGGCATCCGCAAGGTCGAGCTCTCGGTGAAGTGGGATCCGAGTCCCGTGGGCGAGGCGTCGACCGATCTCGACATCATCGCGGCGACCTATCTGGCCGCTGAGCCGTCGGGAAAACCCGACTACGTAGTGCACTTCGACAGTCGTTCCCCGGACGGCACGATCTATCTGAACCGGGACAGCAAGGACGGCAAGGGCTTCGGCTGGGACGAGGTCATGACGCTCGAACTCAACCGCCTGGACAGGCGCTACGCGCGCGTGGTGGTCGGCGTGCTCATCCAACAGCGCGGCGGCCACAAGACGTTCGTCGGCGTGACCAATCCCAACCTGCGCATGCGCGAGGGCTACACCGTGCTCGCCGAGGACGACTTCGGTGGCGTGCTCGGGTCCACGGCCGCGACCGTCGGGGAGTTCCTGCGCGACGACTCCGGGGAGTGGACTTTCCACCCCGGCATCCGTGGATACGACACGGACCCGGCGACGTTCGCGCGCGTCATGGGAACGCCGGAGAACTCCTGAAAAGAGGCCCCCTGGGTGACTGATTAACGAAATCAGGGTCCCCGGGGACCCTGATTTCGGAACAGACCTCTCCGTAGAACAGCGATAACGCTTCGCTGATCGTGACCGACTCCCACGGAACGTCGAGAACACCGAGAACGCCGAAGGGCGGCACGGCCGGTGGCCGTGCCGCCCTTCAGTGCTTCGGATCAGCTGCAACCGCTGGTCGAGCCACAGCCCTCGCAGATGTAGCAGGAACCGGCCCGCTGCATCTTCGTACCACAGGAGAAGCACAGGGGGGCGTCCGCCTGGATACCCAGCTGCATCTCAACCAGTTCGGCACTGGTGTGGGCCTGCAGTGGGGCGGGCTTGGCAGCCGCCTCGGGGACCACGGCCTCCGGCTTCGGGGTGGCGACGGCCTTCAGTTCCTGCGCGCGAGGCGCGGACTGGGCGAGGCCTTCGACATCCACGTCGTCGTCGGACGGCTCGTACGACCCGGTCTCCAGGTGACGCTGGCGCTCGTCGATGGAGTGGATGCCGAGCGCGGAGCGCGTCTCGAAGGGCAGGAAGTCCAGCGCCAGGCGACGGAAGATGTAGTCGACGATCGACTGCGCCATACGCACGTCCGGGTCGTCCGTCATACCGGCCGGCTCGAAACGCATGTTCGTGAACTTGGAGACGTACGTCTCCAGGGGCACGCCGTACTGCAGACCCACCGAGACGGCGATGGAGAAGGCGTCCATCATGCCGGCGAGGGTGGAGCCCTGCTTCGACATCTTCAGGAAGACCTCGCCGAGACCGTCGTCCGGGTAGGAGTTGGCGGTCATGTAGCCCTCGGCGCCGCCCACCGTGAAGGAGGTGGTGATGCCGGGACGACCCTTGGGGAGACGCTTGCGGACCGGGCGGTACTCGACGACCTTCTCGACCGCGGTACGGATGGTGTCCTCGGCCTTGGCCGTGACCTCGGCCTTCTCCTTCTCCTTGGTCTTCGCGGAGAGGGGCTGGCCGACCTTGCAGTTGTCGCGGTAGATCGCGAGCGCCTTGACGCCCATCTTCCAGGCCTCGAAGTAGACCTCTTCGACGTCCTCGACGGTCGCCGTCTCCGGCAGGTTGACCGTCTTGGAGAGCGCGCCGGAGATCCACGGCTGGATGGCGGCCATCATGCGGACGTGACCCATCGCGGAGATGGAACGCTCGCCCATGGCGCAGTCGAACACCTCATAGTGCTCGTGCTTGAGGCTCGGGGCGTCGATCACGTTGCCGTTCTCGGCGATGTGGGCGACGATCGCCTCGATCTGCTCCTCCTGGTAGCCCAGGCGACGCAGAGCCTGCGGAACGGTGCCGTTGACGATCTGCATCGAACCGCCGCCGACCAGCTTCTTGAACTTGACCAGCGCGAGGTCGGGCTCAAGACCGGTGGTGTCGCAGGACATCGCGAGACCGATGGTGCCGGTCGGAGCGATGACCGAGGCCTGCGCGTTGCGGAAGCCGTTCTTCTCACCGAGGTGCAGAACGTCCTGCCATGCCTCCGTGGCGGCAGCCCAGATCGGGCTGTCCAGGTCGTCCACCCGAGGGGCCACGGCGTTGGCGTCGGAGTGCTGCTTCATGACGCGCTGGTGCGGCTGCGCGTTGCGGGCGTAACCGTCGTACGGGCCGACCACCGCGGCGAGTTCGGCGGAACGCTTGTACGAGGTGCCGGTCATCAGCGAGGTGATGGCACCGGCGAGGGAGCGACCGCCGTCGGAGTCGTACGCGTGTCCGGTCGCCATCAGGAGGGCGCCGAGGTTGGCGTAACCGATGCCCAGCTGACGGAAGGCGCGGGTGTTCTCGCCGATCTTCTGGGTCGGGAAGTCCGCGAAGCAGATGGAGATGTCCATCGCGGTGATGACCAGCTCGACGACGCTCGAGAAGCGCTCGACGTCGAAGGACTGGTGTCCCTTGCCGTCGTCCTTCAGGAACTTCATCAGGTTGAGCGAGGCGAGGTTGCAGGACGTGTTGTCCAGGTGCATGTACTCGCTGCACGGGTTCGAGCCGTTGATCCGGCCCGACTCCGGGCAGGTGTGCCAGGCGTTGATGGTGTCGTCGTACTGGATGCCGGGGTCGGCACAGGCCCAGGCCGCCTCGGCCATCTTGCGGAAGAGCGACTTGGCGTCGACCTCCTCGATGACCTCGCCGGTCATGCGGGACGTCAGGCCGAACTTGCCGCCCGCCTCGACCGCCTTCATGAACGTGTCGTTCACCCGGACCGAGTTGTTGGCGTTCTGGTACTGGACTGACGTGATGTCGTCGCCGCCCAGGTCCATGTCGAAGCCCGCGTCACGCAGGGCGCGGATCTTCTCCTCTTCCTTCACCTTGGTCTCGATGAAGCCCTCGATGTCGGGGTGGTCGACGTCGAGGATGACCATCTTGGCCGCGCGGCGCGTGGCGCCACCCGACTTGATCGTTCCTGCGGAGGCGTCGGCACCGCGCATGAAGGAGACGGGACCGGAGGCGTTGCCGCCCGAGGAGAGCAGTTCCTTGGAGGAGCGGATCCGCGAGAGGTTCAGGCCGGCGCCGGAGCCGCCCTTGAAGATCATGCCCTCTTCCTTGTACCAGTCGAGGATCGACTCCATGGAGTCGTCGACGGACAGGATGAAGCAGGCGGAGACCTGCTGGGGCTGCGGCGTCCCGACGTTGAACCAGACGGGGCTGTTGAAGCTGAAGATCTGGTGCAGGAGGGCGTACGCCAGCTCGTGCTCGAAGATCTCGGCGTCGGCGGGCGAGGTGAAGTACTTGTTGTCCTCACCGGCCTTCCGGTACGTCTTCACGATGCGGTCGATGAGCTGCCTGAGGCTCACTTCGCGCTGGGGGGTACCCAGCGCACCGCGGAAGTACTTACTGGTGACGATGTTGACCGCGTTCACCGACCACGAGTCGGGGAACTCGACGCCACGCTGCTCGAAATTGACCGAGCCGTCGCGCCAATTGGTCATGACGACGTCACGGCGCGCCCATTCCACCTCGTCGTACGGATGCACGCCGGGAGTGGTGTGGATGCGCTCGATGCGCAGTCCCTTGCTGCCCTTGGTCCCCTTGGTGCGAGAACCTCGTGCCGGACCGCTCGCCGTCTCTGTCATGCCGCCTCCCTGTATCGGGCTAAAACGCCCAGAAGTGCCTCGTTCTTCCCGTGGCACGGTGTGTGTCTGATGCCGCGCGGGCCGCAGTGAGCGGGCGGGCGCGACAGGTCTGTGGTCGCCGCCGACAGGCCGACCCGGGTCGGCCCTTCCGTCAGTCGGCGGCGCTGGCGGGCACGAAGGCCTTGACGGCCTCTCCGGACCCGCGGTCGCTGTCCGGGCGCTCCGCGGAGGCGTCTTCGTCGTCCGCCTCGTCCGCAGCGGGGCGCTGCCTCGTCTCTTCCCTCAGTTCCACGATGGCGGCCTCGAAGTCCTCGAGCGAGTCGAACGCCCGGTAGACGGACGCGAACCGCAGATAGGCGACGAGGTCGAGTTCCTGCAAGGGGCCGAGTATGGCCAGCCCCACGTCATGGGTGGTCAGTTCGGCGCTTCCGGTCGCCCGTACCGCCTCCTCGACCCGCTGGCCGAGCTGGGCGAGCGCGTCCTCGGTGACGGGCCGCCCCTGGCACGCCTTGCGGACGCCGTTGATGACCTTGGTACGACTGAAGGGCTCGGTCACGCCGGAGCGCTTGACGACCATCAGCGAGCACGTCTCCACGGTCGTGAAACGACGGGAGCAGTCGGGACACTGGCGGCGCCTGCGGATCGACGTGCCGTCATCGGTCGTACGACTGTCGACGACACGACTGTCGGGGTGCCTGCAGAAGGGGCAGTGCATGGCTCCAACCCTCCTTCACAGCACGACTCATAGAGCTCGAAAGACCCCTTGGATCCCTCGAAGCAGCCCCAAGCATAGGCGATGGCCTTGGGGCTGGAGACCCGGGGGACCACAACTTCTGGGCTGCTGTCGCAATCCAACCACTACATGTGGGGCTTGGCCCGCAAATTCGCCCATGGCGCGCGTGTCGCGCACGTATTGGCATGTGCCGCACGGCCATACCGATTCCAGACACGCGCAGATAGCGTGGTCGGCGCGGAGGAGGGGGCGGTTCCCGAACGACGGGTCACCGGATGGCAGACTGGGCGGCGGCCCAGATCGACCGGCTCGGTTGCCGCTTCGGCGGTGAAGAGTACAGCAATGAGCCCTTTTGTCCGGCAGGGCAGCGCTAGCAATACACCCAGACACATGATCAGGACAGGTAATCCACACTTTTTCACTCGAACGTGTGTTTGGCGCAACCTTTCGAAAGCAACTACCGTTGTCCAGCAGGGAGACCATCGAGAGGGGCCGACGTGACCACCACCGCAGACAGTGCCACCATCACTGCCCAGGACCGCTCCCAGGGCCGACTCGAGCCGGTGCATGCGATGAACGAAGCTGCGAATCATGAGGGGCCCAAGCGTTCCCTGCCGGGCCGACCTCCAGGTATCCGGGCGGACAGCTCGGGCCTCACCGACAGGCAACGCCGGGTGATCGAGGTCATCAGGGACTCCGTGCAGCGGCGCGGCTACCCGCCGTCGATGCGCGAGATCGGACAGGCTGTCGGCCTGTCCAGCACCTCGTCCGTAGCGCATCAGCTGATGGCACTGGAGCGCAAGGGCTTCCTGCGCCGCGACCCGCACCGCCCGCGCGCGTACGAGGTTCGGGGCTCCGACCAGCCCTCGGCGCAGCCCACGGACACAGCGGGTAAGCCGGCCGCGTCGTACGTCCCGCTCGTGGGCCGTATCGCCGCCGGTGGGCCGATCCTGGCCGAGGAATCGGTGGAGGACGTGTTCCCCCTCCCCCGCCAGCTGGTGGGAGACGGCGAGCTGTTCGTCCTCAAGGTCGTCGGTGACTCGATGATCGAAGCCGCCATCTGCGACGGAGACTGGGTCACGGTCCGCCGCCAGCCCGTCGCGGAGAACGGCGACATCGTGGCCGCCATGCTTGAGGGCGAGGCCACGGTGAAGCGCTTCAAGCGCGAGGACGGGCATGTGTGGCTCCTGCCGCACAACGCCGCGTACCAGCCGATTCCCGGCGACGAGGCGACCATCCTCGGCAAGGTCGTCGCCGTTCTTCGGCGGATCTAGCACGCGCGTACGGGCGGGATACTCCGCCGCGCCCCTGACCGGGCCCCGGGACCAACTGCGCCGGTTCCGGGGTCCTGTGCGTTTTTCTGGCCGGGGGCCTTGGGGGGTGCTCGGCCGGCCGGGGGCTGTGGGGTGCAGGGTGTGCGGGTGAGGGGTACTGACTTGGCCGGGGTCGGGGGCTTGCCGTCGGTGCACTCGCTGGAGGGTTGGGACGGTCCGGCTTGGCGGTGACCATAGGCGGTTCCGCTGGTGAGGGGCTGGTCGGTTCTGGCCCGGCTGAGGACTGGGGCAGGTGCCCGTCGAGGTCGGGAGTCGGTGCGATGCCTGGCCCGGCTGTCGGCTCTGTGGGCGGAGCTCGTCGAGATCGAGAGTCCGTGCGATGCCTGGCCCGGCTATCGAGTCTGCGCGCGGTGCCTGTCGAGATCGAGAGTCCGTGCGATGCCTGGCCCGGCTATCGAGTCTGCGCGCGGAGCCCGTCGAGGTCGGGAGGCTGTGAGAGGCCTCGCCCGGCTGTCGGGATTGCGCGCGGAGCCCGTCGAGGTCGGGAGCCTGTCAGAGGCCTGGCCCGGCTAAGAGACCTGCGCGCGGAGGCCGTCGAGGGGCTGTGCGATGCCTCGCCGCCCGGCTGTGAGGCCTGGGCGGGGAGCCCGTTGAGGTGAGAGCCTGCGCGATGCCTCGCTGCCCGGCTGTGAGGCCTGCGGGGGGCTCGACGAGGTCGAGCGGCTGATGGGCCCGGAGTTCCTTGCAGGTCAGGGGCCCGTGTCGTCGGTTGGCCTGGTTGAAGGGCTCTTGGCGCTGTCTGTTCCGGGCGCGGGGACTGGCTGCCGGGGCCGGGAGCCTCGATCCGCGGGCTTCGCGTCCCCCAGGGACACCTGTGCAGATTGTCAGCGCGTCGAGGCGTGCCCGGTCGTTGCCGCTTCAGCGGCCCAGGGGCGGCCGAGCGGGCCACCCTGGTTCTTCTGCCGGCGACGGAGGCGCATGCTACGCCTCCTCCTTCTCCTCCTCCTTACGCGCTACCTCATCGATCGCGGCCAGCGACCTGCGTACCTGATTTCGGTCCGTCGTGAACCAGAAATCGGGCAGGGACGCCTTCAGATAACTGCCGTAGCGAGCCGTGGCCAGGCGTTGGTCCAGTACGGCGACGACGCCACGATCTCCGGACGCTCGTACGAGGCGGCCGGCGCCCTGTGCCATCAGGAGGGCGGCGTGGGTCGCGGCGACGGCCATGAAGCCGTTGCCCCCCTTGTCCTCGACCGCCTTCTGTCGGGCGCTCATCAAGGGGTCGTCCGGACGCGGGAAGGGGATCTTGTCCATGACGACCAGCTGGCAGCTCGGACCGGGGACGTCCACGCCCTGCCAGAGGGACAGGGTGCCGAAGAGGCAGGTCTTCGGGTCGGCCGCGAAGTTCTTGATCAGCTCGCCGAGGGTCTCCTCGCCCTGGAGCAGGATGGGGTACTCGGGGACGCGCGTGCGTAGTTCCTCGGCGGCGAGTTGGGCCGCCCGCATGGAGGAGAAGAGTCCGAGCGTGCGACCGCCGGCAGCCTGGACCAGTTCGGTGAGCTCGTCCAGCATGTCCCCGCGATCGCCGTCCCGCGCGGGGCGTGACAGGTGCTTGGCGACGTAGAGAATGCCCTGCCTCGGGTAATCGAAGGGCGAGCCGACATCGACGCCCTTCCACTGCGGAAGGTCCTCGCCCTCAGTGCCCTCAGGTCCGAGCCCCAGTGACGCCCCCACACCGTTGAAGTCACCGCCGAGTTTCAGGGTCGCGGAGGTCAGCACGACGGAACGGTCCGTGAAGAGCTTCTCCCTGAGGAGCCCGGAGACGTTCATCGGAGCCACGCGCAGGGACGCACCGAAGCGATCGTGGCGCTCGTACCAGACGACGTCCCACTCCGAGCCGTTCGTGATGCGCTCCGCGACATCGTGCACGCTCTCCAGCGCCGCGAGGGCCTGCTTGCGTACCGCGTCCTCGTCCTGGACGGACTTGTCACGGGTGGACCCCAGCGCCGAGATCACCGTACGGGCAGCGTCACGCAGCGCCATCAAGGCGTATCCGAGGTCCTCCGGGATCTCCTCCAGGCGCCCGGGGAGGGCCAGCTCCATCAGCCGCTCGAAACCCTCGGCGGCGGTCTGGAGCTGGTCGGCGGCCTTCTCGTTGACGAGCCTGGCGGCGCGGCGGACGGCGCGGTTGACCTGGCCGGGAGTGAGCTCTCCGGTGGCGACCCCGGTGACCCTGGAGACCAACTCGTGGGCCTCGTCGACGATCAGCACCTCGTGCTGTGGCAGGACAGGCGCACCCTCGATGGCGTCGATCGCGAGCAGCGCGTGGTTCGTGACGACGACCTCGGCGAGTTTGGCGCGCTCGCGGGCCATCTCGGCGAAGCACTCCGCACCGTAGGCACACTTCGTGGCGCCTAGGCACTCCCGGGAGGACACGGACACCTGGGCCCAGGCACGGTCGGAGACGCCTGGTGTGAGGTTGTCCCGGTCGCCGGTCTCGGTCTCGCCCGACCAGTCCCGCAGCCGCACCAGATCCTGGCCCAGCTTGCTGGTTGGAGCCGCGGCCTCGAACTGGTCGAAGAGGCCACCCTCCTCTTCCTGCGGAACACCCTCATGCAGGCGGTGCAGACACAGGTAGTTCGAACGTCCCTTGAGCATCGCGAACTCGGGGCGCCGACGCAGCAACGGATGCAGCGCGTCCACCGTCCGTGGCAGGTCCCGCTCGACCAGCTGCCGCTGGAGCGCCAGAGTGGCGGTCGCGACGACCACCCGCTCCCCGTGGGCGAGCGCGGGCACCAGGTATCCGAGCGACTTTCCGGTGCCGGTGCCCGCCTGGATCAGCAGGTGGGAGCTGTCGTCGATGGCACCCGCGACAGCTTCGGCCATGGTCACCTGGCCAGGGCGCTCCGTGCCGCCGACAGCAGTGACGGCAGCATGCAGGAGTTCGGGGAGTGAGGGCTGTGTCATAGCTCCGCCAGCCTACGGTGCGCCACTGACAACCGGGCGCCCAAGGTGCGGACGAGGGTCGTGATCAGGACGAGCCATGGATGGGCGATCGAGGCTGGTCGGGGGGTTGGGAGTGGTTCCGAGTGTTGCCGTGTACGAGCGGTACGGGTGGCCGGGGTAGCCGTCGCTTCGCCGGAGCGGGCCGGTTGGAGTTGCGGCTGCGCCGTGAGCGCTCCACACGTCGAGTGAGCAGCTTGACCATGAAGAGTGAGCAGGCTGGACATTTCGAAGCGCTCCTTGGGCTCGGGGAAGCACATCTCGCGGCGGGCGATCTCCGCTCGAACGAGGGACCAGAAATCGTCCTTCACGACGGTGAGTTGCCGCACGCAATCCGGTTCGAGCCGGGCATTCGCCCCACGGCCTGGTGCCGGTCCCGATGACGGCTGCGGCAACTCCCACCACGCAGGGATCCGGCGGCACTCATTGCCCAGCTCAGAAGGGTCGTAGGGACCTGCCCGCCCACCGGATCCCTGCCACCAGATCCCTGCGTGGCGGATGAATTGCACACGGCTTCTCCTCGACGGGAACCTGATCGTGCCGAGCGGTGTACTACATGTGACGGCGCTACAACACATCGTGCAGGGCCCGGTCTCGGACCATGAGGGCTGCCCGTTTGTCGGGCAGGTCGACCTCGGCGGAGAACCGGAAGCCGGCGCTCAGGAACGCAGAGACGGAAGGGGTGTTGCGAAGGTCGGGTTCGGCGACAACACGAGCGCACGAGGGGCGCTTGTCCAGTACGAGGTCGGCGACGGCTCTGAGCAGGGTGGTCCCGAGTCCTCGCCCCCGGTTGGCGACACCACCGACGAGGAGGTGGATTCCGGTGTCGTGCGGTCGGGCGGGGTAGTGACGTGCCAGGAGACCAAGGTCCGCGCGGTAGATCTCCCAGTAGCTCATCGGCGTGCCCTCCAGCACACCGAGGCACGGCACACTGCGCCCATCGCCCTCCAACTGGCCACGGAGGTGCTCTTCCGTCACAGTCTCTGGCCCCGCCAGCTCCCAGAACGCGGTGACGGCAGGGTCGTTCATCCAGCGAGTGATGAGCGGGAGGTCACTCTCCACACGTACGGGCACAAGCCGGAAGGCACCCGCAGGTGTACTGGTCACCCCCCAGTCGGCGATGCGATCGAGGAGGTCGTCACCGTCCGGGGTGTCACAGGCTTGCTCTGTCGTGACCTGCCGGTCGCCTCCGGTAGCGCCGCGCACTCCGGGCTCATCGGCGAAGAGAGCGATGAACTCGTCTGGCAGGCGCAGGTCCATCGTGTCCTCGTTGTCCGAGCTCACGCCAGAGCTCGAACTGGGCACCGCCCCGGTGTCGAGTGCAGTACCGAGTGAAGTATCGAGTTCGGTGACGGGGGCGGCACCGGTGTCGGCGCTCGCATCTGTGGGAGGCACGGCGACGCTCCTCTCAGGAGACGGGGTGGGTCATGTTCTTCAGGTGTTAAGGGGGTTGGTGATGGTGATGTAGACGGACTGGGTATCGACGGGACCGACGAGTTCATCGAGGCCGTGGAGTCGGGTGAGGAGGTTGGCCTTGCAGCGCAGGACGCGTGAGTCGAGCAGATAGGCGGGCAGGGGCGTGCGCAGCCGAGCCGGGCCGGTGGCCGCGTCGGCGAGGAAGCGCCGGAACGCTGCGAGCAACAGGGCTTCGTCGGCGAGGCCTTGGGAACCGAACGCGCCGACCAGACCGAGCACGTTGTTGATGGCGAGGTAGTAGGCGAAGCGTTCATCGGTGACCTCGTCGGAGACGAAGGTGTCGCTGTGGTCGCCGATGCCTGGCAGCCGGGCGTCGAGTTCCGCGCGCCGCGACTCCCGGAAGTAGAAGCCCTGGTTGTCGCGGTAGCGGCCACCGGTGGGCCACCCTTCGGGGTCCAGCAGGAGCAGCGTGTTCTGCTGGTGCGCCTCCAGAGCGATCCCCGCCTCGCTGTCCAGCCAGAGCACAGGGCGTACGACCTGCTCCAGGTAGCGCAGGAACCACTCGGTGGCGACGGCGCCGCGGGGCCGGCCAGTGCGTCCGGCGAGACGGATGACGATCTCGGCAAGCCGGGACCGCGCTGGTGAGCTGCCCTCTGCCTGATCCCGCCGGCCCGGGTGGGTGCGCGGCCGGGGCGAGACGAGTCCGGCGATGCAGCCGGCGTCGTCCGTCGGTCCGAACGGGTTGTGGCGGATCATCACGTCGAGGCCGGGCAGGGGCGCGCCGTCCGGGCCGTCGACGGCCAGCCAGGCCGGGTCACGGACGATGTCGAAGCGCGGGTGGACGGCGTGCCACTGCTTGGACAGGCCGCTGCGCAGCAGACGGTGGACCTCCACGCCACGGTGGAGTTCCTTGCGGAGGTTCTCACGAAGGGAGTTGGTGATACGCAGGCCGAGCGACAGCTTCAGCATCGCGGGCGCGCCTGAGTGGTAGAGGGTGCGAACCGAGGAAGTCGGGTGCCACGGGGAGCCGTGCGGGCCGAGGTCCTGGAGCAGTCCCGCGTCCAGCAGCGCTGCCACCTCCGGACGGTGTCGGATCTCACGCATCTGCCAGGGATGCACGGGCAGGGCGGCGTATCCGTGGGGCAGGGGCAGTCCGGTGCCGGCCAGCCGTGCTGTCAGTTGTTCCGCGCTGACGAGGCGGCCCCGCTCTGTCCAGGCCGAGTCGGTCGCCAGCACCGAGGGAGCCACAGCCATCCAGTGCAACGGGAAGGAGCCGTGCGACTCCGGTGAGTACGAACGGGCTTCGGCGTCGGAGAGTCCCTCTCGGCTCTTCGGTGTGGGGTGCAGCGGGTGGCCGAGCAGGAGCGCCTGTTCGGCGGCGAGGAAGAGGTCGGGCTCGTCAGTGGGGTGCTTCCTGCGGTCACCGATGAACACGGCGGTGCGCCGGACAGAATCGGCGACGCGTCCGACGAGGTCGGCGCTGTCACCGGCGGGGCTGTGCGGAGCCTCCGGTTCGGGGCAGGACGCGCCGGCTTCCCGAGGTGGTGTTTCGCCGGATTCGACCCGGACCGGCGCGCTGGTCGCCGTCGTCGTGCGTGTGACCGTCTGTCGCGCGAACAGTGCCGCGACCGTGACCGCGTCGGCGGGCGGTGCTTCCTCGGGGGCGTCGGCGAAGTAGGGGAGGCCGAAGCGGTGCCAACCGGTGGGTGACCAGTAGTGGACGGGGATGAGGAGGGTGATGCCGCTGGCCGCGAGCGGGATGCGGAGAGTGCCGTCCTCGGGAGCGGGCAGGTTGTTCTCCCGTACCCAGCAACGCAGTAGGTTCTCCACTGCCGAAGCCTGGGCCGCGACATGCGGGTCGCGGTGCTCCAGCAAGTCGACGGTGTCGGCGCGCAGCCGCTCCGACTCCCCGGCCCGTCCCTTCTGACGGGGGACCGAGTCAGCCGCGGGCACGAGCAGGCCCGGCGTGCCATCGGCCGTTCGCTCATGGGTGTGAGTGGGGGCATGGAGACGGGTGTCGGGGGCCGGGGTGGCGTTCACGAGAGTTCCTTGTGGGGGTGAGCGGGGTCGTTCGGGGTCGTTCGAAGTTGTTTGGTGATGAACCGGGCTGGTCGGGGGGTGCGTTGGGCCGTCACGCCTTCGGACATGGCGGACGCGGACACCGAGTCCGGCACGACATCCGGCGCCCGATTCGGCACCGCCTTCGATACCCATGCCCGACATCCACTCCGGGCGTTCCGGCGTGACGGGCCTATGAGGTCCCTCGCCGCCCCCGCGACGCCACCGCCCCCAGCGTGCTCACCGCGGCCACCGCGTCGGTGAGCCGGTCGACCACGGCGTTCGCCTGGTCGTCGGTGATGGTCAGAGGAGGGAGGAGGCGTACGACGTCGGTGCGAGGACCGCTCAGTTCCACGATCAGGCCGCGGCGGAGGCATTCACGTTGGACGGCGGCGGCGAGTTCGGGGGCGGCGGGCAGGGAGCCGTAGGCATCGGCGTCGGGGGCCGCTTCGGGGTCCACCAACTCGACGCCGATCATCAGGCCCCTGCCTCGGACGCCTCCGATGCACGGGAACTCGGCAGCGAGCGAGCTGAGTTGGGTGAGCATGCTCGCGCCCAGGATCCGGGCGCGCTCCGCGAGCTGGTTCTCGCGGACGTGGGCGAGGGTCGCTGTGCCCGCGGCCATGGCGAGTTGGTTGCCTCGGAACGCGGCCTCGTGGGAAGCGGGTTGTCCGTCGTCGAGGTCGTCCCGGTGGACGACGACGGCCAGCGGGAGGCTTCCGCCGATGGCCTTGGACAGGACCATGACGTCCGGCGTGATCCCGCTGTGTTCCACCGCCCAGAAGACTCCGGTCCTGCCGACGCCGGTCTGCATCTCGTCCACGATCAACGGAATGGACCGCGACGCGGTGATCTCACGCACCCGGTGCATCCACGCGTCGGGGGCGGAGATCACTCCGCCCTCACCGAGGACGGGTTCGACGATCACTCCGGCGGGTTGCGGTTCGCCCGAGTTGAGGGCTTCGGGAACCGACCCGGCCCAGCGCGCGGCCAGTTCGGGGTCACGGTCGCCGCCGGTGTCGAACGGGCAGCGGTTGTTCGCCGGATGCGGATAGGGCAGGCGCGCGACGCCTACGTCGGCCGCATCCCCGGATGCGACGAACGCACCTGCGGCCATGCCGTGGCCGGTGAAGACACCGGCACCTGCACTGGCACTGGCACTGGCACTGGCACTGGTGAAGGCACTGGTGAAGGCGAGCATTCCGCTACGCCCCGTCGCCGCCCGTACCAGTCTGATCGCGGCCTGTACGGCTTCCGGCCCCGAGCCGCAGAACTGCACCCGCGCGCGGGCGGCGAACTCGGGTGGCAACGTGCGGAACAGTTCGGTGGTGAAGGCGTCCTTGACGGGTGTTGCGAGATCGAGGACGTGTAGCGGGGCTCCGGAGTCGAGAACCTTTCGGATCGCCTCCAGGACCACCGGGTGGTTGTGTCCCAGCGCCAAGGTCCCCGCACCGGACAGGCAGTCGAGGTAGCGGCGCCCGTCGGCACCCTCGATCGTCAGACCGCGGGCCCGCACGGGCACGATCGGAAGGGCGTGTGGGTAAGTGCGGGCCGCGGGCTCACGCGCCGACTGGCGTCGCAGAATCCCGTCATGCGCCGCGCGCTCCCCATCGGAGTCGCGGGACACAACTCTCGGCGCCCTGCCCGAAGTACGTGACACCTCCATAGGCGCCTCGACCGGAACACCCCGCTCACCGGCAGCACTTGGCGCTCCAGGCGCTCCAACCGCTCCGGCAAACCCCGACACCCCAGGCACCGTCAGCACATGGGGCACACCGGCCACACCGGTCACACCGGGCGCATCAGGCACCCCCGACAACCCATCCCCCACCCCTTCCCGCATCCCCCCGCAGTCCCGCCCCACCGGCACCACCACAGACTCGGTCACGGCCACGGCTTCAGGTCCTCCCGCTGTCCAGAGGCGAGTTGGCGGGGGGTTCTGAACGCATGCGTCAGGCCCCCCGTACGTACCAACGACGCGGTAGGCGCGGGGAAGCGGGTGCTCCGAAGATCCTTGCCGTGACGGAACCGTTGCCGTTCCGTCGGATGTCCCCCACAGCGAGCGCATAGTCTGTGATGCCGTTCGGTGACGCCGGACGACCGAGGCAGCACCGCGAACACCGCTCCACAAACACCACTCGGCACCACCAGCACCGCCCCGCACCGTCACCGCCCAGCACGCACGCGCATAACCGCGACCACCCACCCACGCACCCGCACCCGCAGCGCACAGTTCTCAGATCTCCAGGGGGAGTCACACCATGCGATCCATACGCCCGCCCTTCGCCGGTCGTCGAGGGAGGGGCGCACGCCGCAGGACCTCCCCCGTGCTGGCCGCCGTCTGTCTCGCCGCGACGCTCGCGCTGACCGCCACCGCCTGCGGGTCGGGCGACGACACCGCCGGTGGCGATACTGCCTCTTCCGCAGTCGGCGACGGCAAGATCACGATTCCGGACGACATCCGGGACCGGCTCAAGGAGCGCGGGATCGACGTCGACAAGTGGAAGGACGGCGCCTGGAAGAACTGGGACAAGGACGACTGGCTGCGCGAGGCCGAGGACTACATCAACCCGATCATCGAGGGCCTGTGGAACCCGGACCGGATGCGCGAGGCCGACGACCCGGACGAGAACAAGGGCGTCGACGAGGCCGATCTCTCCGGTGACCAGGGTGTCACCGACCCGACCCCGGATCCCGTGGCCGCAGAACCCGTGAGCACGCCGTACCACGACAACGCCCCTGAGGCCGGGAAGCTGCTCTTCGACGCGCCCGAGGGCACGATGGTCTGCTCGGCGACGGTGGTCGAGGATCCCGCCAACCCGGGCAAGTCCAACATGGTGTGGACCGCGGGTCACTGTGTGCACGCCGGCAAGGCGGGTGGCTGGTACCGCAACATCGCGTTCGTTCCCTCGTACAACAACGACGGAGCCACAGCGGCCGAGTTGGAGAACGCCACCAAGGAGGACGTCGCCCCGTACGGCGTCTGGTGGAGCGACTGGGCGCAGACCTCGGACCAGTGGATCGAGCAGGGCGGTGCGACCGGCGGCGACGGAGCCCCGTACGACTTCGCCGTGCTGCATGTGACGCCGGAAGAGGGCGGCGACGGCAAGTCGCTTGAGGAGACGGTCGGTTCGGCGCTTCCGGTGAACTTCAGTGCTCCGGCGGTGCCGAAGGTGGAGAGCATCACGGCGACCGGCTATCCGGCGGCGGCGCCGTTCGACGGCGAGACGATGCTCCAGTGCACGGACAAGCCGGGACGGCTGTCGATCCTGGAGACCGAGCCGACGATGTACCGCATCGGTTGCACCATGACGGGTGGTTCGTCCGGCGGCGGCTGGGTGGCCGTGGGAGCCGACGGCAAGCCCGCGCTGGTGTCCAACACCTCGATCGGCCCGGTCAGTTCGGGCTGGCTGGCCGGACCGCATCTCGGCAAGGAGGCCAAGGGCGTGTACGACCAGGTGAGCGGGAAGTTCGCCGGGCAGTGACCCGACCGGCGTAGCGGCGAGCGGAGCCGGACGGACGACAAAGACCCCGCCCCTCGGGAGAGAGGCGGGGTCTTCACGTGTCCGACTACTGAAGCGCCGGCGCAGGAACGTACGGCGCGAGTTCCGCCGCCAGTTCCTCGTGCACCCGCACCTTGAGCAGCGTGCCCTCCGGGGTGTGCTCCTCGGAGATGATCTCGCCCTCGTTGTGCGCACGGGCAACCAGGTTGCCGAGCGTGTACGGGACGAGTACCTCGATCTCGACCGAGGGGCGCGGCAGCTCGTTGTCGATGAGGGCGAGCAGCTCGTCGATGCCCAGGCCCGTACGGGCCGAGACCGCGATGGAGCGCGTCTCGATCCGCATCAGCCGCTGGAGCACCAGCGGGTCGGCCGCGTCCGCCTTGTTGATCACCACGATCTCGGGCACCTTGGTGGCGCCCACGTCGCGGATGACCTCGCGGACGGCCGCGAGCTGCTCCTCCGGGACCGGGTGCGAACCGTCCACCACGTGCAGGATCAGGTCGGCGTCACCGACCTCCTCCATGGTGGAGCGGAAGGCCTCGACCAGGTGGTGCGGCAGGTGCCGTACGAAACCGACCGTGTCGACCAGCGTGTACAGCCGGCCGCCGGGGGTCTCGGCCCTGCGGACGGTCGGGTCCAGGGTCGCGAACAGGGAGTTCTCGACGAGCACGCCCGCGCCCGTGAGGCGGTTGAGCAGCGAGGACTTGCCCGCGTTGGTGTAACCGGCGATGGCGACCGAGGGCACCTTGTTGCGGCGGCGCTCCTGGCGCTTGATGTCCCGGCCGGTCTTCATGTCCGCGATCTCCCGGCGCATCTTCGCCATCTTCTCGCGGATGCGGCGCCGGTCCGTCTCGATCTTGGTCTCACCGGGACCACGGGTGGCGAGGCCGCCGCCCGAGCCGCCGCCCATCTGGCGGGACAGCGACTGACCCCAGCCTCGCAGCCTCGGCAGCATGTACTGCATCTGCGCGAGGGCGACCTGCGCCTTGCCCTCTCGGGACTTGGCGTGCTGGGCGAAGATGTCGAGGATCAGGGCCGTACGGTCGATGACCTTGACCTTGACGACGTCTTCGAGGTGGATGAGCTGACCGGGGCTGAGCTCACCGTCGCAGATGACGGTGTCCGCGCCGGTCTTCAGGACGATGTCCCGCAGCTCATTGGCCTTGCCGGAACCGATGTACGTGGCCGCGTCGGGCTTGTCGCGGCGCTGGACGACTCCGTCGAGCACCAGCGCGCCCGCGGTCTCCGCGAGGGCCGCCAGCTCGGCGAGTGAGTTGTCCGCGTCGGTCACCGTGCCCGAGGTCCACACACCGACGAGTACGACGCGCTCCAGGCGGAGCTGGCGGTACTCGACCTCGGTGACGTCCTCGAGCTCGGTGGAGAGGCCGGCGACGCGGCGCAGGGCCGCGCGCTCGGAGCGGTCGAGCTGGTCGCCGTCCCGCTCTCCGTCGATCTCGTGGCTCCAGGCGACGTCCTCTTCCATCAGGGCATCGGCCCGAAGACCTTCGGGATAGTTCTGCGCGAGGCTCTGCGCGTCCTGGGAAGGGGAAGAAGAGGAGGTCATTGGATCCTTACGTCTATGGGGACAACGATTCGGCGACGGACACCGTCCGTCATGGAGTAGAACGTCCCGGGCCACCAGGAGATTCCCGGATTCCGCCGGGTCAACCCCGGGGCCCGTGCCACCGGCCCCCGAGGAACCGCGACACCGTCCTCGCGGGGACCGCGTCACCCGGGCCCGTTCCAGGCCCAGCCCGCTGCCCCGTCAGGACCGTGTCACCGGCCCGGAGGGGCCGTGCCGCCGACTCCAAGGATGGTCGCACGGCACGGCCCGTCTCGTCACGCGAGTTATCCGGCTCGTCCGGCGCTCTTCGCGGCCCCCGGGGCGTCGCTCTTCCAGTCCGGGTGTGCCGGCATGGGCGGAGTCTTCTCGCCGCGGAGCCACACTTCGAAGAACCCGCTCAGGTCACGGCCGGCGAGGCCGGACGCCAGGTCCTCGAAGTCCTGCGTCGAGGCGACGTCGTCCTCGTGAACGTTCACCCAGAGCCGCTCCAACCGCTCGAAGGCCGCACGCCCGATCTCCTCGCGCAGCGCGTACAGGACCAGCGCCGCCCCGTCGTAGACGTTCGGCCGGAAGATGCTGATCTTCTGACCGGGCCTGGGCCCCTTCGGCGCCCCCGGCGGCCCTCCCGCGGCCCGCCAGCCGTCGGACGCCCGGTAGGCGGCCTTCATGCGCGCCTCCATGGGCCTGTCGGCCGTCTCCTCGGCGTACAGGGCCTCGTACCAGGTGGCATGCCCCTCGTTCAGCCACAGGTCGGACCAGGTGCGCGGACTGACGCTGTCGCCGAACCACTGGTGGGACAGCTCGTGCACCATGATCGATTCGACGTACCACTTCGGGTACGCGGGCTCGGTGAAGAGCCCCCGCTCGAAGAGGGACAGCGTCTGCGTCTCCAGTTCGAATCCGGTCTGTACGTCGGCCATCAGCAGCCCGTACGTCTCGAAGGGGTAGGGACCGACCTTTCCCTCCATCCAGGTGATCTGGTCGGGGGTCTTCTTGAGCCACGGTTCGAGCAGCTCACGGTCCTTGGTAGGTACGACGTCGCGTAGGGGCAGCCCGTGCGGCCCGGCTCGGTGCAGCACCGTGGAGCGGCCGATGGACACCTGGGCCAGCTCGGTCGCCATGGGGTGCGCCGTGCGGTACGTCCAGGTGGTGGACCCGCCGGCGCGGTCCGTCCCGGCGGGGAGCCCGTTCGCCACGGCCGTGAACCCGTCGGGCGCGGTGACCCGGATCGTGAACATCGCCTTGTCGGAGGGATGGTCGTTGCACGGGAAGACCAGGTGCGCGGCATCGGCCTGGTTGGCCATCGCCAGCCCGTCCCGGGTCCGTACCCAGCCGCCGTCCTGATTCGCGGCGGGGACCGGATCGCTGGTGTGGTGCACGGTGATCCGCATCCGGCCGCCCGCGGCCACCGGCTCGGCGGGTGTCACCACCAGGTCTTCTCCGGCGCCGGTGAAGGACGCGGGCGCCCCGTCGACCTCGACCGATTCCACCGTTCCGTGCGCGAAGTCGAGGTTGATCCGCTCCAGCCGCGAGGACGCCAGGGCGTCGATCGTGGTGACGGCCGCGAGCGGCTTGCTGTTGGTGCCGGGGTAGGTGAAGGCGAGGTCGTACGACCCGACGTCGTACCCGGGGTTGCCCAGGTGCGGGAAGAGCCGGTCGCCGATGCCGAGCGGGGTGGCCGGGGAGGGCGCGCTCGCGGCGATGAGGCAGACGGAGACGGCCGAGGCGAGCAGGGCCGCCCTGACACGTCGGGTCCTGGAGCGGGCCGCTGTGCTCGTGTGCGGAACACCTGGGTGAGATGTGCTCGGGTGCGGAACACCTGGGTGGGATGTGCTCGGGTGCGGAATCCTGGGGCGGGGGGTGCGCGACATGGACCACCGCTACCAGCGCGCACCGGCCCCGCGGTGACGACGCGCGCCCGGTCCACCCGAAAGGGTCCCCTACTGCGCGGCCGCCGCCTGGTGCCGGGCCCGGCTCACGTCGTACACGCCCGCCACGTTCCGCATCGCCCGCATCAGCCCGGGAAGGTGCGCCGCGTCCGGGAGTTGGAGTGTGTACGTGTGCCGTACGCGCTGCTCGCTGGGCGGTTCGACGGTCGCCGAGACGATGGCGACGCCCTCC
Organism: Streptomyces sp. NPDC088747; assembly: GCF_044751025.1. NCBI lineage: Bacteria > Bacillati > Actinomycetota > Actinomycetes > Kitasatosporales > Streptomycetaceae > Streptomyces > Streptomyces sp. NPDC088747. The sequence continues at coordinate 315,236 of NZ_JBIVKZ010000009.1, forward strand.
AGGGCGATGGCCTCGGTGAGGTCGGCCAGCAGATGCGGTCGCCCGAAGGACTCGGCCACCAGCGTGACGCGGCACTCGGTGGTGTCGCCCCAGCTCACGCCGACCTCGGCGCGCCCCACGCTCTTCATGGTCTCCACGGCGGCGCATTCGACCCGGTGGACGGTGACCACTCCGCCGCGCACCGAGAAGCCGGTCACGTCGTCGGGCGGTACGGGTGTACAGCAGCCCGCGAGCCGGACCGACGCGCCTGACCGGTCGACTACGGCGTTGGCCGCGCCGGGGCGGACCGCGGGTCCCTCGGCGGTCGGGCGAGGGGCGGCTGGGGGCTCCTCGGCGGTCTCGGTGTCGCGCGGTGAGGGGTGTGCGGCCAGCCAGCGCTGGATGGCGATCCGCGCGGCCGGGGTGTGCGCGTGCTCCAGCCACTCCCTGGAGGGCTCGGAGGCCGGGTCCTGACCCATGAGAAGCTGCACGGTGTCGCCGTCCCGCAGGACCGTACTCAGCGTCGCCAGGCGGCCGTTGACGCGGGCGCCCATGCAGGCGTGCGCGTCGTCCCCGTACTGCGCGTACGCCGCGTCCACGCAACTGGCGCCCTCCGGAAGGCCCAAGGAGCCGCCGTCGGCGCGGAAGACCGTGATCTCCCGGTCCTGGGCGAGGTCTTCGCGCAACGTGGACCAGAAGGTGTCCGGATCCGCGGCGCCCGCCTGCCAGTCGAGGAGCCGGGAGAGCCAGCCGGGCCTGGTGGGGTCGGCACGCTCACCGTCCACGGAACGCTCCGCCTGCTCGTCCGCGGGAGCGGCGTACGGATTGCCCAGCGCGATGACCCCGGCCTCGGCAACCTTGTGCATCTGGTGGGTGCGGATGAGGACTTCGGCGATCTCACCGTCGCCGCGCGCGACGGCCGTGTGCAGCGACTGGTAGAGGTTGAACTTGGGTACCGCGATGAAGTCCTTGAACTCCGAGACCACCGGCGTGAGGCAGGTGTGCAGTTCGCCGAGGACCCCGTAGCAGTCGGCGTCCTCGTTCACGAGGACCAGGATCCGTCCGAAGTCGGCCCCGCGCATCGGACCGCGTTTGCGCGACCTGCGGTGCACGGAGACGAAGTGCCGTGGCCGGATGACGACTTCCGCCTGGAGGCCCGCCTCGCGCAGGACCCCGCGCACCTCTACGGCGATCTCCGCCAGCGGATCGCCGTCGCGCGCCGCGTTGTCGTCGATCAGCCCCCTGGTGGTCTCGTACTCCTCGGGATGCAGGATCGCGAAGACGAGGTCCTCGAGCTCCGTCTTGAGCGCCTGGACGCCCAGCCGTTCGGCCAGCGGGATCAAAACGTCCCTGGTGACCTTGGCGATCCGCGCCTGCTTCTCGGGGCGCATGACACCGAGGGTCCGCATGTTGTGCAGCCGGTCGGCGAGTTTGATCGACATCACACGGACGTCGTTGCCGGTGGCGACGAGCATCTTGCGGAAGGTCTCGGGCTCGGCGGCGGCCCCGTAGTCGACCTTCTCCAGTTTGGTCACACCGTCGACCAGATAACGGACCTCCTCGCCGAACTCCTCGCCGACCTGATCGAGGGTCACTTCCGTGTCCTCGACGGTGTCGTGGAGCAGGGAGGCGGTCAACGTCGTGGTCTCCGCGCCGAGTTCGGCGAGGATCAGGGTCACGGCGAGCGGGTGTGTGATGTACGGCTCACCGCTCTTGCGCATCTGGCCGCGGTGCGAGGACTCGGCGAGCACCCACGCGCGGCGCAGCGGTTCCAGGTCGGCGCTGGGGTGGTGGGCGCGGTGGGCCTCGGCGACGTGGCCGATCGCGTCAGGCAGCCGGTCGCGGGCGCCGGGGCCGAGCAGCGCCGCCCGTCCCAGACGGCGCAGGTCGATCCGCGGAAGGCCCTTCCTGCGGTGCGCTGGAGCCGCCCCCCGCTCGACCGGGGCCGAGAGTTTAGGGGAAGGCATTACAGGGCCTGGCGTCGCGGGATTCGTCGCCTCCGCACTCATGGGCACCTCCGGCTGCGTAGACCGGCGGACGGGTGCCCCATGGCGTACACGGCTCAGGGGATGGTGTCGATCCCCCGTCCGGGCCGGTGCTTGATGCTACCGAGCCCACCACGTGCGGCTGACCGCCTCTCGCCGAGCGTGAAACGGATCACCCATTCGAGCGAAGGTTCAGGGGTTTACGGTTTCGAACCAATCGCCATCAAGCTCACCTTCGGCCACGATCACGGCAGGTCCGGTCATCTCGATCGCGCCGTCGGGGTGCTCGGTGATCATCAGGCGTCCGCCGGGTACGTCGACGGTGTACGTCACGGGGGTGCCGGTCGCCGCCGGGTCGGTGCCGTCCCTGCGGGCCGTGGCGACGGCCACGGCGCACGCGCCCGTGCCGCACGAGCGGGTCTCCCCGGAGCCGCGCTCGTGGACGCGCAGCGCGACGTGCCGCGGGCCCCGGTCGACCACGAACTCGACGTTCACCCCGTCCGGGTACGCCGACTCCGGGCTGAACGGCGGCGGAGCGGACAGGTCGCCGGCGTCCGCGAGGTCGTTTACGAAGGCGACCGCGTGCGGGTTGCCCATGTTGACGTTGCGCGCGGGCCAGGTGTGCCCGCCGACGCTCACCGTGACGTCCCCTTCGGGCAGGAGTGCCTTGCCCATTCCGACGGTCACGTCCCCGTCCTTGGCGAGATGCACCGCCTTCACGCCCCCGCGGGTGGCGATCGCGATCTCGCCCTCGGTCACGTGTCCGGCCCGCTGGAGGTAGCGCGCGAACACCCGCACTCCGTTGCCGCACATCTCGGCGATCGATCCGTCGCCGTTGCGGTAGTCCATGAACCACTCCGCCTCGGCCGCCATCTCCCGGGCCTCGGGGTGCGCGGCGGACCGTACGACGTGCAGCAGGCCGTCTCCGCCGATGCCCGCGCGACGGTCGCACAGGGCGGCGGCGACGGCCGGGGGCAGGTCGAGGGTGTTCTCCGGGTCCGGGATGATCACGAAGTCGTTCTCGGTCCCGTGGCCCTTGAGGAAGGCGATCCGCGTGCTCATTCCTCGATCGTACGGCGTGGGTCCGACACCCTGGCGCGCACGGGGCGGGGCGGGGGCAGGGCCCCCGCGGGTATCTGGGGAGCCGCGTCACGCGGGGCGGGGAAGGCGGCGGGGCGCGCCCTCGGGAGCCGGAGGGGGAAGCCGCCGGGTCAGGCCGTGGGGACCCGGGCAGAGAACCACCGAGCCGCGCTGTCGGAAGGCGGCCCGGGAAACCACCGAGCCGCGCCATCGAGACCCGAGCAGCGAAACCACCGGGGCACACCGTCGGAAGGCGGGGAGGGAAAACACCGGGTCGCGCCCCGTCGAGACCGGACGGAGAAACCACCGGGTCGCGCCCCGTCGGGACCCGGACGGAGAAACCACCGAGTCACACCTTCGGAAGCCGGGCGGGATAGCCGCCGAGCCGAGCCGCCGGAAGGCGGCCCGGGAAACCACCGAGCCGCGCCATCGAGACCCGAGCAGCGAAACCACCGGGGCACACCGTCGGAAGATGGGGAGGGAAATCAC
>NZ_JBIVKZ010000009.1:318865-362389 GCF_044751025.1 Streptomyces sp. NPDC088747
CGTCGGAAGGCGGCCCGGGAAACCACCGAGCCGCGCCATCGAGACCCGAGCAGCGAAACCACCGGGGCACACCGTCGGAAGATGGGGAGGGAAATCACCAGGTCACGCGGCCGGGACCCGGACGGAGAAACCGCCGAGCCGCACCATCGGAAGCCGGGCGGGATGGCCGCCGAGCCGCACCATCGGAAGCCGGGCGGGAAAGCCGCCGAGCCGCGCCTCAGGGCGCCGGGTAGCGGAGCCGCCGGGGCACGCCGTACCGCGGAGTACGTCAGCGCAGCCGCGCCACGCGCCACACCGCGAGCACCACCACGGCTGCGACCATCACCACGTACGCGATCACCACACGCCAGTCGGGGCCGCGCCCCGAACCGCGCGGCGGGAAGCCGGGCCAGGTGTGGCCGACGCGGCGGGCGGCCATCATTCCCCAGCCGGCCGCGCACGAGCAGATCAGCAGTCCGAGCATGGCGACCACGGCGCCGCCGTCGCCGAACTCGAAGGCAAGCGGGAAGGCGAACATCAGGGAGCCGATCGCGGCCAGGCCGACGATGGGCGCGAGCTGCCAGATGCGCAGCCGGCGCTGCGGACGCAGCTCGACCTCGACCTCCGGCTCCGGTGACATCTCGCCGGGACCGGGACCGTCGGCGATCACGCCGTCCGGAGTGTCCTCGGGGCCGTCGGAAATCAGCGGTTCTCCGTCCGGATCCAGGTTCAGGCGATCGCCTTCCGGATCGATACCGTGCTCAGTGTCTCGTGCGGTGTCACGAGGGCCGGCCTCCATCGCCACGCGCCCTCCCAACTCGGACTTTCACTGGTCGATCGAAGCTCGATGATGGCACGGCGCCGGAGGCCGGGATGACGGCCGGAGCGTCCCGATGCCATGACGTGATCAGGCTGTGACCGGTCGTTCGACCAACGCCAGTGCGAGCTGCGGGAGTTCCGTGAGATCTGCCGCGGCCCCACTTAGCCAATGCACCCGCGGGTCGCGTCGGAACCATGAATCCTGGCGGCGCGCGAAGCGCTTGGTGGCACGTACGGTCTCGGCGCGCGCCTCCGCTTCGGTGTACTCCCCCGCCAGCGCGGCGAGTACCTGCTGATAGCCGAGTGCGCGCGCGGCCGTGCGCCCTTCGCGCAACCCCTGCGCCTCCAGTGCCCGCACCTCGTCGACCAGACCCGCGCCCCACATCCGGTCGACCCGGCGCGCGATGCGCTCGTCCAGCTCGGGGCGCGCCACGTCGACGCCGATCTGGAGGGTGTCGTACACGGAGTCGTGGCCCGGCAGATTGGCGGTGAAGGGCTTGCCGGTGATCTCGATGACCTCAAGGGCACGGACGATACGGCGGCCGTTGCTGGGCAGGATCGCGTGTGCGGCCTCGGGGTCGGCCACGGCCAGCCGCGCGTGCAGCGCGCCGGAACCGCGCAGGGTGAGTTCCTCCTCCAGCCGGGCCCGTACCTCGGGGTCGGTGCCGGGGAACTCGAGATGGTCCACGGCCCCGCGGACGTACAGCCCGGAACCGCCCACCAGGATCGGCCAGCGGCCATCGGCGAGCAGGGTGTCGATGCGGTCACGAGCGAGCCGCTGGTACTCGGCGACGCTGGCGGTGACGGTCACGTCCCAGATGTCCAGGAGGTGGTGCGGGATTCCGCCGCGCTCCTCGGACGTCAGCTTGGCCGTGCCGATGTCCATCCCTCGGTACAACTGCATGGAGTCGGCGTTGACGATCTCGCCTCCGAGGCGGCGGGCGAGGAAAACGCCCAGATCGGACTTTCCTGCCGCGGTCGGTCCGACGACGGCGATGACCCGGGGGGTGGGGGGTGTGCTTCTCACCGTCCCAGTCTCCCAAACGTACAGACCCATCCTCGAACGAGTTACGTAACGGCAAAACTCCGAGGTCGTTGCCTGTGCGAGGTTCCAGCCGCCGGCATTCGAGGGCCGGTGACCCGGGCGACGCAATGGGACGCACCGGGCGACGCGGGATTTCGCCCTCACGAGTAACGTATGGAGTGGATATGGGCGTTTTTGCATGGCTTTTCCGGAGGTCGAGGACTACGGAGGGGGCGTCAACCGCTGAGGTGCAGGCCGACACGGCGTCGACCGGGGCCGAGGCGGCGGAAGCGGCGGAGGGTTCGTCCGTGACCGAGGCCGAGGTGACGGCGGAGACGGTGGAGACGGCCGGAACCGCCTCCGCGGAGGACGTCGAGATCCCCCAGCAGCAGACCGCCGAGAAGGCCGCCGACAGCGAGGCCGGCGAAGGCGCCCGCACGTGACTGCCCGCGAGGAAGGTGGACGATGGGTCTCCTGGACAATCTGAAAGCCAAGCTGGCGCCCGCCAAGGACAAGGTCTCGGACCTCGCGCAACAGCACGGGGACAAGGTCGGCCTGGGGCTCGACAAGGCCGCCCGGGTGGTCGACGAGAAGACCAAGCACAAGTACAGCGACAAGATCGTGACGGGCACGGACAAGGCGAAGGGCGCCGTGGACCGCCTCGCGCAGAAGGACAGCGGCGGCACCACACCTCCGGCGGACACACCCCCTCCGCCCGCCGCTTCCTGAGCAGGACACCCCGGCGGACGACCGCGGAGCACTCCGGGCTCCTCGGCCGTCCGTCCGCCGTGTCATGGCGGGCCCGCCTACGAGACCTGCCTCGCGGCGGCGTCCGGTGACCGGTGACCGCCCTTACGGCCGGGCCGCAACCAGAAGCGTTCGAGGACTACCTCACGTGGCCGATTGCTGAGTCCGCCTACGACCAGCCGCACGCCTTCGAGGACCAGCTCACGCGGCGCCCGGTGACCGCCCCTACGACCACGCCGCCACCAGATACCCCACTCCGTACGGCGCGTCCTCGTACAGCAGCGCGCCGCCGAGGCCCGCGCCCTCCGCGGCGCCCGCGAGGACCTGCCAGGGGGCCCGCCCGGACGCCTTGAGCTCCTGAGCCAGCTCCGCGTCCATCGCTTTGAGGGCGGCCACGTCGGCCGACCCGAGGGCACGCGCGGCCTCCGCGTCGAAGCCCGCCGCGCGCTCGTCGAGATAGCCGGGCGCCTTGAGCGTCCGGCACGCGCTGGCGTCGCCCATCACCAGCAGCGCCACCCGCCCGGCCCGCGCGCCGATTCCCTCCCCCACTTCGATACACCGCTCGGCCTCCAGAGGTTCCCCCACCCCGAGCCCCTCGACGGGGGCGTCGGACCAGCCCGTGTGCTCCAGGAGCCACCCGGCGACGGCCAGTGAGGGCGGCAGCTCGCGCCCGTCCGCCCGCGGGCCCGCCTCGTCACCGGGGTCCGCGTTTCCCAGGCGTACGTCGATATCCACGCCGAAGCCCCGGAAGGAGCCCTCGGTGCCCGCGGCGTGCGGACCGCGCCCGCTCTGTTCCGCGGGGCCGACGACGACCAGCAGGTCGGGGCGGGAGGCGGCGAGCAGGCCCAGCGCGTCCGTACAGGCGGCTCGCGCGGCGTCGAGCTCGGGCGCCGCGCCGACGGCGACGTCCGGCACGAGCAGCGGCGGACAGGGGCAGACTGCGGCGGCTACAAGCATGATCGGCAGCGTAGTCCGCGTGCGGCGGTACGGCTCAGCGGCGGACGTAACCGACCGGCGCACGTCACCGGTCACCGGCCGAGGCATGTCACGGGCCGACGCATGTCACGGGCCGGCGCACGTCACCGGTCACCGGCCGAGGCATGTCACGGGCCGACGCATGTCACGGGCCGGCGCATGTCACCGGTCAGCGCATGTCACCGGTCGCGGACGCCGTGTCGCTCGTCGGCGAGCGGGACGTCACTCCTCGATGAGCACGTGCGTGAGGTCGATCGCGGTGAGGACGAGCACCACGAGCTTGCCGTCGCTGATCACGTACTCGATGAACAGGCTGCGCGACAGGGCCACCTCGCGGGTCGCCTCGTCACCGCCCACGGCGTGCGAGAGCTTGTGCCGCGGGTCGGCGAGCAGGATCGCCAGTCCCCGTTCCAGCACCTCCCCGCGCTCGGCGGGGAGGCTGTCCCGGACGCGAGCGGCGCGCTCGGTGAATTCCACGCTGTACGGCATGGGCGGATCCTTCCCGGCACGGGCCCCTCACAGTCCCGGCCACGTCCGTTGCCGGAAGGGCGGGCGTGGTACGGGCGACGCACGTAGCCACACCCGCACCCGACGGCCGGCGCCGTCAGTCGCAACCACATCCGTTGCCCGCCGCGACCGGCAGTGGTGCCGGCACGCCGATCTTCGGGAGGCCGAGCATGACGCCCGCCGGTTTCGCGGCCGAGGCGGCGTTCCGCTTCTCCCAGGCGTCGCCCGCGCGCGTGCGGCGCACCTTCAGGGTGGGGCCCTCGGCGAGGAGGTGGTGCGGAGCGGCGTAGGTGATGTCGACGGTGACGACGTCGCCGGGGCGGACGTCCTCGTCGGGCTTGGTGAAGTGGACCAGGCGGTTGTCGGGGGCGCGGCCGGAGAGGCGGTGCGTGGCGCCGTCCTTGCGGCCCTCGCCCTCGGCGACCATCAGCTCCAGGGTGCGGCCGACCTGCTTCTTGTTCTCGTCCCAGGAGATCTCCTCCTGGACGGCCACGAGACGCTCGTAGCGGGCCTGGACGACCTCCTTGGGGATCTGCCCCTCCATGGTGGCCGCCGGGGTTCCGGGGCGCTTGGAGTACTGGAACGTGAACGCGTTCGCGAAGCGGGCCTCTCGGACCGCGTACAGGGTCTGCTCGAAGTCCTCCTCGGTCTCGCCGGGGAAGCCCACGATGATGTCGGTGGTGATCGCCGCGTGCGGGATGGCGGCCCGCACCTTGTCGATGATTCCCAGGTAGCGCTCCTGGCGGTAGGAGCGGCGCATCGCCTTGAGGACCGTGTCCGAGCCGGACTGCATCGGCATGTGCAGCTGCGGCATCACGTTCGGCGTCTCGGCCATGGCGGCGATCACGTCGTCCGTGAAGTCGCGTGGGTGCGGCGAGGTGAAACGCACACGCTCCAGGCCCTCGATCGTGCCGCAGGCGCGGAGCAGCTTACTGAAGGCTTCACGGTCGCCTATGTCACTGCCGTAGGCGTTCACGTTCTGCCCCAGCAGCGTGATCTCGGAGACGCCCTCGCCGACGAGGGCCTCGATCTCGGCGAGGATGTCGCCGGTCCTGCGGTCCTTCTCCTTGCCGCGCAGCGCCGGGACAATGCAGAAGGTGCAGGTGTTGTTGCACCCCACGGAGATCGACACCCAGGCGGCGTACGCGCTCTCGCGGCGGGTCGGCAGCGTGGACGGGAACGCCTCAAGGGACTCGGCGATCTCGACCTGCGCCTCTTCCTGTACGCGGGCGCGCTCCAGGAGGACCGGCAGCTTGCCGATGTTGTGCGTGCCGAAGACGACGTCCACCCAGGGGGCGCGCTTCACGATCGTGTCGCGGTCCTTCTGCGCGAGGCAGCCGCCGACGGCGATCTGCATGCCGGGGCGCTTCGTCTTCATCGGGGCGAGGCGGCCGAGGTTGCCGTACAGCCGGTTGTCGGCGTTCTCCCGGACCGCGCAGGTGTTGAAGACCACGACGTCCGCGTCGCCGTCCGCGTCCTTGGGCGCGCGGACATAACCGGCTCCTTCGAGGAGCCCCGAGAGCCGTTCGGAGTCGTGGACGTTCATCTGGCACCCGTAGGTGCGTACTTCGTACGTCTTGGTTTCCTGAACGTCCACTGCCTGGCTCCGGTCGCTGCTGGTCATGCGACAAGGGTAGGCGGTACCTCGGACAGCCTCCGCCGCGCGGAGTCCGACAGTGCGGAAGCGGCGCCGGAGCGGTGCCCCGACCAGGGCCCGGCGTGCGGGTTCGCGCCGCCCGACGTCCGGGGCCCGCGGCCCCGCCCTGGTCAGACCGGCGTCCGGGCTGGCAGGATCGCGCGCATGTTCCAGGCACTCCCCCGCATCGGCAGACGCCGCGCGCTGCTCGGCTCGGCAGCCGCCTTCGCGGTCTTCGGGCTGCTGCTGTGGTGGCTGCTGCCGCTGGGCGAGGAGTCCCCGGGCGGCAGGATCACGTTCAGCACCGGGACGCCGACCGGGGTCTACCAGAAGTACGGCGAGCTGCTCCAGGGCGCCCTCGACAAGGACATGCCGCGTCTGGACGTACGGCTCCAGAACAGTGAAGGGTCGCAGGAGAACGTCCGCCGGGTGGCCACCGGACAGGCCGACTTCACCGTCGCGGCGGCCGACGCGGTGGAGACGTACATGCTCCAGGACAGGCAGGGAGCGGACATGCTGCGCAGCTGCGCGCGGCTGTACGACGACTACGTGCACCTGGTGGTCCCCCGCACGTCGTCCGTGCGGTCCGTGGCCGACCTGCGGGGCAAGCGGGTCGCCGTGGGGCCGACCGGTTCCGGCGTCCGGCTGATCGCGAACCATGTCCTCCAGGCCGCCGGACTCGACCCGGTGAAGGACATCGACCCACTTGCCGACGGCATCAGCACCATGCCGGAGAAGCTCAGGCGGCACCAGATCGACGCCTTCTTCTGGTCCGGCGGCCTGCCGACGAGCGCCGTGCTGGAACTCTCCAAGACCTCCGACATCAGGCTGGTGCCGATAGGGACCGACCTGATCACGAAGCTGCACGAGCAGGGCGGCGCCTCCCGGTACTACCGGGCCGCGGTGATGCCCGCCGATGCCTATCCCAAGGCCCAGCTGGGCTCGTCCGTGCAGACGGTGGCGGTGGCGAACCTCCTGGTCACGCGGGAGGACACGGACGCCGGGCTCACCGAGGAGATCACCCGCACGGTGATAGACAGCCGCGACCGCATCGGCGGCGTGGTGCACGCGGCACAACTGGTGGACCTGCGGACGGCCATCTACACGGATCCGCTCCAGCTCCACGAGGGCGCCCGGCGCTACTACCGGTCGGTCAAACCGTAGGCCGTACCGTCGCCCGGCCATAGGCGCAACTACCGCGCCGTCAAGCCGTGACCGTCCGCCTCCGACCGTCCCGCCCCACGGGCTGGCCCGCCCCACGGGCTGGCCCGCCCCACGAGCTGGCCCGCCTCACGAGCTGGGCCGTGACCTCGGCACCCGCACCGTCACCTTCAGGCCGTGCGGCTCGTGGTGGTCGTACGCGATGGAGCCCCCCGCGGCGGTGAGCAGCGCGCGGGAGATGGACAGGCCAAGGCCCGAACCCTTGATGTTCTGGTGGCCGGCGCTGCGCCAGAAGCGGTCGCCGATGCGGGCCAGGTCGTCGTCGCTGAGCCCCGGTCCGCCGTCGGTGACCACGACGGTCGAGGACTCGCCGTTCGAGGCGACCCGCACCTCGACGCTCTCCCCCTCGGGCGTGAACTTCAGTGCGTTGTCGATCACCGCGTCCAAGGCGCTGGAGAGGGTGACCGGATCGGTCCAGGCGGTGGTGGCGGGGCAGGTACCGAGGAGGCGGACGCCATTGCTGTCGGCGACCGGACCCCACGCCGCCACCCGCTCGGCCGTGAGCTCGCCGATGTCGGTGAGGCGCAGGTCCGCCTCGGCGTGCTCGGCGAGCGCGAGGTCGAGGAGGTCGTCGAGGACGTGCGCCAGGCGCTTGCCCTCGGTGCGGACCGAGGCGATCTCCTCATTGCCCTCGGGGAGTTCGAGAGCGAGCAGTTCGATGCGCAGCAGCAGGGCCGAGAGCGGGTTGCGCAGTTGGTGCGAGGCGTCCGCGACGAAGGCGCGCTGCTGCTCGAGCACGTCCTCGACGTTGTCCGCCATCTCGTTGAACGACCGGGCGAGGCGCCGGAGTTCCGGCGGCCCGCCGGCCGCCGCCACCCGGGACTTCAGGCGTCCGGTCGCGATGTCGTGGGTGGTGGCGTCGAGAACCCGTACGGGCCTGAGCACCCAGCCGGTCAGGCGCAGGGCGGCGCCGAGGGCGAGAAGCATCGCGGCGATCTCGCCCGCCCCGATGATCAGCCAGCCGTGCAGGGTCTTCGAACGCATCTGTCCGGTGGGAGAGTCGGTGACCACTACGGCGACGACGTCACCGTCCTTGACGACCGGGGACGCGACGATGAGCCGGTGCCTGTCCCAGGGCCAGACCTGCTCGGGGTCGTGGCTGCGGCGGCTCCCGAGCGCCTCGTTGAAGCTGTCGCGTCCTTCGCCCGTCTCGGGCAGCAGCCAGCTGTCGGGGGCGTTGGCCATGGGCGCGTCGTCGCGGTAGAAGACACCGGCCCGGATGCCGTACAGGCTGAAGTAGCGCGCGAGTTCCTTGCTCAGGGTCTCCCGGCGTTCGTCCGTGGTGCCGCTCAGGGCGCTGGTCGCCGGATCGGCGACGTACTGCGCGAGGGCCGCGAAGCGAGCCGTGTCGTCTATGCGGTCGACGACCACCTTCTGCTGCTGCGCGGCGGCGATGCTCACCGCGAGCGGGACGCCGAGCGCGAGCAGTACGGCGGCCATCAGGACGATGAGCAGCGGGAAAAGACGTGTACGCAACTGTCCCCGCTACGCCACGGGAGCGACGAGCCGGTACCCGACGCCGCGCACGGTCTCGATCAGCGCGGGCATCCCCAGCTTGGAACGGAGGGAGGCGACGTGCACCTCCAGGGTGCGCCCGGTCCCCTCCCAGCTGGTCCGCCACACCTCGCTGATGATCTGCTCCCTGCGGAACACCACTCCGGGCCGCTGGGCCAGCAGCGCGAGCAGGTCGAACTCCTTGCGGGTCAGCTGGACGACCGAACCGTCGACGCTGACCTGGCGGGTGGGCAGCTCGATGCGTACGGGGCCGAGGCGCAGCGCGCTGTCACCGGGGGCCGAGGCGTCGTCGGGGACACTGCGCCGGCTCACGGCGTGGATACGGGCGAGCAGCTCTCCCGTGTCGTAGGGCTTCACCACGTAGTCGTCGGCCCCGAGATTCAGGCCGTGGATCCGGGAACGTACGTCCGCGCGCGCGGTGACCATGATCACCGGAGTGCTGGTGCGCTTGCGGATCTTGCCGCAGACCTCGTAGCCGTCCTGGTCGGGAAGGCCCAGGTCGAGCAGGACGACCCCGAAACCGTCGCTCTCCGGCACCAGCGCCTGAAGCGCCTCCTCGCCACTGCGGGCGTGCGTGACGTGGAAACCGTGCCGTGCCAGGACCGCGGAGAGGGCGGCGGCGACATGGTTGTCGTCCTCGACGAGGAGCAGTCTCATTCCGGCCCCCTCGGGTTCATCGGTCGTACGGTGTCGGATCATCCGTCGTACGGTCCCGGGTTGTAAAACCACGGGCACGCGCGCGTGCACCCTGGCAGTCACGCTGATAGGTAAGGACGGCGTCAAGAGGGTTCGGGTTGCGCACGGCTTCCGTTATCCAGCCGGTACGCGCCCCGTTGACGGCCGCTACACAATGTGGCCAGCCGCTATCGGATCGTTATGCTCAATTTCCCCTCAGATGTAATGACGCTGGTCGTACGGGGTCACTACTGTCCTCCCAAACCGCGAGGACGGAGCCAAAAAGCGATGACCGAAGTATCGGTGGCCAAGGACGCCGTGGCCGCGACCGAGGAACTGGTCGTCCTGAAGAGCGTCAACAAGCACTTCGGCGCGTTGCACGTGCTCCAGGACATCGACCTGACGATCGCCCGTGGCGAGGTGGTCGTGGTCATCGGGCCCTCCGGGTCCGGAAAGTCCACCCTGTGCCGCACCATCAACCGTCTGGAGACGATCGACTCCGGCGACATCTCGATCGACGGAAAGCCGCTGCCCGAGGAGGGCAAGGCACTGGCCCGGCTGCGGGCCGACGTCGGCATGGTCTTCCAGTCCTTCAATCTCTTCGCGCACAAGACGGTGCTCGAGAACGTGATGCTGGGCCAGGTCAAGGTCCGCAAGGCCGACAAGAAGGCGGCCGAGGAGAAGGCCCGCGCTCTGCTGGACCGTGTCGGTGTGACCACGCAGGCGGACAAGTACCCGGCGCAGCTGTCGGGCGGTCAGCAGCAGCGCGTGGCGATCGCCCGGGCGCTGGCGATGGACCCCAAGGTCATGCTCTTCGACGAGCCGACCTCGGCGCTCGACCCCGAGATGATCAACGAGGTGCTGGAGGTCATGCAGCAGCTCGCACGCGACGGCATGACCATGATCGTCGTCACCCACGAGATGGGTTTCGCTCGTTCGGCTGCCAACCGGGTTGTGTTCATGGCCGACGGACGCATCGTCGAAGAGGCTGTGCCGGACCAGTTCTTCAGCAATCCCCGAAGCGACCGGGCCAAGGACTTCCTGTCGAAGATCCTGCACCACTGACGTCCCGCACTTCTTCGTGACCGAAGGCCGTTCCCGACGGCCTGACCTGCTGAAGGCTGCACCACTGAGGGTCGCGACCGAAGACCTGCACCACTGAAGGCCCTTTCACCAAGGCCTGCATCTCTTCACCACTCAAAGGATGTTCACCATGAAGCTCCGCAAGGTCACAGCCGCCTCGGCCGCCGTTCTCGCACTCGCCCTCACCGCCACGGCGTGCGGCTCCGACGACAAGGACGACTCCGGCTCCTCCTCTTCCGGCGGCAGCAAGAAGATCACCGTCGGTATCAAGTTCGACCAGCCCGGTATCGGCCAGAAAACGCCGGACGGCTACGCGGGCTTCGATGTGGACGTGGCGACGTACATCGCCAAGGAGCTCGGCTACTCGGAGGACCAGATCGAGTGGAAGGAGTCGAAGAGCGCCGACCGCGAGACCATGCTCCAGCGCGGTGACGTCGACTTCATCGCCGCCTCCTACTCGATCAACGAAGAGCGTCAGGCGAAGGTCGACTTCGCCGGCCCGTACCTGCTCGCCCACCAGGACGTGCTGATCCGTGCCGACGACGACAGCATCAAGTCGCCGGAGGACCTCAACTCCAAGAAGCTCTGTTCGGTGACGGGCTCGACCTCGGCGCAGAACGTCAAGGAGAAGCTCGCCCCCAAGGCCCAGCTCCAGGAGTACCCGACGTACTCCGCCTGCCTGACGGGCCTCCAGAACGGTGCGATCGACGCGCTGACCACGGACGACTCGATCCTCGCCGGCTACGCCTCGCAGGAAGCCTTCAAGGGCAAGTTCAAGCTCGGCGGCTTCAAGATGACCAACGAGAACTACGGCATCGGCGTCAAGAAGGGCAGCGACCTCAAGGCGAAGATCAACACCGCCCTGGAGAAGATGGTGTCGGACAAGGCCTGGGACAAGGCCGTGACGGACAACTTCGGTCCGGCGAACTACAAGAACGAGCCCGCCCCGAAGATCGGCGACATCAAGGCATGACGTAGGGCCTGAGAGGTGCGCCGCCCACGAGGGCGGCGCACCCGGGCATCGCCACACGCGGAAGCGCGGGAGATCGTGTTCGACTTTCTTGAAGGTTACGACCTGCTGGGAGCCTTCTGGGTGACGGTGAAACTCACCGTCTTCTCAGCGATCGGCTCCCTGATCTGGGGAACTCTGCTGGCCGCCATGCGGGTCGGCCCGGTGCCGCTGATGCGTGGCTTCGGCACCGCCTACGTCAACATCGTGCGGAACATCCCGCTGACCGTGATCATCCTCTTCACCTCGCTGGGACTCAGCCAGACCCTCGGTATCAATCTCGGCGCGGACACGTTCGAGGCCATCAACTTCCGGCTCGCCGTGCTCGGTCTGACCGCTTACACCGCGGCGTTCGTGTGCGAGGCGCTGCGGTCCGGCATCAACACGGTGCCCGTCGGCCAGGCCGAGGCCGCACGCGCCATCGGCCTCAACTTCACCCAGGTCCTGACGCTGATCGTGCTGCCGCAGGCGTTCCGCTCGGTCGTCGGCCCTCTGACGAACGTACTGATCGCACTGACGAAGAACACCACGGTCGCCGCCGCGATCGGTGTCGCCGAAGCGGCGACGCTGATGAAGGAGATGATCGAGAACGAGGCCCAGCTCGTGCTGATCTCCGCGGTCTTCGCGTTCGGATTCGTGTGTCTGACGCTGCCGACCGGCCTGATCTTCGGCTGGGTGGGCAAGAAGGTGGCGGTTAAGCGATGAGTTCGGTCCTCTATGACGCGCAGGGCCCACGGGCCAAGCGCCGAAACGTTCTCTTCACGGTGGTCTTCGTCGTCGCGTTCGCGGCGCTCGCGTGGTGGGTGCTCTCCAGCCTCAACGACAAGGACCAGCTCGCCTGGGCCAAGTGGGAGCCGTTCGTCCACACCGAGGCGTGGACGACGTACATCTGGCCGGGCCTGCAGAACACGCTCAAGGCCGCGGCGCTCGCCATGGTCATCGCCCTGCCGCTCGGCGCGGTCCTCGGCATCGCGCGGCTCTCGGAGCACGCCTGGGTGCGGGTTCCGGTCGCCACCGTGGTGGAGTTCTTCCGCTCCATTCCGGTGCTGGTCCTGATGATCTTCGGCAACGCCCTGTACGCCGAGTACACCAACGTCAGTTCGGACTCCCGTCCGCTGTACGCGGTCGTCACCGGGCTCGTGCTCTACAACGCCGCGGTGCTCGCGGAGATCGTCAGGGCGGGCATCCTGTCGCTGCCCAAGGGCCAGTCCGAAGCCGCGATGGCGGTGGGCCTGCGCAAGAACCAGGTGATGCGGTTCATCCTGCTTCCCCAGGCGGTCACGGCGATGCTCCCGGCCATCGTGAGCCAGCTGGTCGTGATCGTGAAGGACACCGCCCTGGGCGGCGCCGTTCTCACATTCTCCGAGCTGCTCGCCTCGGTGGGCCCGATGAGCGGCTACTACGGCGCGAACACCATCGCCAGCTTCACGGTCATCGCACTGATCTACATCGCCCTCAACTTCGCCCTCACGACCTTCGCGAGCTGGCTGGAGCGGCGGCTGCGACGGGGCAAGAAGTCGACCGGAGCGGTCGTCGGCGCCGGCGCGGTCGAGGAACTCGCGGCACCCGGCGACCACGGGGGCACCACCAAGGCGCCGTGACCCGCCGGGCTCCCTGGCTCAAGACCGGGCTCCCTGGCTCAAGAACTGACGAGATGTGAGCAACCGGAGGCAGTGGCGCGAGCGCCACTGCCTCCGTCACTTGACGCAAGCACCGGCAATGGGTTGCATACGTTCTGTGATCGTGCACCCCGCCCCAACTGGCTTTTCCCGTACGTCCCTCAGGACACCGCTCCGGGCGGGGGGCAACGCGCCGTGGACCCGGTGATCATCGTCGGGGCGGGGCCCGTGGGGCTCACGCTCGCCCTGGCACTCGCCCGCCAGGAGGTTCCCTCCGTGGTCCTGGACGAGGGGCCGGGCAAGGACGAACAGCGGCCGGCGCGAACGGTGGTGCTGCGCGAGGACACCGCCGCGCTCATCGAGCGGCTGACCGGCTTCCCGCTCTCCGGGGCCGGCTTCCGTTGGGCCGGATGGCGGTCGATGCGGCGCAAGCAGGTGATGCGCGAGATCAGGTTCGGTGCCGGAGGTTCCGAGGACGCCGAGAGCCTGGACGATCCCAGCCGCACCGAGGATGCCGCCGCCACGGAGCTCCCGGGTGACGACGAGCCGTACACCGCCCCGCTGCACGTCGCCCAGCACGTGCTGACCGCCGCCCTGCGCGGCGCCCTCGCCGGCGAACGGCTCGTCAAGATCGCCTCGGACAGCCGCCTCGACTCCATGGAACAGGAGACGAACGGCGTCACCGCGCACACCCGCGGCCCCAAGGGCACGTGGTGGCGCGGCAGTTACCTGGTGGGCTGCGACGGCCCCCGCTCCACCGTGCGCAAACTCCAGGACATCCGCTTCCCCGGCCGTACCGCCGTCGAACGACACGCCGTGGCGGCCCTGCGTACGGAACTTCCCTGGCCCGGCGAAGCGTTGTTGCACCGTATGCCGCCATGGCGGACCTCGGGCCCCTCGGCCGGCGAGGTGACCGCCCGTCCCCTCGCCGACAGCGTGTGGCGGCTGGACTGGCTGCTGCCCCCGGGCAAGGACCTGGTCACGCCCGAGCTGCTGGTCGCGCGAGTCCGGGAGACCCTCGGCGGCTGGAGCGGGGGAACCACCCCGCCGTACGAGCTGCTCGACACCGGAGTCCACACCGTCCATCACCGCCTCGCCCGCCGGTGGCGCTCCCGCCGCGTCTTCCTCGCCGGGGACGCCGCCCATCTGCTCGGCGCGCTCGGCACCCAGGGCCTCGACGAGGGGCTGCGGGACGCCGACAACCTCGCCTGGAAGCTGGCGCTCGCCTGGCACCACGGACCGCACGAGGCGCTGCTCGACAGCTACCAGGCCGAGCGGCGCGCGGTCGTCGCGGCCCGGCTGCGCGCCGCCGACCAGTCGCTGCCCCTGCTGCGCGGCGGCGGAGGGCTGCGCGCGTACGTCCCCGGGTCGGCCCGGGGACACGACGCGCTGCTCACGGACGGTCACCTGGGGCACGGCCTGCTGGGTGCGCCGGGGTCGTACGCCGACTCGCCGCTCGCGCCTCCGTACGCCGAGGCGCAGACTCCGGTGGACACGGCACCAGGAACGCCGGTCGTCGACGTACGGGTGACGGCGGAGGACGGCTCGTTCGTGCCCCTGCGGGAGCGGCTCGGGCGCGGAGTCCTGCTCGTGGTGCTCATCGCACCGGGCACCGGCGTGTGGGAGCGGAAGCACTGGGTGACGGCCGGAATCATGCCCCGGCTCGCGGCCGCCGTGACCGCGCTGCCGCACCCGGCCGAGCTTCTGGTCGCGGAGAGTTACCCGGGCGCGGCCGCCCACACAGTGCTGCTCGTCCGCCCCGACGGGCATCTGGTGACCGCGCTGAGCGGGGTGCGCCCGGCCGATCTGTACGCCGCCGCCGAGGCGACGGTGGGTGGACCGTCGAAGACGGAGGCGACGGCGAGCACGAGTTGATCACACGGTCGCTCGAACCCGGCTCGAGCGACCGCGGACCCGGCGGTCCACATAGTGACTGTCAGTTGACCCGTCTCCACCACCATGGTGTACTCCGGATCGTGACCGATACCTGTGTGCACCTGTGGCGGAGGGTCCATATGGACCTGATCCGCTACGCGGGCTGCGTCTGTCACCCGTCCTGCTGATTCGCATCCCTCTTCCCGCGTGAGCCGCTTCTCGACGGCCGCGGGCTCCCAGGCGAAACCCCCAGGACGGTAAGTGTGTCTGTGTCACCCTCTGTCTCCGCGCCCACGCAAGCTCCCACCCAGGCCGAGTTGCTCGACTTCGTGCGCCGTAGCGCCGCCGACGCCGAACTGATCGCCTCCCTGCCGCTCGACCCCGAAGGCCGCACCTGGGTCCGCCTCGAAGGCCCCGGGGGCAGCGAGGCCTGGCTCATCGGCTGGCCGCCCGGTACCGGAACCGGCTGGCACGACCACGCCGACTCGGTCGGCGCCTTCCTCACCGCCTCGGGCGAACTCCGGGAGTACTCCCTCGCGGCCCGGCTTCCCACCGACGGGTGGAAGACCCTCGAACTCAGCGAAGGTGTGGACCGCGAGCGGCGGTTGACGGCCGGCAAGGGCCGCTCCTTCGGCCGCCACCACGTGCACGAGGTGCTCAACGAGTCCACCGAGGAGCACGCGATCTCGGTCCACGCCTACTACCCGCCCCTGCCGCAGATCCGCCGCTACAGCCGCACGGGCCAGGTGCTCCGCCTGGAGCAGGTCGAGCGCCCGGAGGACTGGCAGTGACGGCCCAGCCCTCGGCGGGGCGACACCCCTTGGGCATCGACGAGTTGCTGGACAAGGTCCGCGAGGGACTCGACCGTGTGGAGGCCGAGGAGGCGTACGCCGCCGACCGGGCCGGTGAGGCCCTCCTGGTCGACATCCGCTACGCCGCCCTGCGCGAGCGCGACGGCCTGATCCCCGGCGCCCTCGTCGTCGAGCGCAACGAACTGGAATGGCGGCTCGACCCCCAGGGCAGCCACCGAGCCCCGGAGGCCACGAGTCACGACCTGCGGGTCGTGGTGGTGTGCAACGAGGGCTACGCGTCGAGCCTGGCGGCCGTGTCCCTGCGGCAGTTGGGACTGCACCGGGCGACCGACCTGATCGGCGGCTTCCAGGCGTGGAAGGCGGCCGGGCTTCCGGTGAAGCAGTGACGCGGTGACGCGGTGACGCGGTGACGATCCAGGTCGTACGTCGATGTGGGCGCCCCTGACGTAAGGGGTGCCCACCGTTGCGTGCTGGTCCTTACGCTGTTGGGCCTCTGGGGGTACCCGGGCGGCCCTTACCCTTTTGGACCTCGGGGGGTTAACGGGGTCCTCTGCTCCCGGACCCGAGGGCGCCCGGCGGCAACCTGGATCACCCCGGGGGCAACCGGGTCACCTGAGCGGCCACGGCCACCGATACTGAGCGGCCCCCGATACCGAGCCGCCATCGCTCCGGAACGGCCGCCGGATCAGAACCCCTCGTCCTCGAGCCCCTCCGTGTCCTCGCCCTCTTCCTCCAGTGCCTGGCGAACCACGCGCAGGGCCATGCCCTGGGGATAGCCCTTGCGGGCGAGCATGCCCGCGAGACGCCGCAGCCGCTTGTCACGGTCGAGGCCGCGCGTGGAGCGCAGCTTGCGGGCGACCAGCTCGCGCGCGGTCGTCTCCTCCTGCTCGGAGTCGAGCTGTCCGACCGCCTCGTCGATCAGCGCCGAGTCCACGCCCTTGGTCCGCAGCTCCTGCACGAGCGCCCGTCTGGCCAGGCCCCGTCCGTGATGCCGGGACTCCACCCAGGCGTCGGCGAAGGCACTGTCGTTGATCAGGCCGACCTCCTCGAAGCGTGACAGCACCTGCTCCGCCACGTCGTCGGGGATCTCACGCTTGTGCAGCGCGTCCGCGAGCTGCTTCCGCGTGCGCGGGGTCCCGGTGAGCAGGCGAAGGCAGATCGCCCGCGCCCGCTCGACCGGGTCCGCTGGGGGCTCCCCCTTCTCGGCCCTCGACGAGGAAGGGGCACCTCCGTCCTGTGGGTCGCCGGACGGCTCGCCGAAACCGCCACGCCGCCGACGCCCTCGTCCACGCGGCCCGCCGTCACCGCGCCGGCCACCGCCCCGGCGTGAGCCGCCGCCGGGTGGACCGGCGCCCCAGGGCGACTCCGCACCGCCCCGCGAACCGCTCTCCGGCGACGACCCTCCGCTGTCCGGATCGCCGCCGTGGAACCCGTCGGTACCGGTCCCACCGCCGTACGCCCTGTCACCGTCTCCGGCCGAGCCACCCACGCCCCCGTCATACGCCTGCCCCTGCCCCTCCGGGGCGGCAGGGTAGGTGTACTCGGCCCAGTCGGTTCGTCGCGTCATGGCCTAGCTCTTGGCCGCCGCGGCCTTGGGCTTGGAGGCCTTGGCAGCCGGAGCGGGCACCGTCTTCGCGGCCTCGTCCGACGCGGCCGGGACCGCCGCGTCCGCACCCGGCTCGGCGCTGGGCTTCTCCGCCTTCACACCGACGCCCAGCTTCTCCAGGATCTTCTTCTCGATCTCGTTGGCGAGGTCGGGGTTGTCCTTGAGGAAGTTGCGCGCGTTCTCCTTGCCCTGGCCGAGCTGGTCGCCCTCGTACGTGTACCAGGCGCCGGCCTTGCGGACGAAGCCGTTCTCCACGCCCATGTCGATCAGGCCGCCTTCACGGCTGATGCCGTGCCCGTAGAGGATGTCGAACTCGGCCTGCTTGAAGGGCGGGGCGACCTTGTTCTTGACGACCTTGACGCGGGTGCGGTTGCCGACCGCGTCGGTGCCGTCCTTCAGCGTCTCGATGCGCCGGATGTCGAGCCGCACCGAGGCGTAGAACTTCAGCGCCCGGCCACCGGTCGTGGTCTCCGGGGAGCCGAACATCACGCCGATCTTCTCGCGGAGCTGGTTGATGAAGATCGCGGTGGTGCCGGACTGGCTCAGCGCACCGGTGATCTTACGGAGCGCCTGGCTCATCAGACGGGCCTGCAGACCCACGTGCGAGTCGCCCATCTCGCCCTCGATCTCCGCGCGCGGCACCAGGGCTGCGACGGAGTCGATGACGATCAGGTCGAGCGCGCCGGAGCGGACCAGCATGTCCACGATCTCCAGAGCCTGCTCGCCGTTGTCCGGCTGCGACAGGATCAGGTTGTCGATGTCGACGCCGAGCTTCTTCGCGTACTCGGGGTCGAGGGCGTGCTCGGCGTCCACGAAGGCCACCTGGCCGCCCGCCCGCTGCGCGTTCGCCACCGCGTGCAGAGTCAGCGTCGTCTTACCGGAGGACTCCGGGCCGTACACCTCCACCACTCGGCCGCGCGGCAGTCCGCCGACGCCGAGCGCGACGTCGAGCGCGGTCGACCCGGTGGGGATGACCTCGATGGGCTCATTGGGCCGCTCGCCCAGGCGCATCACCGCGCCCTTGCCGAACTGCCGTTCAATCTGTGCGAGCGCGGCGTCCAGCGCCTTCTCGCGGTCGGTTCCTGCCATGGGTTCCACCCGATTTGCTTGAGTCGATCGCTTCACGTCAAAGACGCTAACGCCTGCCACTGACAATGCGTCCCGACGCCCGTCCGGCCTGTGGATAACTCGGGCACATCTCCATGAAAACCGTGCCTAAATCCCCGTCGAGAACTCCGCCGGAGACTCCATCAGAATGGATGTTCGATTTTGGTGTCAAGCGCACCACGCGGCACCGCCGAGACCGGATTCGCGCTCTGGCCCCGGCTGAACCCGTGACCTCGCGTGTCCCCCGGGCAACCGGCGTCCATCGGGTCCCGCCCGGGTTCCGGCACGGTCCCGCCCGGGTTCCGCCCGGGTTCCGGCACGGTCCCGCCCGGGTTCCGGCACGGGCCCGGCAGGTCAGGCCCGACAGGTCCGGACCGTCTCACCGGACCGACAGCCAGCCACTACCGGCTGAACAACCGCCGCACGCGCGCGAAGAGCGGGCTCGAACCGCGATCCCGGTGACCGTGCACCCGGGGGTCGTCCGTCACGTCGTACCGCTTCACGTAGGCACCCAGGAACGCCTGCAGCGTGGCGATCGCGGGGATGGCGATCAGCGCGCCGACGGCGCCGAGGAGGGCGGTGCCGGCGACGACCGACCCGAAGGCGACCGCCGGGTGGATGTCGACGGTCTTGGAGGTCAGCTTGGGCTGGAGTACGTAGTTCTCGAACTGCTGGTAGATCACGACGAAGATCAGCACCCACAGCGCGTACCAGGGATCGACTGTGAAGGCGATCAGCATCGGCAGGGCACCCGCGAGATAGGTGCCGATGGTGGGGATGAACTGCGAGACCAGGCCCACCCAGACGGCGAGCACGGGCGCGTACGGCACGCTCAGGGCTTCCAGCAGGATGTAGTGCGAGACCCCTGAGATGAGCGCCATCAGACCGCGCGAGTAGAGATAACCGCCGGTCTTGTCCACGGCGATCTCCCACGCGCGCAGCACCTCGGCCTGCCGGGCCGGCGGCAGTACGGAGCACAGGGCGCGGCGCAGTCTCGGCCCGTCCGCGGCGAAGTAGAACGAGAACAGTGTGATCGTGAGGAGCTGGAAGAGGCCACCGAGCACCTGGGCGGAGACGTCCAGGACTCCGGTGGCGCTGTTCTGGACGTAGTTGCGCAGCCAGTCGGAGCGGAGCAGGCCCTCCTGGACGTCGACCCGCTTCAGGTCGGTCTTGAAATGCGCGTTGATCCAGTTGATGACGGAGTCGAGGTACTGCGGGAAGTCCTCGACGATCTTGATGATCTGGCCCGCGAGCATGGAGCCGAGCAGGGTGACGAACCCGGCGGCGAAGACCAGCAGACCGAGGAAGACCAGGAACGTGGCCAGCCCCCTGCGCATGCCCCGCGAGGCCATCCGGCTCACCGCCGGTTCGATGGCGAGCGCCAGGAAGAACGCGATCAAAATGTTGATCAACAGGCCGGTGAGCTCGTGGAACGCCCAACTGCCCAACTGGAAGACGGCGATGAGCGTGAGTGCGAGCACCATGGCGCGCGGCAGCCAGCGCGGCATGCGTCCACCCTGCGCGGCGGCGCCCTCGGCCGGGGGGCCCTCGGGCGGCGTCGTGCCGAGCGGTGCTGCCTGCTGGTCGACCTGAGCGGTGTCGTCTGTCGGGGCCACGGGGCAAGTCTCGCCCACGCCACCGACAATCGAGTGCCGCCCCCGGATCTTCGTGCCCCGTTACCGGTTTTCGTACGGAACGTCCGCGGTCGCGCAGACCACGCGCCACACGTCCTTGGCATCCCAGCCGGCGTCCAGCGCTTCGTGCACTGTCCGCCCGCCGAGCTCCGTCATCACGTGGTCGCGCGCGAAGGTGTCGGCATACCCCGCACCGAAGTGATCCGCCATCCGCTGCCAGAAGACCGTCAACCGCATGACTCCAGTATCCCGCTCCTGAGGGTGGGCCCGTGCCGGGACCACTTGCCGAGACCGCTTTCCGTCCTACGGTCTGACCCATGGCCGAACAAGGAGCATCCCCACTCCCCCCGACGCCCCCGGCGCACTCCCCGCTCGCGCGCGCCGAACACTTCGTCTGGCTCACCGCGCGCGTGCTGGAGCAGCGTCGCTTCGAGTACCACTTCCTGAACAGCGATGTCGGCGGCGCGGACGCGGTGGAGACCGCGCTGGCCGCCTACCGCAACGACGACGACGGCTACGGTCACGCGCTGGAACCCGATCTGCGCGGCCCTGTGAGCCAGCCACTGCACACCGGGCACGCGCTGCGGGTGCTCGACTCGATCGGCCGCTGCGGCGGACAGCGCGTAGAGCGCGTGTGCCGCTACCTGACCGCCGTCTCGACCCCCGACGGCGCGCTGCCGGCGATCCATCCCAGTCAGCGCGGCTATCCGGCGGCACCCTTCGTGCCGGTCGTCGACAACCCTCCGAGCGAACTCCTCGCCACCGGGCCCGTGGTGGGCCTGCTGCACCGGAACGAGGTATGGCACGCCTGGCTGTTCAGGGCGACCGACTTCTGCTGGCAGGCGGTCGACTCCCTGGAGAAGTCCCATCCGTACGAGATCGAGGCGGCGGTTGCCTTCCTGGACTCCGCACCCGACCGCCCGCGCGCGGAGGCCGCCGCGGACCGGCTGGGCCGCCTGGTCCGCGAGCACGGGCACGCGGTGCTGGACCCGGAGCGCCCGGAGGCGTTCCCGGTCTCGCCCGGCTACGCGCCCGGTGAGCGTCATTTCCCCCACGACTACGCGAAGACGCCGGGCTCACTCGCGCGCGCGTGGTTCACCGACGAGGAGATGACGCGTTCACTCGACCATCTGGCGAGCGAGCAGCAGGAGGACGGCGGCTGGCCCATCAGCTGGCGGCAGTGGGCGCCTGGGACCGCCCTGGAGTGCCGCCCCATCGTGACCGTCGAGGCGCTGCGCACCCTGCGGGCGTACGGGCGGTCCATCGACTGATCGTGCGGGGGCATGCCGTACGGAATGCCGCCGTACGGCATGCCACCGTACGACGTGCTCCGGGGCGTCCGTCCCTCAGGTGCCCCACGGCCTGTCCCGGGCGTCCCGGAGGGCCGTACGGCGGGCCTCAGCCCGTCATCGCCCGCACTCCCGCCGTCACCACCACGGCCGCGGCGACCACGACCAGGAAGGGCGCGCGCAGGATCAGCGCGACGGCGGCCGCGGCGACCCCCGCGGCCTTCGCGTCCACCATCAGGGCCTGCCCGTCGGCGAAGGTCTGCTGGGCCGTGAGAGCGGCGAGGAGGGCGACGGGCAGCAGGGCGGCGAGGCGCTGGACGAGCGGCCGCTCCAGTACGCCCGCGGGGACCAGCAGCCCGATGAGCTTGACCACATAGCAGCCGACGGCGGTCGCGCCGATCGCGATCCAGATGCTCATCGGTCCTCCCCGGGAGCTTCGTCGGCGGACCGGTTCGCTTCGCCGTCAGGTGCTTCCCCCGCGGACCTCGCACCACGACGGCCCTCCACATAGAGGGCGGCGGGAGCGGCGAGCGCCGCCACCAGGACGGGGACTCCGGCGGGCAGGACGGGCAGGAGACCGAGGCCCAGAAGGACCGCGACACCCGCGACCACGCGCTCCGTGGTGGTCTTCAGCATGGGTGCGAGCAGCGCCAGGAAGACGGCGGGCCCCGCGGCGTCCAGTCCCCACGCGTCGGTGTCTCCGATGGCCTCCGCGCCTACCGCGCCGAGCAGGGTGGTGAGGTTCCACAGCACGTAGAGGGTGAGCCCGGTGACGGTGAACCCGATGCGGACGCTGCGGCGGGTGGGCTGGGCGAGCGCGACCGCCGTGGTCTCGTCGATGACCCACTGCGCGGCGAACGGGCGCACCGCGCGCGGGAGTGCCAGTAGCTGCGAAAGCCGCAGGCCGTAGAACGCGTTGCGCACTCCGAGGAAGAAGGCACCCGCGGCCGCCGTGAGGGGGTTCCCACCGGCCGCGAGCGCGCCCACGAGCGCGAACTGTGAGGCACCGGTGAACACCAGCAGGCTGAGCGCGCAGGTCTGGAGCAGGGTGAGCCCGCTGCCCGCGGAGGTCACCCCGAAGGCGAAACCGGACAGTCCGACGGCGACCCCGACTCCCAGGGCGTCTCGGACGACCGCCGCGTCGGGTTTTCCGCCGTCGTCCCGGTGTGTGTCTGCGAAAGCTGTCTGTTCTGCCACGCCCTGGACGGTAGGAGCAGCGACCCCTCGCGGTCTTGTACGTTCTTGCGCTCCCGCTGGTAGGCGCCCGGCGGCACGCCCACGATCCGCGTGAAGTGACGGTTCAGGTGCGGCTGGTCGGTGAAGCCGACGGCCACGGCGGCCTCCGCGGGCGCGGAACCGGTGTCCAGGAGGTGGCGGGCCCGGCGTACCCGGGCATCGGTCAGCCAGGTGTGGGGCGGCATGCCGTAGGCGTCACGGAAGGCGCGCAGCAACGCGAACGGGCTGGTGCCGAGGTCGGCGGCGAGCCGCTCCAGCGACGGCGGCTCGGCCAAGCGCTCTTCCAGCACGGTACGCGCGCGTGCCGCGACCCTGGCTCCGGCGGTGTGCACGGCCCGCTGCGGCAGCGGACCTCCGTTCAGGCGCAGCAGCCGGGTCACGGCGACTCGCAGCAGGGTGTCGGCGGCGAGCGCGTTGCCCTCCTCGGCGGCCCTGAGCACCTGGTGGACGAGGCCCGCGGCGTACGGGTCGTCGAGCACGGGGCTGATGAAACCGGGGGTGCCGCGGATCGTAGTGGTCTCGGCGGCGATCTCGGCCACCAGCTCCGGTGACGGGTACACCGCCCCGTACCGCCAGCCCTCCGGGACACCTGCCCTGCCGGTGTGCGGGGTGTCGGGGTTGACCAGGGCCAGGGAGCCCGGGCCCGCGTACTGATCGGCGCCGGCGTGGTGGAAGACCTCCACCCCGTCCGCGATGGCGGCGATGACGAAGTTCTCGTGGGTGTGCCGCACGAAGATCTTCTCGACGTACCGGGCCCGCAGCAGATCCACGCCTGGCAGTTCCGCGTACTGCCAGTGCCGCGCCTTCTCCGCCGAACCCGCCATGCCCCCATTCTGCGTCAGGGGCGCGGGCGGGCCGTTCGCGTCAGCGGCGGGCATGACCTCGACCCGCAAGCCGCAAGCCGGGCGGCGCACGGTGTGCGGTTCGAGGTATGCGGTGTGCGGTGTGCGGTTCGCAGCTCGCGGTGTGCCGTGCACCGTGCGCGGTGCACGGACCGAGGTCGCGCCGAGTGTGCGTCGTTCGTGGTGGCCACCCACTTTGGCCACCCACTTTGGCCGCCCGCCTTCCGGCGGAGGCGCCGCGGGCGGGCCCGGCTCTCACTCCCGCCCGGCGGCGCGAGGCCGCCGCACCCCCGACGGACACGTCGGCAGCCGCGTCCTCGCAGGTCAGAGCGATTGTCAGTGGTCGGGTGCAGGATGGACACATGGTCAGCTCCGCACACCGAGCCCTCGACGGCTTCTCCCCCGCGACCCGCGGCTGGTTCACGGGGGCGTTCTCCGCGCCCACCGCGGCCCAGGCCGGGGCGTGGGCGGCCATCGGTGCGGGCTCGGATGTGCTCGTCGTGGCCCCGACCGGCTCCGGCAAGACCCTGGCCGCGTTCCTCGCCGCGCTCGACCAGTTGGCCTCGACCCCGCCACCGGCCGACCCCAGGAAGCGCTGCCGGGTGCTGTACGTCTCACCACTGAAGGCCCTGGCGGTGGACGTGGAGCGGAATCTGCGCAGCCCGCTGACCGGCATCCGCCAGGAGTCGGTGCGGCTCGGGCTGCCCGAGCCCGAGGTGAAGGTGGGCATCCGCTCGGGCGACACCCCGCCCGCCGAGCGCCGCGCCCTCGCCACCCGTCCGCCGGACATCCTGATCACCACCCCCGAGTCGCTGTTCCTGATGCTGACGTCGGCCACGCGCGACGCGCTGACGGGCATCGAGACGGTGATCCTGGACGAGGTGCACGCCGTCGCGGGCACCAAGCGTGGCGCCCATCTCGCGCTCACCCTGGAGCGCCTCGACGAGCTGCTGCCCAAGCCGGCCCGCCGCATCGGCCTCTCCGCCACCGTGCGCCCGGTGGACGAGGTCGCGCGCTACCTCTCTCCCCAGCGCAAGGTGGAGATCGTCCAGCCGCCGTCCGGCAAGGAGTTCGACCTCTCCGTGGTCGTTCCGGTCGAAGACCTGGCCGAGTTGGGCGGCTCCCCGGTCGCCAATGCCGACGAGGGCGCGGAGAAGCCCTCCATCTGGCCGCACGTCGAGGAGCGGATCGCCGACCTCGTCCAGTCCCACCGGTCCACCATCGTGTTCGCCAACTCCCGCCGCCTGGCCGAGCGCCTCTGCAACAGGCTCAACGAGATCGCGTACGAGAGGGCGACCGGCGAGCCCCTCGAAGAGGCACACTCCCCGGCCCAGCTGATGGGCGGCTCGGGCGCCGCACAGGGCGCACCACCGGTCCTCGCCCGCGCCCACCACGGCTCGGTCTCCAAAGAACAGCGGGCCCTCGTCGAGGAGGACCTCAAGGCAGGCCGTCTGCCCGCCGTGGTCGCCACCTCCAGCCTCGAACTGGGCATCGACATGGGAGCCGTGGATCTCGTCATCCAGGTCGAGTCACCGCCGTCCGTGGCCTCCGGGCTCCAGCGCGTCGGCCGCGCGGGCCACCAGGTGGGTGCGGTCTCCACCGGCGTCGTCTTCCCCAAGTACCGCGGCGACCTCGTGCAGGCCGCCGTGGTCACGGAGCGGATGCGCACCGGCTCCATCGAGTCCCTCCGCGTCCCGGCCAACCCCTTGGACGTGCTCGCTCAGCAGCTCGTCGCCATGACCGCGCTAGACACCTGGCAGGTCGACGACCTGCTCACCACGGTCCGCCGAGCGGCGCCCTTCGCGTCGCTCCCCGAGTCGGCGTTCACGGCCGTACTCGACATGCTCGCGGGCCGCTATCCGTCCGACGCCTTCGCGGAGTTGCGGCCCCGAGTGGTGTGGGACCGCGTCACCGGTACGGTCACCGGGCGCCCCGGCGCGCAGCGCCTCGCCGTCACCTCCGGGGGCACCATCCCCGACCGCGGGCTGTTCGGAGTCTTCCTCGCGGGAGCCGACCCCAAGAAGGGCGGCGGCCGGGTCGGCGAGCTCGACGAGGAGATGGTCTACGAGTCCCGGGTCGGCGACGTCTTCACGCTCGGCACCAGTTCCTGGCGCATCGAGGACATCACCCGCGACCGCGTGCTGGTCTCCCCGGCGCCCGGTGTCCCCGGCAGGCTGCCCTTCTGGAAGGGCGACCAGCTCGGCCGCCCGCTCGAACTGGGCCGCGCGGTCGGCGCGTTCCTCCGCGAGGTGGGCTCCCTCCCCAAGGAAGACGCCCGGCTCCGGCTGCTCGCCGCGGGACTGGACGCCTGGGCAGCGGACAACGTGCTCTCCTATCTCGCCGAACAGCGCGAGGCATGCGGTCACATCCCGGACGACCGCACCATCGTCGTGGAGCGGTTCCGCGACGAGCTGGGCGACTGGCGGGTCGTCGTGCACTCCCCCTTCGGCGCCCAGGTCCACGCCCCCTGGGCCCTCGCGCTCGGCGCCAAACTCTCCGAGCGGTACGGCATGGACGCCCAGGTCATGCACGCCGACGACGGCATCGTGCTGCGGCTCCCCGACGCCGACCTGATGAGCCTCGACCTGTTCGACCAGGCACCGACGAATACCGGCACCCCCTCGCACACGGCGGTCGACGCCGACCAGGCTCCCGTAGGCGCCGCGGACGTCGCCTTCGACAAGAGCGACGTCAACCAGATCGTCACCGACCAGGTCGGCGGCTCGGCACTGTTCGCCTCCCGCTTCCGCGAGTGCGCCGCCCGCGCGCTGCTGCTCCCCCGCCGCAGCCCCGGCAAGCGCACCCCGCTGTGGCAGCAACGACAGCGCGCCGCCCAACTGCTCGAGGTGGCAAGCGAATACGGCTCGTTCCCGATCGTCCTGGAAGCCGTTCGCGAGTGCCTCCAGGACGTCTTCGACGTCCCCGGCCTGACGGAGCTGATGGGCGACATCGAGTCCCGCAAGGTGCGGCTGGTCGAGGTCACCACACCGGAGCCATCGCCGTTCGCCCGCTCACTGCTCTTCGGATACGTCGCCCAGTTCCTGTACGAGGGCGACTCACCGCTCGCCGAGCGGCGCGCCGCCGCGCTGTCCCTGGACTCGCACCTCCTCGCCGAGCTCCTCGGACAGGCCGAGCTGCGCGAACTGCTCGACGCCGATGTGCTGACCGAGCTGGAGCGGGAGCTCCAGTGGCTCACCGAGGACCGCAGGATCAAGGACGCCGAGGGTGTCGCGGACCGGCTGCGGCTGCTCGGCCCGCTCACGGACGCCGAGCTTGCCGAGCGCGGCGCCGAGCCTTCGTGGACCCAGGAGTTGGCCGCTTCGCGCCGCGCCATCCGGGTCCGGATCGCCGGAGCCGATCACTGGGCCGCGATCGAGGACGCGGGCCGACTGCGGGACGCCCTCGGTACGGCGCTGCCCGTCGGTGTCCCGGAAGCCTTCACCGAGCCGGTCAAGGACCCGGTCGGTGACCTCCTCGCACGGTTCGCGCGCACCCACGGCCCCTTCACGTCGGCGACGGCCGCCGCTCGCTTCGGGCTCGGCACCGCTGTCACGGACGGCACCCTGCACCGACTCGCCTCGGCCGGACGCGTCGTACAGGGCGAGTTCCATCCGGCGGGTATCGGTCAGGAGTGGTGCGACGCGGCGGTGCTGCGCCGGCTGCGACGTCGTTCGCTCGCTGCCCTGCGGCATGAGCTGGAGCCCGTGCCGCCCTCCGCGCTCGCGCAGTTCCTGCCGCAGTGGCAGCACATCGGCAGCGGACACGGACTGCGCGGTGTCGACGGGCTGGTGCGTGCCATCGAGCAGTTGCAGGGAGCGTCCGTTCCCGCGTCCGCGCTGGAGAAGCTCGTCCTGCCGTCCCGGGTCACCGGTTACGCCCCTGCCCAGCTCGACGAGCTCACCGCCGCCGGAGAGGTGGTGTGGGCCGGGGCCGGGTCGCTGCCGGGCAAGGACGGCTGGGTCTCGCTGTATCTGGCGGACGCGGCCCCGCTGCTCCTGCCCGCCCCGCACCCCCTGGAACTGACCACGCTCCACCAGGCCATCCTGGACACGCTCTCCGGGGGCTACGGCCTCTTCTTCCGCCAGATCGCCGACCAGGTCCGGGCGACCACGCATCCTGACGCCACCGACCCCCAACTGGCGGACGCGATGTGGGATCTGGCCTGGTCCGGACGGCTCACGAACGACACGCTCTCCCCGATGCGCTCCCTGCTGGGCTCGGGCCGCACGGCGGGGTCCACGGCCCACCGTGCCAAGCGCTCGGCTCCCCGCGGGCGCTACGGCTCCCTGACCGGTGCCGCGCGTCCCCAGTCCCGTACGGGGCCGCCCACGGTGGCAGGCCGCTGGTCCCTGCTCCCCGACCGTGAACCCGACCTCACCGTGCGCGCCCACGCGCTTGCCCGCACCTTGCTCGACCGGCACGGCGTGGTGACCCGAGGCGCGGTCGCGGCAGAGGGCGTCGAGGGCGGTTTCTCCGCGGTCTACCGCGTCCTTTCCGCCTTCGAGGACAGCGGCCAGGCACGACGCGGCTATGTGGTCGAAGGACTCGGCGCGGCCCAGTTCGCGATGGACGGCGCGGTGGACCGTCTGCGTGCGGCGGCGAACGCCCGGGACCGGGGCGAGGCCCTGTTGTCCGAGCCGGACCTCGCCGACGGGTTCCCCGCCCAGCACGCCTTCCCCGCCGACCCCCGCTCCACAGGAACCTGGAGCCCCCAAGCCAACGGCGACTCCACCGGCGCTTGGGAATCCCCCGCCGCCGGAGACTCCCGGGGCAACACTTCCGCTCTCCCCGTCGACGAAGTCTCCCCTCGCCCTTCGGCTCTCCCCACCAACGGAGACTCCCCAGGCACGCCGGGTTCCTCGGGCGCCGACGGGCCGGGCTGGTCCACTTCCCCCGCTCCCTCCGGCTTCGCCGACGACCACCACGGTTTCTCCGCCGACTCCGCCTACTCGGCCGACGCGTCCTTCCCAGCGCGCTCCACCTCCCTCAGCAGCTCTGGATTCCCCGATGCCGCCGGCCCCTCGGGGACCCGCACCCGCGTCCGCGCGACCACCCAGGCCGTTGTCCTGGCCGCCGCCGACCCCGCCAACGCCTACGGCGCCGCTCTCCCCTGGCCAGAGTCCCCGACCGGCGCGGGACACAAGCCCGGCCGGAAGGCCGGCTCCCTGGTCGTGCTCGTGGACGGCGAGCTGACGCTCTACATGGAGCGCGGCGGCAAGACCCTGCTGGCCTGGCCGTCCGACCCGGAAGGCACTCTCACGGAGGACGCACGTCTGCGCGCCGCCGCCGAGACCCTCGCCGCGGCGGCCCGCGTCGGTTCGCTGGGCACGGTCACGGTGGAACGCATCAACGGCACCTCCGCCCTGACCTCCCCCTTCGGTACCCTCCTGGAAGGAGCGGGCTTCATCGCGAACCCCCGCGGACTGCGCCTGCGCGCGTAAACGCCCTCCAAGAGCCACGGCCACCCCGCCCCCCAAGCCCCCAGGCCCCCAGGCCGCCAGGCCGCCAAGAAAGCCCGAGCCCCACCCGCAGGCCCGGCATCCGCCGCTCCCGCACCCCAGCACCACCCCCGAGAGGCCCCCAAGCTCCCCGCCCCCACTCCCCGACATGCCACCCTGGAGCCATGCCCGAAGGAGACACCGTCTGGCAAGCCGCGAAGCGCCTGCACACCGCCCTCGCGGGCAGAGTGCTGATCCGTTCCGACCTACGAGTGCCGAAGTTCGCCACCGCGGACCTCGCCGGCCGCACCGTCCTGGACGTGACCCCG
This sequence comes from Streptomyces sp. NPDC088747, assembly GCF_044751025.1. NCBI lineage: Bacteria > Bacillati > Actinomycetota > Actinomycetes > Kitasatosporales > Streptomycetaceae > Streptomyces > Streptomyces sp. NPDC088747. Next base: position 347,843 of record NZ_JBIVKZ010000009.1, read on the forward strand.
CGCGGCAAGCACCTCCTCACCCGGATCGAGGGGGGTCTGACCCTGCACTCGCATCTGCGGATGGACGGTTCATGGAAGGTGTTCACGCACGGGCAGCGCTGGAGCGGCGGCCCGGCGCATCAGATCCGGGCAATCCTCGGCACCGAGGACCGCACAGCCGTCGGCTACCGACTCCCCGTACTGGAACTGCTCCGCACCACCGACGAGGACCGCGCCGTGGGCCACCTCGGCCCCGATCTACTGGGCCCTGACTGGGACCCGAACAGGGCGTTGGAGAACCTGCTCCGCGACCCGGCCCGCCCGCTCGGCGAGGCCCTGCTCGACCAGCGCAATCTCGCCGGCATCGGCAACGTCTACAAGAGCGAGCTGTGCTTTCTGCTCGGCGTCACCCCCTGGCTCCCGGTCGGCGCCCTCCCCGCCGACCGCGCCGCCCTGCTGCCCGTCCTCGCCCAGAAGCTCCTCGAAGCCAACCGCGACCGCCCGACGCGCATCACCACAGGCGTAGTAGCCACCAGCCGCACCACCACAGGCCCTCGCGGCCAGGGACCGGGCATCACGGGGCGCGACCAGAACCTCTACGTGTACGGCCGTGCATCGCGCCCCTGCCTGCGCTGCCACACCCCCATCCGCTTGGCCAACCAGGGCGACGGCTCCCGCGAGCGCCCCACCTACTGGTGCCCGTCGTGCCAGTTCGGCCCCACACCCCCGCCGGGCACCGCGCAACCCCGAACAGGCACCCGACGTACGACCAACTGACGCACGACCAACTGACGTACAACCAACCGACGAACAGATAATTGACGGCCCGTCAGAAACCCTCGTACGGTCGTCGCATGCCCCTCAAGGCGTACGACCTCACCGGACGCACCGCTTTCGTCACCGGCGCCGCCAGCGGCATCGGCCGCGCGTCCGCCGTCCTGCTCGCCGAGGCGGGCGCCACCGTCCACTGCGCGGATCGCGACGCGCGGGGGCTGCACGAGACAGCGACCCTGATCAAGGGGCAGGGCGGCACCGCCCACACCCACCAACTCGACGTGACCGACCGCGAGCGGCTCAGGCAGGCCGTCAGGTCCTGCGAGCGCCTCGACGTCATGGCGGCGGTCGCCGGGATCATGCACAGCAGCACGGTCCTGGAGACCAGGGACGAGGACCTCGACCGCGTACTGAACATCAACTTCAAGGGCGTGCTGTACGCCTGCCAGGAAGCGGCCCTGGCGATGATCGAGAGCGGCACCCACGGCAGCATCGTCACGATGGCGTCAGGCGCCGTCGACACCGGCGGCCCCGGGCTGCTCTGCTACGGCGCGGCGAAGGCGGCGGTCGTCCAGCTGACCAAGACCCTGGCGACCGAGATCGGCCCGCACGGCATCCGCGTGAACGCCGTGGCGCCGGGCTGGATCCGCACGCCGATGACCGACCGGCACGACGGGAAGGCGCAGGCGCACACCGAGGCGTTCATGGCCCGACTGGCTCCGCTGGGCCGTGTCGGCGAACCGGAGGACATCGCCCAGGCCGTACTGCACCTGGCCTGCGACGCCTCTGCGTTCACCACCGGCCAGATCCTCCGCCCCAACGGCGGCGTCGCGATGCCCTGGTAAACCCCGCACCGAACCTCCGAGAAGCGCCCCCTCACCCACCCGACAGCCCCTGCCCCCAAACCCGGACACCGGCCCGGACTCGACGCAGCCCCTACCCCCACGCCCCCGACAGCAGCCCGGACTCACCCCAGCCCCTGATCCACCCCAGGCACCCGATCCACCCCGCCCACCGCACCACCCCGCCCCCTACGCGCCTCCCGCAACGCCCGCGCCCGCGGAACGCAGTGCACCGGCAGCAGGCTCAACCCCCACCCGCCGGCCGCGACAGCGCCCTCCAGCACTCCCGCGTCAGGCACCAGCGCGAGCCGGAGCACGCTCCACCACCACAGGCCCCCGAGCCCCAGCGCCACCCCCCAGCGCACTATCCGCCCCGTCATGGCCACCACCTCCAGCCGGGCGTCAGAACCGCACCCTCACGACAGACAGAGGGCATCAGCGACACGCGGGCCGGGGACGGCGGGGGCCGTCGACTCGGGCGGAGCCGACCGCACCCGATGCCGCCGCAGCGGGCCGGTCACCGCTTCTCCAGCTGGACGTTCTCCGCCTGGAACATCCAGTGGTGCTTCTCCAGATCGGCCGTGATCCCGATGAAGATGTCCTGGCTCACCGGATCGGGGTCCGCGGTGGCCTCCACCCGGTCCCGCATCCGTGCGATCACCGCGCTCAGCGCGTCCACGAGGGCCGCCACGGCGTCGGTGTCCTTGACCCAGCCCTCGGGCGTCGCGCCGATACCGCTGCTGCCGGCCACGGTCGCGGCCCGCCCGTCGGGTGAGACGCCCAGCGTGGACGCTCGCTCCGCCACGGTGTCGGAGTGCAGCCGCGCGGTGTCCACGACCTCGTCGAGCTGAAGGTGAACGGAACGGAAGCGGGGTCCGACCACGTTCCAGTGGATCTGCTTCGCCACCAGGGAGAGGTCGACCAGATCGACCAGCGCACCCTGCAGGGCCTCACCCACCGTCTTCAGATCCGCGTCGGGCAACGAGCTCTTGACGACATACATCAAAATCCTCCGATTCCTGTGACCTCCCCAACCATGTCATATATGCGCATTTAGGGTCACTCGAAAGCGTCGAAGAGTAGCGCTGTGAGCACGCTCGGAGAGCGCTCGGAGAGCGCTCGAAGACGGGAGCGCACGCAAAAGCCCCGGTCGGGTCTCTCCGGGTCTCCCCGAAGGCCCCGACCGGGGCTTCACGCACATTCTCGGCTCAGGAGAGCCGGCCCGTGGACGTCAGGCGGCGACGACGTCGACCGCCTCCGCGGGCGCCTTGATCGTGACCCGTTCCGGTGGCACGCCGGTCACCGAGACGGAATTGAGCATCGGGCGACGCACCGGTGCGGGCACCGGTTCGGTGGCCGCAGCCGACCGTGCCAGCTCGGCAAGGGCGAGCTCGTCGCTCACTTCCCGCATGAGCTCGGACATCCGTACGTCCAACGCGTCGCAGATCGCGGAGAGCAGTTCGGAGGATGCCTCCTTCTGCCCCCGCTCCACCTCGGAGAGATAGCCGAGTGAGACTCGGGCGGAGGAGGAGACTTCGCGCAGAGTACGGCCCTGGCGCTGGCGCTGCCGACGCAGCACGTCACCCAGCAGGCGACGGAGCAGAATCATCGGTGGCTCCCTCCTCGGACCGCGTAGCCGCATCCTTCACGCCCCACCGTACCGCCTTGCGCCGCGGCCGTGCGGGGAGCGATGTCGTGTTCACTCAGGGCTGCAAACATCAAAACCCCCCGTTCTGTTCCGTATCCTGTGCCCGCTCATTCCCGGTCTGTTCGCCCGCGAGCTCCTTCAGAAGCAGCGCGAGTACGCTCCGTGCACTCTCCATACGGATTTCCGCCCGGGAGCCGTTCAACCGCAGTGGCACGACTTTCCCGCCACCGGCGGCATCGGAAGGGGTCTCCGACGGGCCCTCGACGGCCACGAAAACGGTGCCCACGGGCTGTCCGTCCTGGGGATCGGGCCCGGCGACACCGGTCGTGGCGATCCCCCAGTCCGCGCCGAGGGTCGTGCGTACACCGGCCGCCATCTGGGCCGCGACCTGCGGATCAACCGCACCGCGCGCCGCCAGCAGAGTGGCGTCGACGCCGAGCAGTTCGTGCTTGAGCTCGGTGGCGTACGCGGTCACCGAACCCCGGAAGGCCTTGGACGCCCCAGGCACCGCTGTGAGCTCCGCCGCCACCAGGCCACCGGTGAGGGACTCGGCGACGGCGAGCGTCTCGCCTCTCACCGTGAGTAGTCGCAGCACTTCAGTGGCCTCGGAATTCACCGCTCCGCCTCCCGTGCGGCGGCCAGCCGCGCGGCGATCCCGCTCCTGCGCAGCACAATGGCCTGTCTCACATAGTCGAGCCCGGTGACCACGGTCAGGACGACCGCCGCAGCCATCACCCAGAACCTCAGGGTGGCCAGCGGCCCCGTCAGTGCCAGGACGTACATCCCGACAGCTGTGCCCTGGACCAGCGTCTTCATCTTGCCGCCGCGGCTCGCCGGGATGACCCCGTACCGGATCACCACGAAACGCAGCAGGGTGATCCCGAGCTCACGCCCGAGGATCACCCCCGTCACCCACCACGGCAGATCCCCGAGGTAGGACAGACAGATCAGCGCCGCACCCATGATCGCCTTGTCGGCGATGGGGTCGGCGATCTTCCCGAAGTCGGTGACGAGGTCGTAGGTGCGCGCCAGATGGCCGTCGAAGATGTCGGTGATCATGGCGACGGCGAAGGCGGCCCAGGCCCAGGCGCGCATGGCGGGGTCGTACCCGCCGTCGGCCAGCATCAGGGCGACGAAACCGGGCACGAGAACGAGCCGGATCATGGTCAGGATGTTCGCGATGTTCCAGAGGCTGGCCTGGTTGACGGCCGCAGCGCCCAGCTTCCCGGCCCGCACCGGCTTCGCGCCCCCCGGAGCGCCGGGAACGCCCGGCGCACCTTTCGCGCTGGGGGTGCTGCCCGCCGCGGATGCCGGGGCTCCGGTCATCTGCCCGCCTCCTCAGTACACGGGAGCGAGCCCAGAAGCGGCTCGGCCACCAGGTCGACACCTTCCGTACCGACCACCTTGGCCTCGACGATAAGGCCGACGGTCAGACCTTCGCCGCTCGTGAAGAGCACCTGCCCGTCCGTCTCGGGCGCCTGGTGCTCGGCCCGTCCGTAGGCGCCGTCCGCCGAGTCGACCGACTCGACGAGGACGCGCACCGTCTCCCCCACACGCTCCTCGGCCCGCTGCGACACGAGCTCCTCGGCCAGCCGGGAGACCCGCGCGAGCCGCTCCGCGACGACGTCCGCGTCGAGCTTGTGCTCGTACGTCGCCGCTTCCGTGCCGTCCTCGTCGGAGTACCCGAAGACGCCGATCGCGTCGAGCCGCGCGCCCGTGAGGAACCGCTCCAGCCCGGCGAGATCGGCCTCGGTCTCGCCGGGGAAACCGACGATGAAGTTGGACCGCACACCGGCCTGCGGTGCCTTGGCACGGATCGTGTCGAGCAGTTCGAGGAAGCGGTCGGTGTCACCGAAGCGCCGCATCGCGCGCAGCACGTCGGGCGCGGAGTGCTGGAAGGAGAGGTCGAAGTAGGGCACCACGTTCGGCGTCGAGGTGAGCGCGTCGATGAGTCCGGGGCGCATCTCGGCCGGCTGGAGGTAGCTGACCCGCACGCGCTCGATGCCCTCGATCTCGGCCAGCTCGGGCAGCATCGTCTCCAGGAGCCGGATGTCACCGAGGTCCTTGCCGTACGAGGTGTTGTTCTCGGAGACCAGCATGACCTCCTTGACGCCCTGCTCGGCGAGCCAGCGGGTCTCGTTGAGCACGTCGCTCGGGCGGCGCGAGATGAACGAGCCGCGGAAGGACGGGATGGCGCAGAAGGTGCAGCGCCGGTCGCAGCCGGAGGCGAGCTTCACCGAGGCGACGGGCGAACCGTCCAGACGGCGCCGCAGGGGCGCACGCGGGCCGGACTCGGGGGCGAGGCCCTCGGGGAGGTCGGTGGGGGCGCCGTGGCCGGGCAGGGCCACGTCCTCGCCCGCGCTCTGCCGCTCGGCCGGGCTGATCGGCAGCAGCTTGCGGCGGTCGCGGGGGGTGTGCGCGGCGTGGATCCCGCCGTTCAGGATGGTCTGGAGGCGGTCGGAGATGTCGGCGTAGTCGTCGAAGCCGAGCACGCCGTCGGCCTCGGGCAGCGCCTCGGCGAGTTCCTTGCCGTACCGCTCGGCCATGCAGCCCACGGCCACGACGGCCTGGGTTCTCCCGTGCCCCTTGAGATCATTGGCTTCGAGGAGGGCGTCGACGGAGTCCTTCTTGGCGGCTTCCACGAAGCCACAGGTGTTGACGACGGCGACGTCCGCTTCCTCGGCGTCCTCCACGAGTTGCCAGCCGTCCGCCTCCAAGCGGCCTGCGAGCTCCTCCGAGTCCACCTCGTTACGGGCGCAGCCAAGGGTGACGAGTGCGACGGTACGGCGTTCAGGCATGGGCTCAAGACTACTTCGTCCCGCTGACAGCCCACGTCGACGGGGTTGGCCGATCTTGGCCAACCCCGTACACACGTGCCCCTTGGGCCGGTTATCCGACCTCGGGGTCGCCCTTCGTGTACGTCAGGCGCTCGACCTGACCGGGCTGGAACTCGTCTTCGATTTCCTTGCCGTTGACGTGCAGCTGGATGGCGCCCGCGTCACCCAGAACCAGATCGATCTTCTCCTGGTCCTGGAAGGTCTTGGACTGGCCACGCTCCAGGAGTCCGTCGAAGAGCAGCCGTCCGTTGTGGTCCTTGGCGGAGATCCAGCTGCGCCCGTCGGGGGCGCTGACCTGGACGGTCACCTTGTCCTGCGGGGCGGCGGCGATGGCGCTGTCGGAGGGGTCCGGCTTCGGGTCCGCGGGCTTGGTCGCGGTCGGCTTGGCCGCGGGCTTGCTCGCGGTCGGTGTGGACCCCTCGGCGACCTGCGTCGTGGAGTCGTCACCGCCGTCGCCCTTGACCATGGTGAAGCCGACGAAGCCGATCACCGCGACGATCGCGGCGACCATGGCGGCGGTCCAGTTCGGTCCGCGCCGCTCGGGACGGATCCGTTCCGCCTCGAAGAGCGGGGCGGCCGGCGTCGGCGCGGGACGCCCGCCGTGCTCGGCGTCGTAGCGCGCGAGCAGCGGACCGGGATCGAGGTGGACGGCGTTCGCCAGGGTACGGATGTGACCGCGCGCGTAGACGTCGCCGCCACAGGGCGCGAAGTCGTCCTGTTCGATCGAGTGCACGATGGCGATGCGGACCCGGGTGGCATTGCTGACGTCGTCGACGGTGAGCCCGGCTTCGATGCGGGCCTGGCGCAGGGCATGGCCGATCGAAGGCTGGGCGGCCTCACGGTCGTCTTCGAACGGACGCTCGTCTTCGGGAGAGTTGCCGTCGGGGGGGGTGCCGATGGACACGGGGGCGCCTTTCGAGCGTGTAGCCACCTGTGCTGGAGGTTCAGTTTAGGGGGGGTACGAGAGGGTGGGGCAACCGGGCGGTGGGACTTCTTACGCCATCAGAATGGCCGGTCATCCTGATGTTGGGACACGTACGTGTCCCCTCCCTCAACTTGACGCGCGACGAAGGGAAACGGTTGCTCACCGTTTCCTTACGGGTGAGTCACGTTCAGGTACCCGTTCACGGCGATCTCATCCGCGGAGCCGGCCGTCCTGTCTTGATTTCCTGTGCTTCGCTTCCTGCTTCTCGTGTGCTTCGGCTTCCCCGCGTTCCTACGCTTCGGCTTCCCCGCGGATCACGGCCAGCACACCATCCAGCTCGTCGGCCTTCACCAGCACGTCACGGGCCTTGGAGCCCTCGCTCGGACCCACGATGCCGCGGGACTCCATCAGGTCCATCAGGCGCCCGGCCTTCGCGAAGCCGACGCGCAGCTTCCGCTGGAGCATCGAGGTGGACCCGAACTGGGTGGAGACGACCAGTTCGGCCGCCTGGCACAGCAGGTCGAGGTCGTCGCCGATGTCCTCGTCGATCTCCTTCTTCTGCTTGGTGCCCACCGTGACGTCCTCACGGAAGACCGGCGCCATCTGGTCCTTGCAGTGCTGCACGACCGCCGCGATCTCGTCCTCGGTGACGAAGGCGCCCTGGAGCCGGACGGGTTTGTTCGCCCCCATCGGCAGGAAGAGCCCGTCGCCCTTGCCGATCAGCTTCTCGGCACCGGGCTGGTCGAGGATGACCCGGCTGTCGGCGAGCGAGGAGGTGGCGAAGGCGAGCCGGGACGGCACGTTCGCCTTGATCAGACCGGTGACGACGTCGACGGAGGGCCGCTGTGTGGCCAGCACGAGGTGGATGCCGGCCGCACGCGCGAGCTGGGTGATGCGCACGATCGAGTCCTCGACGTCGCGCGGCGCGACCATCATCAGGTCCGCGAGTTCGTCGACGATCACCAGCAGGTACGGGTACGGCGTCAGCTCGCGCTCACTGCCCTCGGGCAGCTTCACCTTGCCGTTCCTGATGGCCTCGTTGAAGTCGTCGATGTGCCGGTACCCGAACGCCGCGAGGTCGTCGTACCGCAGATCCATCTCCCGTACGACCCACTGGAGCGCCTCGGCGGCCCGCTTCGGGTTGGTGATGATCGGCGTGATCAGGTGCGGGATGCCCTCGTACGCGGTCAGCTCGACGCGCTTGGGGTCGACGAGGACCATCCGCACGTCCTCGGGGGTCGCGCGGACCATGACGGACGTGATCAGGCAGTTGATGCACGAGGACTTGCCGGAGCCGGTCGCGCCGGCCACCAGGACGTGCGGCATCTTCGCGAGATTGGCCATCTCGTAGCCGCCCTCGACGTTCTTGCCGAGCGCGACGAGCATCGGGTGGTCGTCCTCGGCGGCGTCCGCGAGGCGCAGCACGTCGCCGAGGTTGACCATCTCGCGGTCGGAGTTCGGGATCTCGATGCCGACCGCCGACTTTCCGGGGATCGGGCTGATGATCCGCACGTCGGGGCTGGCGACGGCGTACGCGATGTTCTTGGCGAGTGCCGTGATCCGCTCGACCTTCACGGCGGGGCCGAGCTCGACCTCGTACCGCGTGACCGTCGGCCCGCGCGTGAAGCCGGTGACCTTGGCGTCGACCTTGAACTCCATGAAGACGTTCTGGAGGGAGGCGACCACCGCGTCGTTGACGGCGCTGCGGGTCTTGCCGGGGCCGCCGCGCTCGAGGAGGTCGAGCGAGGGCAGGGAGTAGGTGATGTCTCCGGAGAGCTGGAGCTGCTCCGCGCGCGGGGGCAGTTCGCGCGGTTCCTCGGGCGCGGCCTTGGTGAGGTCGGGCACGACGGATTCGGCCTTGAGCATCTCCTGCTTGGGCCGCTTGGCCCCGGGAACGACTTTGGCGCGCGCGGCCGGGACCGGCGTCGTCTCCTCGAACCCGTCCCGCTCGCCACCGACGCCCTGCGTCAGGTCGGCCACCAGCGGCGAGGGCGGCATCCCGTGCAGCACGGCCCCGTCGAGCGCCGCGGCGGCGGCCGCGGCTACGTCCACCGCGTCCATCGGCCGGTTCATGTCGGGCTGCCGCACGGCGGGCCGTCTGGGGCGCCCACGGCGCTTGCTGAGCGCCTCCTGCTCGGCGACGTCGGGGTCGTACTCCTCGGGGGCGCGTGAGCCCTTCCTGGGGCGCGCGGGGAGCGCCTCGCGCCACTGCTCGTCGTAGCGCTCGTCGTCCGCGTCGAGGAAGTCCTCCTCGTCGGCCTGGATGATGCCCAGCTTCTGGCCGAGCAGCCGCAGCCGCTGCGGAATCGCGTTGACCGGCGTCGCCGTGACGACGAGCAGGCCGAAGATCGTGAGCAGCACCAGGAGCGGGACGGCGAGCACATCGCCCATGGTGTACGTCAGTGGAGTGGACGCGCCCCAGCCGATGAGGCCGCCCGCGTCCCTTATCGCCTGCATGCCGTCGCTGCGCGCGGGCGCCCCGCACGCGATGTGGACCTGGCCGAGCACCCCGATGGCGAGCGCGGACAGGCCGATCACGATGCGGCCGTTCGCCTCGGGCTGCTCGGGATGCCGGATGAGCCGGGCCGCGATGACTCCGAGCAGTATCGGGACCAGCAGGTCGAGGCGGCCGAAGGCGCCGGTGACGAGCATCTCGACGAGGTCGCCGACCGGGCCCTGGAGGTTGGACCAGGTGCCCGCGGCGGTGATCAGTGCGAGGCCGAGCAGCAGCAGAGCGAGACCGTCCTTGCGATGCGCCGGGTCGAGCCCTTTCGCGCCCCGCCCTATGCCGCGGAACGTCGCCCCCACGGCGTGCGCGACACCCAGCCAGAGGGCGCGCACGAGCCTGTACACGCCCGCGGTCGGACTGGGCGCCGGCGCGGGTGCGGGCTTCTTCGCCGCGGCCTTCTTGGCGGGCGCCTTCTTGGCGACGGCCTTTTTCGCGGGGGCCTTCGTCGGAGCGGCCGTCTTCTTCGCGGGCGGCTTCCTGGCTGCGGACTGACGTGAGGCCATGTGTGTGAGGTTACCGGTGGAGACGACAGCGGACACGTGTGCCTACTGCTTCACCCGTTCGTGTCGCCCGAACTCGTACGCCGAACTGACGCCGCCTCACCGGCCTTGCCCCGCCCGGCACACCCGGCCGCGCCTCGGCGGCCCGGCCGAACCCGCCCTCGGCGCGCGGCCGGTCCGAGCAGGTCCGGGGTTCCTCGACGGTGCCGGCCGGGACCCGCTCAGTTCTGCGACGGCACCGACGCCGCACCGTTCCCCGTGCCCGGTTCCAACGCGTCCAGCGCTCTGCGCAGGCCTGTGAGCTTGCGTTCGAGATGGGCCGCTGTCGCCACTGCCGCCGCGTCCGCCGAGTCGTCGTCGAGCTGCTTGGACAGGGCCTCGGCCTGTTCCTCAACAGCCGCGAGCCGCGCGGAGAGTTCGGCGAGCAGCCCGGCGGGCTCCTTCGTGTCCCCCAGCGTCGCCTTGCCGCCGCCGCCCTCCAGCTGGAGCCGCAGCAGCGCCGCCTGCTCCCGGAGTTGGCAGTTCTTCATGTAGAGCTCGACGAAGACCGAGACCTTCGCGCGCAGCACCCATGGGTCGAACGGCTTGGAGATGTAGTCCACCGCGCCGGCCGCATAACCCCGGAAGGTGTGATGCGGGCCGTGGTTGATGGCGGTGAGGAAGATGATCGGGATGTCCCGGGTCCGTTCCCGCCTCTTGATGTGCGCGGCGGTTTCGAAACCGTCCATGCCCGGCATCTGGACGTCCAGCAAAATGACCGCGAAGTCGTCCGTGAGTAGTGCTTTGAGCGCTTCCTCCCCGGACGATGCCCGCACCAGTGTCTGATCGAGCGCGGAGAGGATCGCCTCCAGCGCCAGCAGATTCTCCGGCCGGTCATCGACCAGGAGGATCTTGGCCTTCTGCACCATGGCCCGCCCTCCTCGCCCCGGCAGTGCACCGGGCGCCACCCCAGGGGACGACTCCGTTGCGTCGCCCGCCCTTGTGCCGGTCATGGTAGCCGCACCCCGCCTGTCGCCACACCCTGTCACCGCGATGTCACTGTGCACGTAGCAGAAACGCGGTGGGAGACCAGAAGGTTCCCCGAATCCCGTGCTTCTACACGGCGTCGGCCACAGTGAGTTATCCGGAAGCGGACCGTCGTACACGATTTCCGATGCGAGAGTGTCACTGCTCACGCATCCACTGTTCCATCACGGTGAGCAGATGGTCGGGATCGACCGGCTTGGTCACATAGTCGGAAGCACCCGACTCGATGGCCTTCTCGCGGTCGCCCTTCATCGCCTTCGCCGTGAGCGCGATGATCGGCAGCCCGGCGAACTGAGGCATCCGCCGGATCGCCGTCGTCGTCGCATAACCGTCCATCTCCGGCATCATGATGTCCATCAGAACGACCGTCACATCGTCGTGCTGCTCCAGGACCTCGATGCCCTCGCGGCCGTTCTCGGCGTAGAGCACCGAGAGGCCGTGCTGCTCCAACACGCTGGTCAGCGCGAACACGTTGCGGATGTCGTCGTCGACGATGAGCACCTTCTCACCCTCGAACCGGATCCCGCGACGGGGCTGCGGCGTCGCCTCCGGCCGGCCCGCGGGCGCCCACTGCTCCAGCGTCCCGCCCGGCTGCCCGGCCTGCGCCGTCCTCGGCTCGTCGGCGGGCACCGTCCTGCGGCGCCGCCGGAAGAGCGCGGCGGGCCCGTTCTGGGTCTCCTGGTACGACTTCACCTCGGCCGGCATCTGGATACCCGACCCGGCGAGCTCCGCCTCGGAGGCGAGCAACTCCCCCGCCTCCAGGGCCGGCGCGAGCTGCCCGTAACCCTGGGGAGGCAGTTCACTGGGGTGCAGCGGCAAATACAGCGTGAACGTGGAGCCGCGTCCGGGTTCGCTCTGCGCGTGGATCTCACCGCCCAACAGCCGCGCGATCTCCCGCGAGATGGAGAGCCCCAGGCCCGTACCGCCGTACTTGCGGCTGGTCGTACCGTCCGCCTGCTTGAAGGCCTCGAAGATCACCCGCATCTTGCTGGCCGCGATCCCGATGCCGGTGTCCGTCACGGAGAACGCGATCAGGTCCGCGTCCGCGTCCCGCAGCGAACCCGCTTCGAGGAGCTGCTCCCGGATGGCCACCGGCACCTCCGCGCCGGCCGGCCGGATCACCAGCTCGACCGCCCCGGAGTCGGTGAACTTCACCGCGTTGGAGAGCAGGTTGCGCAGCACCTGGAGGAGACGCTGTTCGTCGGTGTGCAGCGTGGCGGGCAGTTCCGGCGACACGCGTACCGAGAAGTCGAGGCCCTTCTCCGCGGTCAGCGGGCGGAAAGTGGCCTCCACGTAGTCGACGAGCTGAACCAGCGCGATGCGGGTCGGCGACACGTCCATCTTGCCCGCCTCGACCTTCGACAGGTCGAGGATGTCGTTGATCAGCTGGAGCAGGTCGGAACCCGCGCCGTGGATCGTCTCGGCGAACTCGACCTGCTTGGGGGTGAGGTTCGTGTCCGCGTTGTCGGCGAGCAGTTTGGCCAGGATCAGCAGGGAGTTGAGCGGTGTGCGCAGTTCGTGCGACATGTTCGCCAGGAACTCGCTCTTGTAGCGCATCGAGACCGCGAGCTGCTCGGCGCGCTCCTCCAGGACCTGCCTGGCCTCCTCGATCTCGGTGTTCTTCACCTCGATGTCGCGGTTCTGCTGGGCGAGTTGCTCGGCCTTCTCCTCCAGCTGGCCGTTGGAGTCCTGGAGTGCCTTCTGCCGGCTCTCCAGCTCCGCCGACCGCTCCTGGAGCTGCTCGGTCAGCTCCTGCGACTGCTTCAGCAGCACCTCCGTCTTCGTGTTGACGGAGATGGTGTTGACGCTCGTCGCGATCATCTCGGCGATCTGGTTCAGGAAGTCCTTCTGGATCTGCGTGAACGGCGTGAAGGACGCGAGCTCGATGACGCCGAGCACGGTCGCCTCGAAGAGCACGGGCAGGACGATCACCTGTGCCGGGGGCGCCTCCCCGAGCCCGGAGGAGATCTTCAGATAGCCGCTCGGGGCGTTCTCCACCAGGATCGTGCGCTTCTCCTTGGCCGCCGTGCCGATCAGCGCCTCACCGGGCCGGAACGACGTCGGCATGGAGCCCATCGAGTAGCCGTAGGACCCGAGCATGCGCAGCTCGTACGCGCCCTCGTCCTCCAAGCCGCTGTCCTTGCCGTCCACCATCGGCATGGACAGGAAGAACGCGCCGTGCTGCGCGGCGACGACGGGAGTCAGCTCGCTCATGATCAGCGACGCCACGTCCTCAAGGTCACGGCGGCCCTGCATCAGCGCGGAGATGCGGGCGAGGTTGCCCTTGAGCCAGTCCTGTTCCTTGTTGGCGATGGTGGTGTCGCGCAGGTTGGCGATCATCTTGTTGATGTAGTCCTGGAGCTCCTGCATCTCGCCGGAGGCGTCCACGTCGATCTTCAGGTTCAGGTCGCCGCGGGTCACCGCGGTCGCCACCCGCGCCATCGCGCGTACCTGCCGGGTGAGGTTCCCGGCCATCTCGTTCACGGACTCCGTCAGGTCGCGCCACGTGCCGTCGACATCCCGCACCCGCGCCTGGCCGCCCAACTGGCCCTCCGTGCCCACCTCGCGGGCCACCCGGGTGACCTCCTCGGCGAACGAGGAGAGCTGGTCGACCATAGTGTTGATGGTGGTCTTGAGTTCCAGCATCTCGCCGCGGGCGTCGATGTCGATCTTCTTGGTCAGATCGCCCTTCGCGATGGCCGTCGTGACCATCGCGATGTTGCGGACCTGACCGGTCAGGTTCGACGCCATGCCGTTCACCGACTCGGTGAGGTCCTTCCACGTGCCGGCGACTCCCGGTACGTGCGCCTGGCCACCGAGGATGCCGTCCGTGCCCACCTCGCGGGCCACCTTGGTGACCTGGTCGGCGAACGAACTCAGCGTCTTCACCATCGTGTTGACGGTGTCGGCGAGAGCGGCGACCTCGCCGCTCGCCTCGACGGTGACCGTCTTGGTGAGGTCGCCGTTGGCCACCGCCGCCGCGACCTGGGAGATGTTCCGCACCTGGTTGGTCAGGTTGTTGGCCATCACGTTGACGTTGTCGCTCAGGTCCTTCCAGATGCCCGTGACACCCGGCACCCGCGCCTGCCCGCCCAGGTTGCCCTCGGTGCCCACCTCGCGGGCGACCAGGGTCACCTGCTCCGCGAAGTTGGACAGCTGGTCGACCATCGTGTTGACGGTGGTGACGAGTTCGAGGATCTCGCCCTTCGCGTCGACGGTGATCTTCTTCGACAGGTCGCCCTTGGCCACCGCCGTGGTGACCTCGGCGATGTTGCGCACCTGGATGGTCAGGTTGTTGGCCATGAAGTTCACCGACTGGGTGAGGTCCTTCCAGGTGCCGGAGACACCCTGCACCTCGGCCTGACCGCCCAACTGCCCCTCGGTGCCCACCTCTCGGGCCACCCGCGTCACCTGCTCCGCGAAGTTCGAGAGCTGGTCGACCATCGTGTTGAGGGTGTTCTTCAGCTCCAGGATCTCGCCGCGCGCGTCCACGTCGATCTTCTGGGA
>NZ_JBIVKZ010000009.1:362484-368877 GCF_044751025.1 Streptomyces sp. NPDC088747
TCACCTGCTCCGCGAAGTTCGAGAGCTGGTCGACCATCGTGTTGAGGGTGTTCTTCAGCTCCAGGATCTCGCCGCGCGCGTCCACGTCGATCTTCTGCGACAGGTCACCCCGGGCCACCGCCGTCGCGACCTGCGCGATGTTGCGCACCTGGGCGGTGAGGTTGCCCGCCATGCCGTTCACGGAGTCCGTCAGGTCACGCCACACACCGGCGACCCCGGGCACCTGCGCCTGCCCGCCGAGCCGCCCCTCCGTACCCACGTCACGCGCGACCCGCGTCACCTGGTCCGCGAAGGCGGAGAGCTGGTCGACCATCGTGTTGATGGTGTTCTTCAGCTCCAGGATCTCGCCGCGCGCGTCCACGTCGATCTTCTGGGACAGGTCACCCCGGGCGACAGCGGTCGTGACCTGAGCGATCTGCCGTACCTGCGAGGTCAGGTTCCCCGCCATGAAGTTGACGGAGTCCGTGAGTTCCTTCCACGTACCGGATACGCCGTCCACGCGGGCCTGACCGCCGAGGCGGCCCTCCGTGCCCACGTCCCGGGCCATCCGCGTGACCTGGTCGGCGAAGGACGACAGCTGGTCCACCATCGTGTTGACGGTGTTCTTCAGCTGGAGCATCTCGCCGGAGACGTCGACGGTGACCTTCTGCGACAGGTCACCGTTGGCCACGGCCGTCGTCACCTGCGCGATGTTGCGGACCTGGCCGGTCAGGTTCCGGAAGGCGGTGTTGACGGAGTCCGTCAGGTCCTTCCAGGTGCCGGCCGCGCCGGGCACCTGCGCCTGTCCGCCCAGTTCACCCTCGACACCGATCTCCCGGGCCACCCGGGTGACCTCGGCACCGAACGACGACAGCTGGTCGACCATCGTGTTGACGGTGTTCTTCAGCTCCAGCATCTCGCCGGCGACCTCGACGCTGACCTTCTGCGACAGGTCGCCGTTGGCCACCGCCGTCGTCACCGCGGCGATGTCGCGCACCTGGGTCGTCAGGTTCCGGAAGACCGTATTGACGGAGTCCGTCAGGTCCTTCCACGTCCCCGCCGCGCCCGGCACGTTCGCCTGCCCGCCGAGCTGCCCCTCGCCGCCGACCTCGTTGGCCACGCGGGTGACCTCGTCGGCGAACGTCCGCAGCGTCGCGGTCATCTGGTTGATGGTCTCGGCGAGCTGCGCGACCTCACCGCGTGCCGAAACCGTCACCTTCTGCGACAGGTCGCCGCTGGCGACCGCCGTCGTCACCTGGGCGATCCCGCGCACCTGGGCCGTGAGGTTGCCGGCCATGAGGTTCACCGAATCGGTGAGGTCCTTCCACACACCCGCCACACCCGGCACCTTGGCCTGGCCGCCGAGCTCGCCCTCCGTACCCACCTCGCGCGCGACTCGCGTCACCTCGGAGGAGAAGGACGACAGCTGGTCGACCATCGTGTTGACGGTGTTCTTCAGCTCCAGCATCTCGCCGGCCACGTGAACCGTGACCTTCCGGGACAAGTCACCCTTGGCGACCGCCGTTGTCACGAGAGCGATGTCACGCACCTGAGCCGTCAGCCGGTACGCCATGGTGTTGACCGAGTCCGTGAGGTCCTTCCACGAACCGGACATACCGCGCACCCGGGCCTGTCCGCCCAGCTTGCCCTCGGTGCCCACCTCGCTGGCCACCCGCGTGACCTCATCGGTGAACGTGGAGAGCTGGTCGACCAGGTTGTTGACCGTGCGGCCGACCTTGAGGAACTCACCGCGCAGCGGATGCCCGTTCCCGTCCGCGGCCTGCACCCGCAGGTCCATCCGCGGCGACAGATCGCCCTCAGCGACCGCCGAGAGCACCCGCCCGACCTCGGAGACAGGACGTACGAGATCGTCGACGAGCGCGTTCGAGGCGTCGATCGCGGCGGCCCAGGAACCCTCAGAGGCCCCGGCCGCCAGCCGTTCCGTGAGTTTTCCCTCACGTCCGACCACCCGCCGCACCCGGGACAACTCGCCCGTGAGGTGCAGATTCCGGTCGGCCACCTCGTTGAAGACCGCCGAGATCTCGGACATCACGCCGTCGCCGGAGACCGTGAGCCGCTTGCGGAAGTTGCCGTCCCGCATCGACACCAGGGCTGCCATCAGCCGGTTCAGGGCAGCCGTGTCCACTTCGGTGGTGCCGTTGCTCGGTGGGCGCGGGTTGCTACGGGACCGTCCGCCTTTCGCGCGCGTCTCAGTGCTCCGCGTCGCTGCGCCAGACTCCACTGCGTCCCTCCCACAAGGGTCGACCATTACTGCTCGGCGTACTCGGGTACTACTGCTCCGTTACTACTGCTTCGCGTACTCGCAGGCACTCAGCCTGCCAGTACCTTCACCAGGAGCCTGCCCAGTGTTTCACCATGCCTGAACCCGGCCATAACAGTTCGGCAGC
Source organism: Streptomyces sp. NPDC088747 (assembly GCF_044751025.1). Lineage (NCBI taxonomy): Bacteria > Bacillati > Actinomycetota > Actinomycetes > Kitasatosporales > Streptomycetaceae > Streptomyces > Streptomyces sp. NPDC088747. Next base: position 364,872 of record NZ_JBIVKZ010000009.1, read on the forward strand.
TTCGCACACCGTCCGCACACCCTCCGGGCGGAAACAGTGCAACCTGCATCCGCATGGACGGCGAAGGTAAGTAACCTTGCATGCGGCTGTCCAGCCGTGCCGGTCCCGTTCGGCCTGGGCGGTGGCACGAGCACGAGCGGGCAGGCATCGGAGGGGCGCCGCACCATGACCACCGGACTGCACCCTGGGGGATCGCCCCAGGATCCCCGGCCGACGGGGAAGAACGCTCTGCCCCGGCAGGAGCGGGGCGGCCATGGAGCCCCGCATGCCGACAACCGGACAAGGAGTTCTGTGATCACCGCGCGCGCGGCCGCCAGTTTCGAGCCCGTGGGACGATCGGTCGCGACCGCCCGCTCCTTCGTCCGTGACACCCTCCAGGGCTGGGGCTTCGCCGACATCGTCGACGACGCCGTGGTCCTCACCAGCGAACTCGTCACCAATGCCGTCGTACATGCGGGCACCTCCGCGGACGTCCTGTGTCTGCGCAGCGACGACGGCGTACGCATCGAGGTGGCGGATCGCTACCCGGAACGGGAAATTCCACTCCAGGCCACGGCCATCAACATGGGCAACCCCGACAGCGAGGGCGGCCGCGGCCTCCAGCTCTGCGCCGCCCTGGCGGGCCGCTGGGGCGTCGAGTACACCCCCACGCAGAAGCAGGTCTGGTTCCAGCTCGAACTCCCCGAGCGCCCGGTGGGCACCCGCACCGCGGGCCCGGCCCTGCCGGCCGCCCTCCTCCCGCTCGCCGACGGCCGGGTACGGGTCGCGGTCGTCCAGATCGACCGGACCGGCGCGATCAACGCCTGGAACGAGGACGCGGAGGATCTCTTCGGCTACTCCGCCGAGCTGGTCATCGGCAAGCCGCTCACCGACCTCGCCGCCTGGCCGCACACCCCGGGCACCAGTACCGGAATCGTCGAGGCCCTCCAACTCTCGCGCTGGGAGGGCACGTACGGCATCCGCGGGGCCAACGGCCGGGTGACTCCCGTCTACGCCTCGCACCTGCGGGTCCGCGACACAGGCGGCGAACCCTCCACGGTCTGCCTGCTCGTACGCGACCACGAACGCGCCGTCCTCCAGACCCCGTTGCGTGTCTCGGCCACCGACACGACCACCAGCTCCGAGGGCCAGGCCTCCGACCCCTTCGAGGTCTTCATCGGTTCCCCGGCCCCCGACGACCTGGACGGCCTCCTCCAGCGCACGGTGGAGCGCGCCCGCGACATGCTCGACGGCGACTCCGCCTTCCTGCTCCTGGCGACCGACGACGAGACGGAGTTGGAGGTACGGGCCTCGACGGGCCTCCCCTCCGCCCGCCAGCGCTTCGCCCGCGTCCCCGTCGAGGCGGGCCCCGGGCGGTACGGCTCGGCCCGCATGCCGGCCGTCCACGAGGACCTGACGGTCGTCCCCGGCGCCGTCCCGCTCCTCAGCGGCACCGGCATGCGCTCGGTCGTCACCGTCCCGCTGAAGGTCGAGGGCCGCCTCACCGGCTCCCTCGGCGTCGCCGCCGAGGGACCGGGCAGATACTCCAACGAGGAGGCCCTGCGCCTCCAGTTCGCCGCCGACCGCATCGCGCTGGCCGTGGAATCCGCCCGCCTGGGGGAGCTTGAGCGTCTGCGCCGCGGCTCGCTGTCCTTCCTCGTGGAGGCCTCCGACCTCCTCGCCGGCACCCTGGACCGTGACCAGACACTGGCCCTCATGGCCCAGATGACGGTCCCGACCCTGGCCACCTGGTGCGCCGTCTACACGATCGCCGACCAGGCGTCGGATCCGTATCTCTCCTACGTCCTGCACGAGGACGAGGAACGCATCGACGGCCTCAAGGCGTTGCTCTCCAAGATCGACCCGCCGGACCCGGTCCCGACTCCCGGCGCGCGCATCTGGGCCGCCCCCGCGGAGGCGGCCCACGACGAGGCCCTGCGCAATTCCGTGCGCAGTCTGAGCGAACGCGCGACACTCAGCTCGGGAATCGGCTCAACTCTCGCCACAGCGGCCGCGGTCGGCGGCGAGACGGTCGTCCTCCCCCTGGTGGCGCGCAACCGCGTCATCGGCATGCTGACGCTGGGCAAGCCGTCCGACGAACACTTCCGTCAGGAAATCCTGGAACTCGCCGAGGACTTGAGCCGCAGGGCCGCCCTGGCCCTCGACAACGCCCGCCTGTACTCGGAGCGCATGGCCATCAGCCAGTCCCTCCAGCGCAGCCTCCTCCCCCCGGAACTCCCCCACATCGACGGCGTCGAGGTCGAGGTCATCTACCGAGCGGCCGGCGAGGGCAACGAAGTCGGCGGCGACTTCTACGACCTCTTCCCGATCCGCGACGGCGCGTACGGCTTCGCCATCGGCGACGTATGCGGTACGGGCCCGGAGGCGGCGGCGGTGACCGGCCTGGCCCGGCACGCGCTCAGGCTGCTGGCCCGCGAGGGATTCACCGGCCCCGCTGTCCTGGAGCGGCTGAACTCCGCGATTCTCGACGAGGGTGCCCGCAGCCGCTTCCTCACGCTCCTGTACGGCGAGTTGTGGCCCCAGGAGGACGGCTCGGCGCTCCTGAAGGTGGTCTGCGCCGGCCACCCGCTTCCGCTCCGCCTGCGCCAGGACGGCACGGTCGAACCGGCCGCCGACCCGCAGCCCCTCCTCGGCGTCATGGACGACCTGGAGCTGTACGAGCAGACCGTCACCCTCGATCCGGGCGACGTCCTCCTCTGCGTCACGGACGGCGTCACCGAACGCCGCGAGGGCACCCGCATGCTCGGCGACGACGGTCTCACGGACGTCCTCACCACCTGCACTGGGCTCACGGCGGGGGCGGTGGCCGCCCGGATCATGCGCGCGGTGGAGCGCTTCGCCTCCGACGCCCCGTCCGACGACATGGCGATTCTGGCGATGCGAGTTCCCGGCCTCCAGAAGGACTGAGGCCCGGCTCCCGAACACGACAAAGGCCCCCGCCCGTAAGGGCGGAGGCCTTTTCGCTGGAGCCCCCCAACGGAATCGAACCGTTGACCTTCTCCTTACCATGGAGACGCTCTACCGACTGAGCTAGGGGGGCCGGTCGCCTTTTCGAGGTTTCCCTCGCGGCAACGAGATAGATCATACCCCGAACCGAGGGATGCGCCCAACAAGTCCCGGCCAATCAGCCGTCGGTCAGGAAGCGGGCTGAAGCAGCCCACCGAGCGCATTGCACGCGGAGACGATTCGTTGCATCTCCCGCTTGGTCAACTCCCCGTCCACGGGCAGCGCGAGAGTGTCGTCCGCGGCCAGCTCGGTCACCGGAAGCCGTACGTCCCGACGGAACCCCGCCATACGGTGCACGGGCGTCTTCACCGGCACCCAGCACTCAACTCCCCTGGCCCGCACGGCCCGGGCGAAGGCGTCACGATCCGGCCGGCCATTGCCCGGCACCCGCACGACGTACTGCTGGTACGTGTGCCCGGCGCCCCCGTCCGGCGTCCGCACCCCACGCAGCCGCGCGTCGAGGTACGCGGCCCGGGTCCTGCGCTGCGCGATCTCGTCGTACGGCGCCTCGGACTCCCCCTGCTCCAGCACGAGGAGTCCGCGCCGCTGCCCGACCTCCAGGAGGCGTGCGATGTCCGCCGACCGCCCGAAGCGGTGCACGGCGACGAGGGCCGCCGTCCGCGGAGTCACCACGGACTCGACGGCGTCGGCGTCGAGGCAGTACGTCGTGGGGTCGATGTCGGCGAAGACGACGGTCGCACCGGCCTGGGTGACGGCCTCGGCGACCTCGACGTTCCCGAACGCCGGCACGATGACCTCGTCACCGGCTCCGACACCTGCGGCCCTGAGCATTGCGGCAGTACCCATGCTTCGGATGGTGGTCGCGCAACGTGAACTGCAAGTGACGCAAAACAAAAAAGAGCTGGTCCCCGAACCGAAGTTCGGGGACCAGCTCTCTAAGATTTGTTCGGCGGCGTCCTACTCTCCCACAGGGTCCCCCCTGCAGTACCATCGGCGCTATGAGGCTTAGCTTCCGGGTTCGGAATGTAACCGGGCGTTT